>CALMPB010000113.1 GCA_937871985.1 uncultured Burkholderiaceae bacterium
CGCCCGCGAATTGGCACCGGACAGCGCCGCCGCACGCGAAATCACTGCATTGGTGGATGAACTATTGCGGTGGTCGCCATGAGCAGCGACAGCAACTCACCGAACGGCAAACGCACGGGCAAGCGCATCACCATCGGTGCGCGTCCGCCCACGAATCCGCACGCCGAGGCGTGGATTCGTCAGGGCGATACCGCCGACCTCCAGAAAGGCGACCTCTACACGGCCCGCCTGACCATCGACATCACACCCGCCTTGCGGGCGCGCATCAAGGTCTCGGCCTTCACGCAAGGCATGACTGTGGCCGACTTGCTGCGCGCACTGCTGGAGCGCGAGTTCCCGGAGAACACACCATGACTGCAAACCATCAAGTGCAGCCGGTAGCAGAAACGGCTGCACTCATACAACCGCCACATAGACTCGCCGGCCAGGCCGACAGCGTGCCACTGATTCGCGTCTCGCTGGCCTTCATTGACCGGCGTTTCAACCTCTACCTGCGCTTTGGCGAACCGGCACGCACGCTCCAGCTCGATCGCTGGCGGCGCTGCGCAATGTTCCTGCCCGCGTCCGTGTTCTGTCGTGTGCGTTGGCAGGCCAACGACTACGGCACCACGCGCTGGCAGCTCATGGTAATGCAGGCTTGCACGCCACTGGACACGGTGCAGCGCATCCCCGGCGTACAGCCCGGCGCGCGCCTGCTGCTGCATGTCGAGGGCGACCAAAAGGTGCGCGCCGTGCTGGAAAAAATCGACGCTATCGAAGCGTTGGGTATCGCCGCTATCGACGTGTCGACCGCGTACTGGCGCACGTTGGGCAACCGTCTGGCAGCGCGCCTTTCGCTGCCGAATTACAGCGCCGAGCGGCACATCGCCTGGCTGGCTGGGAGGGGATTGCAATGACAGCCGAACCTCGCTCGCGTCCGCGCATTCGCATCGTGCTGGCCGTCCTGTCCGCCTGCGGCCTCGCTGCGTTGGCCTGGGCGTCCTTCGTGCAGCCTGCGGCGCACGTCATCTACAACCGCTCTGACAGTGTTCCGGTCGGCTGGTATCGCATTGAGCGGGCCGACTCGCCGCCACGTCCTTTGTCCGTGGGCAACATCGTGCTGACCCGACTTCCGGCAGACGCAGCCGCACTGGCTGCACAGCGCGGCTACCTGTCGTTGCACATCCCACTGCTCAAACGTGTGGGCGCGGTCGCGCCACAACACGTCTGCATCGTGGACGCTCAGGTGCACATCGACGGCGTGCCGGCGGTTGCCGTGCAGCCTGCCGACCGCATGGGCCGTTCCTTGCCATCCTGGCCGCAGTGTCGACCGCTGGCCGATGGCGAACTGTTCCTGTTGAGTGCGACCAATCCGGCGTCGTTCGACAGCCGTTACTTCGGGCCGATCCAGACATCCGCCGTGATCGGCACAGCGCATCCCATCTACTTGGAGAAGCAGTGATGACCTTGCTTGACTTCCTGCCTCGCTGGCACGTTGACCTTTGTCTTCCATGCAGCACACTCGTCGCGCTACTGCTTGTTGTTGTCGTGCTATCAGGCGTGCCGATGGGCATGTGTTCGCCGTGTCGCCATGCGTGCAGTGCGAGCGCATCCGCGCTGCACTTCGCACGGCATCCTCTGTGGCTTTTGCGCTGCATGGTTTTGCACGCCGCTGCGCATGTCCATGCGCACTTCGGCGTGCATTCCCCTGTGCAGATTGCTTGCCACGAACGCACCATGCCTGCGGCATGGCAGGCGTTCGTCGGTCGGCAGACTGCGCTCTGCGCAGCGCCGCCGGGGCATCGCATTCCCGTGCCGTTAGGCCAGGAAAAGATGCAGGGCAAGATAAAAGGTCGCGGCACGTTGTTGCGCGAAAAAGCAGTCTGCACGTGGGGGCGGCGCGGCACGCGCTGGTTGCGGCACCGTGCCGCGTGGATCGCCAAGGCCTTGTCGGCATTGAGCCAAGCGCGTGCCTCGCACGCTTGGCTGCGACAGCCTTGGATGGGGATAGCGCATGAACCGCAACGATGATGACCGTTTTCGCATCCGCCCAGGGGCGCCCAAGCAGCGCGGCGACGCCTTCATCAGCCAGGTGCTGCGCCAGACGAGCAAGGCCGGAGTCAAGGCCGCCAAGGCGAGCCATCGACCCGGTGCCCGGCTGGGGCGCGGACACGTCGCAGCCCGCTTTACCGGTACATCGCTGACCGCTGGTTCCCGGCGCGTGACCATCAAGACCCGGCTGGTCAATCTCGCCAAGGCCGGGCCGCGTTCGACGGCTACGCACCTGCGCTACATCGAGCGCGAAGGTGTGGGGCGCGATGGCGAACCGGGCAACGCCTATGGCCCGGCGACTGATGATGCCGACTTGGCTGCCTTTGAGAAACGAGGCCGCGAGGACAGGCACCAATTCCGCCTCATCGTCTCGCCCGAAGAGGCCGAACAGCTCGACGATCTGCGCACCTACACCCGCCACCTGATGGCCCGCATGGAAGCCGATCTGGGCACGCGGCTGGAGTGGGTAGCGGTCGATCATTGGAATACTGACAACCCGCATACGCACGTCGTTCTGCGCGGCAAAGATGATGGTGGCCGTGACCTCATCATTTCCCGCGACTACATCAGCCAGGGGATGCGCGAGCGGGCCTCGGAACTGGCGACTGAATGGCTGGGGCCGCGTACCGAACTGGAGATCCAGCGTGGCATGCAACGCGAAGTCGATCAGGAGCGATGGACGGGGTTAGACCGCACCTTGCAGCGCGAGGCCGTGGATGGAGTGGTGCGCACCGCACGGCTGGAGGCGGAACCCCGACTGCAACACCAGCGGCTGCTGCTGGTGGGACGCCTGCAACGCTTACAGCGTATGGGGCTGGCGAGCGAAATGCAGACCGGCGTCTGGGCTGTCCATGCCGATGCCGAACCCACGCTGCGGGCGATGGGCGAACGCGGCGACATCATCCGCACCATGCAGCGGGCCATGAGCGGCAAGCAGCGCGATCTGGCCGTGTTTCAGCCCGGCGAGGATGGCCGCACCCTTGTCGGTCGCGTGGCTGGCAAGGGGCTGACCGACGAGCTGTACGACAAGAGTTACTTGATTGTCGATGGCACCGATGGCAAGGCGCACTATGTCGTGCTACCGCCCAGGACGGAACTGGAGCAGTACCCGACTGGTGCGGTGGTGGAGATCAAGGGATCGGCCGCCGCCCGTGCGGCGGACAAGACCATTACAGCGATGGCCGCCGATGGCATCTACCGCACCGACCATCATCTGGCGGTTGCCAAAGCCCAGCCGCACCCTGACCGCGATCCCAGTGAAGTAGTCGAAGCCCATGTCCGCCGACTGGAAGCCCTGCGCCGTGCTGGCCTTGTGGAACGGCTGGCCGAAGGCGTCTGGAAGGTGCTAGACGACTTGCCCGAGCGGGGTCGCCAGTACGACACACAGCGCCTGGGCGGCGTGGCCGTGGAGCTGAAATCACACATGCCCATTGAGCGGCAGGCCCGCGTGATCGGCGCGACCTGGCTGGACCAGCAGTTGATCGGCGGCGGCAAGGGCTTGGGAGATATGGGCTTTGGCCGCGAGGTCAAGAACGCATTGCAACAGCGCGCCGACTTCCTGGGCGAACAGGGATTGGCCGAGCGGCGCGGGCAGCGTGTGATCCTGGCGCGCAATTTATTGGCGACACTACGCAACCGCGAGCTGGTGAAGACCGCGCAAGACATTGCCGCCGACACCGGGCTGGAACATCGGCTGGTGGCCGACGGGCAGCGCGTGGCTGGTATCTACCGGCGCAGCGTTATGCTCGCCAGCGGGCGCTACGCCATGCTCGATGACGGCATGGGGTTCAGCCTGGTGCCGTGGAAGCCAGTGATCGAACAGCGGCTGGGGCAGCAGGTCGCTGCGACAATGCGCGGGGGTGGGGTGTCGTGGGAAATAGGGAGGCAGCGCGGGCCTTCGGCCGGCTAACAGACCATCAATGCTGCTGGCAGTGCGTATTGATGGCCTCAACGTTATAGCTGATTACTTCTTGCGACACGCCGAGGCACTCATGCTTTTCAAATCGCTTTCCGATATCAAAGAAGCCTCCCTTGACAGTGCTCCAAAGCCTCACGTATATTTATGGAGCGATTGATCCATAAATAAAAAATATTGAAGGTGCTGTGTTTTTTGACGGCAGCGGATCTCTTTTTCCTAAATATCTGGAGCATAGAAATGAGTTTTCCTCTCGAAGTCGCTGAAGCCGTCGCGGCAGCTGCTAAAGCCACAACCAACGCCGAAGGCTTTCCAGCGGTGTGTATCAGCATCGTCGATGCTGCTGCTCATCCGGTTCTATTTGTTCGCATGGACGGAGCAATTCTGGGTGCCATTGATGTGGCCACTCGCAAGGCCCGTACTGCCGCTCTGTTTCAGAAAGACAGCGCTGAGCTGGGCAAAATCGCGCAACCGGGTGCTATCTGTTACTCCCTGGAACACACCAACGGCGGCTTGATCAGCTTTGGCGGTGGAGTCGTATTGCGCGACAAAAACGGAGATCTGATCGGAGCAGTTGGTATTTCCGGTGCCAGCGTCGAGGAAGACGAAATCATTGCTCACGCCGCTGCACGAGTAGCCTCATACGCTTAGGAGTTCATTATGCCGTACGCCCTGCTTGCGCTGGCCATCTCCACATTCGCCATTGGTACGACTGAGTTTGTGATTGTTGGTCTGATTCCTGAAATGTCCCGAGATCTGAACGTCTCGGTCCCCACCGCAGGCCTTCTGGTCAGCCTTTATGCATTGTCTATCACTGTGGGAGGTCCGACCTTCTCTGCGCTCGCCGGGCGTTTTTCCCGCCGTGGGCTAATCATAGGCTTGATGGTCATTTTCACTCTGAGCAATCTTGCCGCCGCGTTCGCTCCCGGCTACGGAACACTGCTTGCAGCGCGGATCGTCATGGGGGTAGCCCATGGCGTGTTCTTCGGTGTGGGGGCTGCCGTCGCCATGTCGCTTGTTGACAGATCAAAGGGTGCAAGTGCTGTCGCTGTGATGATGGGCGGACTCACCATCGCCATGGTCGTTGGTGTTCCATTGGGTTCGTGGGTTGGTCAAGCCTTCGGTTGGCGCACGCCATTCCTGGCAGTCACAGCGCTCGGGATAATCAGCTTGATCGGACTGTTCCTGTTTCTGCCCAAGCATATTCCCCATACCCCACAAAGTGGATTCCTGTCGCAGCTTGCGTTGCTCGGCAATCCTCGACTGAGCCGCTTGTATCTGATTACCGCACTCAGTTTCGGCGGTACTTTTGTGGTCTTCACCTTCCTGTCACCACTTATGACCGAGGTCACCGGGGTCAACGAGTCAACGGTCAGTTGGGCGTTGATGTTGTTCGGCGGTGCCACCGTAGTCGGTAACTTCATCGGCGGGAAGCTGGCGGATGCACTGGGCTCCAAACAAGCACTGAGCATCATGCTGGTCGGGCTGATCCTCAGCCTTCTGGCACTCCCGCTGACGGTGTATCATCTGTTTCCCATGCTCATCAACATCACGCTGTGGGGCATCTTCGCCTTCGCCATTTCGCCCATCATGCAATCGGCGGTGGTTGCCCTGGCCCAGGTAGAAGCTCCGAACGCCATCGATACCGCTTCCGTGTTCAACATCGCCGCGTTCAATCTGGGAATAGCAAGCTGTTCCTTCATCGGCGCCAAGCTGGTCGCTGGTCCTGGACTGCTCGCCACCCCATGGGCCGCTGTGGCATTCGCAGTACTGGCATTGATCATCACCACATTGTTCATGCAGGGCAAAGTCAAAAACACACTGGCGGAGGGTGCAGTATGAGCAAGTCGGTAAAGATTGAATTCGTGTCCGATATTTCTTGCACGTGGTGCGCTATCGGAATCAAGAGTCTGGAAGCCGCTATCGCAGCCGTAGGTCCAGAGATCGAAGTCGACGTGCACTTTCAGCCCTTCGAGCTGAATCCCGACATGCCGGCAGGCGGACAAAACCTGACCGAGCACATCGGTCAGAAATACGGTTCATCACCAGCCTCCTGGGCGACGTCGCGCGAAAGCATCCGTCAACGGGGAGACGCCGTGGGATTCACGTTCAACCTGAGCGAGGACAGCCGAATCTACAACACCTTCGACGCTCACCGGCTGCTGCATTGGGCGCGGTTGGAAGGCAAGCAAGTCGAACTTAAGCGCGCATTGATGACTGCCCATTTCAGCGAAGGCCAGGACCCTGGAGATCCAGGGGTTTTAATCAGGGCGGCTGTTACGGCAGGTCTGAATGCAGAGACAGCCCGCTCCATCCTGGGTTCAGACGCCTATATCGAAGAAGTTCGTCGTTTGGAAAAACGTTGGATGCAAGAAGGCGTCAGGGTCGTACCCACTTTAGTACTGAACGGTGCCCAAAGGGTCGAAGGCAGCCTGCCAGCTAAAAGCTACGAACAGTTGATCCGCGAGGCAGCGGCGTCAACAACGGTGTAAGGCAATAACGCTCCACTCCCCGTCCCGACCATCCTGCCGGGACGGGATCTATCCCAAGATACAGAAAAAGAGAGGTAGGACAGCATGATATTCGATAACAAGGTTGCTCTGGTTACAGGGG
>CALMPB010000114.1 GCA_937871985.1 uncultured Burkholderiaceae bacterium
CCTCCTTGACGGATGGCAGCACAATATCGCCGTGGAACTCGGCAGCGCAGCACGACATCGCCGCGAAGAGCGGCATCAGCGCCTCGCGGTTCTGCTCACTGTAATCAAATCGCGCGAACAGGTTCAGCCAGCCCTGAATGAGCGGTAACGGGCTAGTCTGGCGACCGGAATCCTTGACAGGACCAAGCATGTTGAGCGTGAGCTTGAGCACCTGTGTCGCGGAAAGCTCGACCAGCAGCGGCACAATCGAGCCTCGCGCGTCGAGTTTAAGCCCGTGCGGGATGGCTTCGAGTGCCTGCAGGAACCGCTCGTCGGATTCCTTCGCTTCGTCGTTGTTCGAGGGCTCCCCAGGCTGCTGCGAATACTCTTCCTCCTCGGATGCGATGAAGCGTGGCTTCAACTTCGGCTTGTCCTGCGGCGTGTCAGGCTGGCCCGGCGTGCCTGATTTTCCCTCAGGCTTACCACCCTGTTTTTTTGGGTCGAGCGCCTTGAGGTCGGGGATGTCCTTGCGCTTCTTGACGTCGCGGTTCACCCACTGGATAGCGGCTTCAATCGCGTTCCGCGAAACGGCGGGCTGGCCGCTCGCCTCCTGGGCTTCTTCAATGCTCTTGCGCCACTCGGCGTACGTCATTTTGCGCGCTGGCGGCGCCTGGTTCTTTTGTCCCACGCCACCAGGACGCGGCCCCGGTACGCCAGTTGGCTTCTGGCGCAACTGCAGGGAGAGCAGCCAGTTTGTAATCTGGTCGAGATCGGCGTTGCGGTGCTCGCCGGCGAGCAGACGGGCGGACGCCTTCGCGAGGTCGCGCTGGGCCGGGGCTGTACGCAGGTCGAGCTCGACGTTAATCCAGCCCACTGCGTCGAGGCCCTCTCCCGTCACCCTGAGCTGCAGGGCATTGTCCGCGTTGAGAGTATGATTCAGACGCACATCGAATGCGCCGTTGGTCATCGCTACGTTCTGCTGCGTACAACGCGAGACATCCCCGTCGAGCACCTCGAGCGCGATGCGCTGGTCCGAGCCCGACGGGAACAGCTGGCCAACAAGCCAGTTATTGGGCGTAAGGCTCACCTGCAATGCGGGGTTGCGTGCCGTCAGCTCGTCGACGTCGAACTCGCAGGGCTTGTACTCCTTCGGCTTATCGAGCTTTTTCCAGGCAAACGGCGTCTCATCCATCAGTCGCACAAGCGACACTTCGACGTTATCCGTGCTGGCCAGGCTCTGCGTGGTGGCGTTCACCGAACCCGTCATGACGACTACGCCGTCATCGCCTAGCACCTCGAAACACTTCGCGTGGAGCGTGCGATCGAAGTGGTCAGTGTCGGCGCGCACGAATCCCGGCACCGCATCGAACGCGTTGCCATCCTTGAGGAACGGGGCAACCGGATTCTTGGCATCAAGGCCTATACGGATTTTGCTCACGCCGATTTCGTCGGCCAGTTCCTGCAACGGGGAGCCGGTGGGGGAGTGAAAAGGCGAGAGAACCGTGAGTGTGTGCGGGTTGTCGAGCCGGTAGGCGTGTTCGATTAGTTGCTCCGCCGCTGGGCGCGAGAGCGTATGCACGAGCCACGCGCGGCGGTTGGCATCATCGACCGGTCCAAGTTTCGCAAGACGCGAGCGGATACTGGTGCCGTAGCTCGATAGAATCTCAGCATAGTCTGCGGAGAAGTCGTATTTCGCAGTAAGTTCGTCAAGGAACTCCGCGAAATCGCCCAGCACGCCGGGCTCATCGACTGCGCTGATAGCGTCGAGCACCTCAAGATTCTTGCCATGCCCGGAAAGCGTCAGGTTGGCGCTGCTTACGACCAGCCGGTCCACATCGTCAAATCCTTCAAGGTAGACGAGCTTTGGGTGGAACACGGTGGTTTTGGCCATGTAGACCGGAATAACGCGGTAGGCGCTGCCAATGTAGAGGCCCGAGGCTTCATCGGTTGACCGGCGCGCATAGCGTGCGTCAACCAGCACATCAATTTGCTCACATCCGGTGCGCCGCAGAGCAGGAACAAGGATGGCCTCGAACCACGAGATGCTGAAAGTGAACGTCGTGAAGAGTGCACGGCGCGGCCGTGCTTTATCAATTAGGGAAATCAGTTTGACGGACATACCCCTGGCGCCTCTCTCACAGGTCGACACCGTGGTCTGACGGTGTGCGTCGCCTGCTATTGTTATTACGGCAAAATTGACATCCGGACTGCTCAGATATCGCGATGAAAGCCGCATAAAAAAACTGAAGTTACTGTGATTTTCCCACGAAACGTGTGTTGCTAGCGGCATTGCCCACATTCTCGGACTTGGTACTTATTCTTTCCGTTGAATACATAGGGCTCAGATAGTCTGGACGAATCCATGAGCCTTGCCCAATTTGTCGGATCGTCTACGGCGGGAATGGGATGGTCTGGGTTGAAGTGAACTGGCCACTATCTATCAAAGATTGCTACGCGAGGTGTATCCATGTCACGTTGTCTCAAGAGCGGGCGAGGGACAGACTGAGGCTAGTGCGACGCCTAACGTTAACGCTCAGCGAGTGACGAAGCCGTCCGCTGCAGCGACTTGTTAGAGAGCATTGTCATCCTCCTCGAATATGGCCTTTGCTTTCACCCACTGTTTGTAGTCGCTGTAGCCATACATGTCCACGATTGAGACAATGACGTTATAGGCGCCAAGCCAAATGTGGTACTTCGGCGAGCTCTTAGCTCGCTTCATCATTTCGTCCACCGACGCGGCCTTCTGGAATTTCTCGTCGTATCCGAGCTTTCCCCTCGGGGCAGCACTCAGAGGAAACGTTCGAATGTGCGTCTCGCACGGGCTGAACGCAAGCGCAAACTGCTTCAATGCAGCGGAGTCGAACCCAGCGACCATTTTCTCCAACAAAAACTCCGTATTCCTCACGTCGTGCACAAGGCTGTTGCGCATTTCCGAAAGAGCCGCGACCAAGCGCCGATTGTCCTTTCCGAGAAGTTCGAGCTTGCCTAAAAAGGCGATCTTCCCAGTCGCCTTGTTGCTGAGTTCCAAGCGGGCAAAGATGTCCGTGAGCTCAGGCTCCTTGAAGTGGAATAGCAGCAGATGTGTGCACGCCGCTTCGAACAAGGCGTGCAGCTTGATCACAAACGACCAGTCGTCCTCCCTAAGAAGATCTTTGAAGAAATTCTCTCGGATACCGATCTTGGCCTCGAGCTCCAAGATTCCGGCATCAACCTTGAAATCAGCGGGAAGTTCCATGCGCTCTAAAGAATGTATCTCGCAAATCTTGCGAAATAAAATGGATCATACGGGATATTCCGGACACTCATTCATCCTGTAGGAGGTCCTCAGCCTGAACTTGTACAGGGGCGCCTGTTCAAACGTCCAAGCATAAAAAATCTGCGAAACCCGGCACGCGTCAACTCAGCAAACTATAGCTTGCCAGTAGGCAGAGATCGGGATTTCCAACACCACGTTTGGTACTGTAAGCCGGCGGGTAGCAAATCAATGGCAGCTTCCGGGTGGCGACTCTCAACGGCGGCTCCGGGCCGGTTTCAGCCCCCGAGTTTTGGCTACAATCGGCCAGTAGCATCCGTTCGCTCGCGACGCACAATCGGCCGGAACCGGTCATTCGAGGTTCTGGCAGAAGCTATCTGAAGTAAGGTGAATTTTTGCCATATTTTAATTAAAAATCCTTGCCAAGAATATGCGGGATATTCTTTGAGTCAGGAAAATTAATCGATTTAAACCACTTATGAGTAATAACAACAGTCACAGAAACCATCACTTTGTTCCGCGTTTTCTTCTTGCGGAATGGGCAGGTAAAGACGGGAAACTTGGCGTTTTTAGGCGCCTACCTAGTGGCGCGGTGAGGTTTGACCGGCATTCCCCCAAAGCAGTCGCGAAGATGGTGCATCTGTACTCCATTCGACGGGGGGCATCTCAACCTGACGTCTTCATCGAAAAGGATATTCTGGGCCCACACGTAGATGACATTGCCGCACCGGTACATCAACACATCCTATCTCATAGCG
>CALMPB010000115.1 GCA_937871985.1 uncultured Burkholderiaceae bacterium
GCGGCGTGCGAGCACGCGATCGAGAATTTCCTGTCTTATTTGAATGTTGTGCATCTTGGTTCCTTCTTAAAAATCCAAAAATCAGCTAGGTACTGATAAATACGTTAGGTTAAACAAGCACCTCTATACACTCGCCGTCCGAACGGGCCTCGTACACTTTCAGCTCCAGCCCAACGCAATTGACACCCTTCCCATCGCTAAGCCGAAAAATAAAATTATGTTTTGGGCAACGAACCATCGTGCCACCACCCATCATGATGCCTTTACTCATGGGGGCTTTCAGATGAGGACATGCAAGCTCAACGCCACGCAATCCCTTTCCCGTATCCAGAATGACAACCCGAGCTTCTCCCGCCTTGACTACAGCGGGAAAGATCGTGGTTTCGGAATTCGCCCCATCTACTTTTGTCCATGACTTGGCCTCTGTCATGCTGGTGCTCTCGATCATGCCAGTGCTCCCATTGAATGTACGACTTCATCTAAACGCCCAATCAAAAGATCCCGTTCGATGTGCAACAAGAACAAGCCAATTTGCATAGTGAATGGGCGCTCTAAAAAGCAGGCAAAAACTGCCAATAAAGCGTCGCGCATCGGCAACCCGGCTTTGCCTCGCGTCTGATCGAATATTGCGCGCAGTTCGTGGGCTTTTTTCAAATCGAGATCGTCCAGGTTATAGACCCAGGTGACCGACGACAGCGACCGCCGCAGTAAATCCAGGAATACCACTTGTTCGGCACTCAGCTTCGCTGCCGCCTGCGGAACGTGGTCATCGGCAATCTGCAGCAGCCAATTGTCTTCGTTCTGGCAACGTACCAAGTCGGTGTCGTATCTCTTGCCACCCTTGAACGCGGCAATCGGAATAATTTTTCTGTCTGCCGAACGCATTTTTCCTTCGGTATCGGAAAACTCGAAATCACCCTCTATGATCCGGCAAATCGTGATTTCCGCCGGCATGCCCGGACGCAGGCTTCCCGCCTTTTCCTGTATGCCCAAGGCATGAGCCGGAGTGGCCGTCACAGCCTTGACAACCTCTTCGAAGCTCATGCCCAGGCGGAGCAATATACTCATGACATGGGAAAGTGAATATGCTGGCCCAATTGCATTAAATTGCTGCAAGTCGGAACTGATAATGTCCGGCGGAAGCCCCTGGCTAAAAGCGGCTTCGGCGACCTCCCACGAATAGTTATAGCTTCCAAAAGCGATGTCGAACAGCACGCCACGCTGTTTGGCATCTATAACTTCCGGCATCAATTTTTTCGAGCGATCTATGATCCGCCCTCCGCTATTGTGATAGGGATGGGCGATCATGTCGCCCGCCTGACTAAGGCGAAATATCTCGTAAACCGAAGAGTTCTCGGGCAACATCTGAAATTCGCCAATATGGCCGTAAAGCGGCACGCCGATTATCTCCGCAAGCCCCTTGCCCATCTTGATGGCGCCACTGCCAAAGCTGCTTAGCGCCGCGATTTTCAGATAGCGGATAACCCCCGGATTGCTTTCCATAAAATCAAGCCAATCTGGAATCGGAAACCCATTAAGGCTGCGGATATCGCCCTCTGTAAACTGAGCGCCGATAATCCCCAGCGGCCGAATCAGTGGTCCCGCGTAAAGATTCGTATCGGTTCTACCGTGCAAAAGCGCCATGAACTCGTCCATGGAAGCAATACCCGGCCCTCCAGCATCGACAAAGCTGGTGACACCTTGCCAGATCCCAATACTGTCAGGATCCGCAAAACCCAACGTGCCGTATGTATGAACATGATTATCGATCCATCCAGGCGTCAGGATCTCACCATGCAAATCGACGATCTCCGCATCCGCGGCCGCCAGGTTATTGCCAATATCCAGTACCTTTCCATCGCGGATTAAAACATCGACCATTCCGTCAATGCCCTGACCCGGATCCAGCACCCTTGCACCTCTTAGCACCTGCGTCACTGGTGCATCCGTGTTTTTATCTTTCATCATATTCCTCCATAATCGCAGTAGTGGCTGCGCACTGACTGCAAAGAATGGGTGGATCAGTTTGCTTGGCGTTTATTACTCAAGCCGCCGCACTTTGCCTCGCTTCCACCCTGACCACGTCACGCACTTTGTCACGAAGCTCTATGAACCTCGGGTCAGAATGCATGCCAAAATGGCGCGGCCGAGGCAGGTCCACCGTTACCACCTCACTAACCCGCCCAGGCTGGCCGCTCATCACCACCGTTTTATCTGCTAGGTAAATTGCTTCGTCGATATCGTGTGTAACAAGCAATACCGTC
Organism: uncultured Burkholderiaceae bacterium; assembly: GCA_937871985.1. The sequence goes on from CALMPB010000115.1 coordinate 2,265, forward strand.
TTTCTATCCTCTTCCCACAGCTCAAGCAAAAAGTCCTGCATAATTGAGCGCGTGAGCGAATCCAGGGCCCCAAAGGGCTCATCCATGAGAAGCACAGAAGGATTTATCGCCAGGACGCTGGCAATCGCGGCCCGCTGACGCATTCCCCCGGAAAGCTCATATGGCCATCTGTCGCGAAAAGCGGAAAGCCCAGTACGCGCCAGTAGCGAGTCGACTTTGCTTTTTGGATCTGGAACCTTCTGGCAATTTGCCTGCAGATTCAAACCAAACTGGATGTTCTGCTCGACGGTCAGCCAAGGAAACAGGGCTGTCTGCTGAAACACGACGCCCCGGTCGGGGCCCGGCCCCCGAACCTCCGCTCCGTTGAACAGCACCTCGCCGGCGCTGGGTGCCTCAAAACCGGCAAGCATGTTGAGAAGCGTTGATTTACCACAGCCGCTGGCGCCTACTATCGCCACCAACTCCCGATCTGCAATCTCCAACTGCACATTGGATAATGCCAAAACATCGCTCCCACGGCTTGAATAGGACTTCCGAACATTTCTGAATTCGATATTAGCCACCGTATGTCTCCCCGGAATTCCACCGCAAGAATCTGTCGCGCACAAGCACTACTATCCGGTCTGACAGATAGCCCAAAACGCCAACGCTCAGCATCGTTGCGATCACGACGTCGTTTCGATAAAACTGATAGGAGTCGTTAAGCAAGTACCCCAAGCCGCTTCTTACCGCAAGCATTTCCGCCACAACGACCAGCACCCAGGCGATGCCCATCGACAGTCTGATCCCAGCGAATATGGACGGCAACGCGCCGATCAAGACCACACGGCACAATAGTTCCCACTTGGATGCGCCCATCATGAGTGCAGCTTTGACCAGCGTCTTGTTGACCTGGCGAACACCAAGCGTCGTGTTGAGTGCGGTGGGGAAAAAGGCGCCCAGCCCAATAAGGAAAATAGCGGGAGCATTGCCTATACCAAAAAACACCAGCGACAAAGGCATCCATGCCGTCACCGGGATGTTCCGAAGAACCTGTAGTGTCGCATCGAGCATACGTTCGATGACCTTTGAAAGCCCTATAAGAAGGCCCAGCGCCCCACCCAGCGCAACGCCCCATGCAAAACCGGCCAAAACCCGCCAGGTACTCGAAAACGCATGATCCCACCATGTGCCGGAATAGCGCCCGGCAAGACCGGACATGCCGGTCATAAGGTCATACCATACGAGAAGGACTTCTTTCGGAGGTGGTATTGCGCTGCGCTTGATCCATCCTAGTTCGGTGGCCAGTTGCCAAATCAAAAGCACGGCGACAGGAAAAAAACTACGCTGGACCACCCGTAAACACACCGCCCGAATACGGCTGCGATCCGAACCCGACACGGGTTGAGTACGGCTGGAAGGTGTTGGCGGCTTGCCCAATGCCGAGGATCCAGAAGGAGCCGCCTGCACCCGTGCCAAGGAAAGTAAGGTTGATAGCGTTTTCAATCCGTATAAACGTCTCCCGGCCTGGCAAAGTTCCGCTGCAACGCCGGCCATGATCCGACGACGTCACGCTTTCACCTATGCAGCCTTTCGACGATTATCCTATGCGAAAATTAATCTTTTCGTCCGTCTCGAGCCAATGAGACCAGCTTGATACCGACGTATCTTTTTGGTTCTGTGCGGCGGAAAATGCTCCTCGCGCCGCCTGCTACACCTACCTGCACATCTTCAGTCGTGCCGCCAAACCATTTGGCGACTCCGTACTCTTCACGACGGCACTCGTTGCTCACCAATGATTGAGCGCTTCGACCGGCTGGCCGGTGGCCTTGCTAAGAAATGTTAGATCCACGGCTTTATCAATCTGGGCCGAAACATCCTCCTTCGCCCAGCCAAGCGCCTGCATTTCACGAGCCATCAGTTTCAGATCCACCACGTTCGTCCGCCAGTCGTACTGGATGAATTGCCTTTCAGTCATATCTATCACCGGCCCGGGGAAGCGCGAATACTTCTTTTCGTACTCCACCTGCTTGTCTTTACTGACGGTAAAGAGCTTCATTGCGCTGACATGAGCGTCCACGATGCGCTGAACCAGTTCGGGATTCTTCTCAATGACTTTTCGCTGAACAATAAAGCCGATTTCCTGTTTGCCATAAATACCGTCATACAGGTGCTCGACCAATGAAGCGCCATTTTTCTGGATAGCCAATGCGCCGAAAGGGGCAAGAGTCATGGCCATATCTACTTCTCCGGCCTCCAATGCCCTCGGTTGGTTTGCGAACCCCACGTTGACTATCTTGACATCGTGCTCAGGATCGATGTGCGCATTCTTGAGATAAGCAATGAGCTTGGCATGCTGCATGGAGCCCGTCGGTACGGCTATCGATACCGGGTTGGTCGCCTTGCGGCGATCCACGATTGCTTTTAGAGCAGCACTATCACCTGACGGGACATTGAAGCCCTTGCGCGCCACGAGGACATTGTTCCCTCCGTCCGCCCCAATAACCCAAACCACGTCCATTCCTTCGGTTATTGCCCGAACCATATGCTGAACCGTTGTGTTGGCAATATCGATCTCACCCTGATCCAGCGCGCGAAGCGCCGCAGTACTGTCGTTGAAATCCTTGGCTTCGAATTTCAATCCAAATTTCGTGCCCACTTCGGGCAACGATGATCGAAAGGAACCAAGTGCGCCGATCACGAAACCTTCCCGAACGATCGTCGGCCCCGTCTTGGTCTGCGCATGCCCTTCCGTGGCAACCAGCAACAAAGCACAGACTATCCCGAGCATTGACCTAGCCAGCTTTTTCATTGTTATCTCCTCTATTTTTTTTCACGAAAAAATACAGCATAAAACGCACACAAGTTGTCTATCAGAAAATGAAAAACATACTTATTCAGCGTTGATGGTGGAACGACAACTACACAAAAAGCCGGAGTTACGCCATTTGTCGGCAACCGCTATCTCCGCTCATGATCGGTATGGTTCTGCATATCTCCTCTATGAATCAAAACCTGCTGCACCCCTCAACCCGAGGCCAAGAGCTAGCCCGCCACGAAGTCATATAAGAACGGGTCTTCCGGCAAAGCCACTTCACTATCCAGCAAACTTCCACAAGACGGGCATATGAACTTGCGCAGAACAAGCCGGGGATGGACGGCCTCCGACCAGCCCGCCATATCGCGCACTTGGTCGACAACCAGCGTTGCTCTATCTTTCCAACGAGTCTCCGGGCTGTGTGGAGCCACATCGTGGCCGCACGCGTTGCAGCAAATTTCTCCTGCATCCGTTGCCGACAGCGACGGCGATATCCTGATAGTCATGCCATTACTCCTTGTTCCATACGGGCGGCCTTCACCCTGGCGCGATGGGCTTGCGTCGCCGCCGCATCCACGAACCCGTTATTCAAGATGACACCGTAGATTTCCTTGGCGGCAAGTTCGGAAATGGTGCCATTGGCGACATCGATACGGACAGACTCCGCAGACCGCGCCAATGCGTCGCCCACACCACCGCCGCCATTCCATCGCAAATAAAAGGCATCGCCTTTGGCCAGCGGAAACACACCCCAGCTTATGGGCTTGCGCTCTCCCTGCAGCGAATCGAAATCCATTTCCCCGCAACGGTTGGAATTCGCGCCGGCATTCTTTACCAATACGTAGTCGTTGGAAGTGCCCGGCCCCCCGCCGGCGAGGCCGTCGCTCATGGGAAACTTCGAACCTTTGCCGGACAACACGAAATTGATGCCGCCGTCGGGACTGCCATGCGGCACGATGGCGATCTCGCCGCCCAAGCCGCCCCGATACTCGCCCGCACCGCCGGAGTCCCGCATCCTGCGGCGGAACAAGTAACGGATCGGGAAAGCGCCTTCGACGGTTTCCACGTTGGCCATGCGTGAAATCGGATTGGGCATTTCCCCGCCAATATCAACGCCGTCTCCATAGGTCTTGGCGCCGCCGGCGCCGGCGAACGTCTCGGTCAATGTGTCGATGGCAAGCCGCCCTTCTCTTGTGCGGCCGAACATGAATACGGCAAAGTGGTTGGCGTGCCAGACGGCCGTTGCTTCGTCCGCGTATTTTTCGCTGGCGGCAAGCATCTTGCCGATCGCCGAGCAGGCCGCGTTATTGACCGACTGAATGGCCCCCACGGTAGCCACCGACACCGGCGCCGGCCGGATGCAATTGACGATCGAACCTTCGGGCGCGATCATCTTGATGGGCGCCACCGCCCCTTGGTTCCAGGTAATGTCGTAGCACAGCAGCGGGAACAAGGGCGCGAACAAACCGCCCAGCGCCGCCCATTTCGTGCAGTTGACGCTATAGGCGGACTGCGGACTGGAGCCCGTGAAATCGAAGGTCAAAGTATCGTCCTGCTTGGTCATTGTCAGCAGAATCTTGGATGTCTCGCCCTTGACGTCGACATACTGGCGCGACTGCCAACTGCCGTTGGGCAATTCCAGCAAGCGCTGACGCAGCAACGTTTCGGACTGCTCGATAAGGGTCTTGCCCACTTCGTCGACCGTGTCGACACCATACTTGGCAATCAAGGCAAGCATACGTTCGCCCGCAACGTTGTTGCAGGCGATCAGCGAACGTAAATCAAGCGCGACCATCTCGGGACTGCGCACCATGTTCAGGAAGGTATCCCATATGTCGCGCCGCAGCTCACCCTTGCTGATCAGCTTCAGCCCCGGGCTGCTGAAGCCTTCGCTGTAGATGTCGCCGGCATCCGGCGCAAACCCGCCCGGGTTCATGGCGCCAATGTCGGATACGTGGACGAAGCATGCGCTCCAGGCGACCAGCACGCCTTGATGGTGGATAGGAGCCAGCATGTATACATCCGAGGTATGCAAGGCCGCCGTGTAAGGATCGTTCAGCATGAACACGTCGCCTTCCTCGATCTGGCCTTCGAAGCGGCGGATGATGGCCTTGCAGGCCTCGGCCGCGCTGGTCAAGTGGTGCAGGAAGCCTACGCCTCCCATCAGCAACGAGCCATCGGCGCGGTACAGACTGACCATGAGGTCATGGCCTTCGTTGGTGATTGCCGTGCCCGACACGTGCTTCAGGGTGATGACGGCCTCCTCCACAACCCGGAACAAACGATGGCGAACAATTGAAAAGGTAATTGGATCCATACTCGGCCTCATGCAAATTCGACAATGACGTTACGATATTCATCCACGCTTCCGCGCTGACCATCCTGCAGCACAATCGTCGTGATGGGCGTATGGATGACCGCGGGGCCAGACAAGGCATTTCCGGGTTGCAGCTTCTCGAAATCGTAGATGTCGGCGGGCGCCAGCCCGCCTTGCGACTCCACGAAAATATTCCGCTTCCCGATCCGGGCTGCCGAGGCATCGACGCCGCTGAACGGCAGCTTGGGCACCTCCGGTTTTTGCAGCATGCCTCTTGCCGTCAGCCGGAACAGCTTCATTTCGATGCCCGCTTCCCGGTAGGCCGAACCCTTGCCGAACTTACGTTCGTAAAGAGCCTCGAAATCGGAAATCAACATAGCCAACCCCTGGTCGTCCAACGGCGTAGTGGCGCGAACGGGAGTGGTCAGTTCGTGGACCTGGCGGGCATAGCGCAGGTCGACGGACCATTCCATCTGCATGGTGTCCTCGTTGAAGCCTTCGCGCTTCAATTGCTCCGTCGCTTCGCGCACCATGGGCTCGTAGATAGCATTGACTTCTTGCGCGGACGCAGTGGCCGGCAGCGTCCTGGTTGCTGAATATTGATGCACGATGTCGGCCGATACCAGGCCAAAAGCGCAATTCACGGATGCTGTGTACGGCACCACGATTTTCTTGACGCCCAGCTCCGCGCCGAACATGGAAGACAGCATTCCGCAAGACCCACCGAAGGAATGAAGAACGAAATCGCGCGGATCGAGCCCCCGTTCGACGGTGATTTCCCGGATCAGGTCGGTGATCTGCGCCGAAGCGAGACGATAGACGCCTATTGCCGCGTCGTTCACGCTCATGCCCAGCGGTTTGGCGATCTTCTCTTCAAACGCCCGCCGGGCGGGCTCGATGTCCAGCCGCATCGTGCCCCCCAAGAAGGTATTGGGATCCATATAGCCGATCAGCATGAACACGTCGGTAAGCGTGGGTTCGGTTCCCCCCATGCCATAGCATATCGGGCCCGGCCTGGAACCTGCGGACTGCGGCCCGACCTTGGGTTCGCCCGTAAGCGGATCGATGCTGACAATCGAGCCGCCGCCCGCGCCGATCGATACCACTTCGATCTTGGGCGCGGAATAATGGAAGCGGTCGACCATCGGTTCACGAGCGTATTCGATCTCGCCATCCTGGATCACGCTGACCTTGAACGTCGTTCCGCCCATGTCCGTGGCAATGATGTCGGGCTGGTCCAGCAGTTGACCAAGGGACTTGCCGCCGATCACACCCGCCGCGGGGCCGCACTCGAGCATGCCCACCGAGCGATCCGCAGCTTCGTTCGCGGGCAGCAAACCGCCGTAGCCCTGCATGACCATGATCTGGCCGCGATAAGCCGTTTCGGCAAGACGTTTTTCGAGATCGGTAAGATAGCTTTGCGTGATCTTGCCCGCATAGGCGTTTATCACGGCCGTCGACGTCCGTTCGTATTCACCGGGCAAAGGGGCGATGTCGGACGATAGCGTGCAATAGACGTTCGGCGCTACACGAGCCGCGACATCCTTGATAAGACGCTCGTTGACGGGGTTGATGAACGACCAGAGCAGCGATACGGCAATGGCATCCACGCCTTTTTCGTTGACGAGGAAGTCCAGCATTTTCTCGACGTCTTTTTCATCGAGCTCACGAATCACTTCGCCTACGGCATCCACCCTCTCGGGTGCGCCAAGAATCAGGCTGGGATCCACCAAAGGAGCGGCGCGCTCCGTCTTGACGATGTGCTTGATGCGGTCTTCGGTCAAGCCCCCCCAGCGCCCGTACGCCCCCCGGGTTACCCGGATCGTGTCTTCAAACCCTTCCGTGCTGATCAGGCCTACCTTTGCGCCATCCCTCGTGAAAATGGTGTTGTCCACCACCGTCGAACCATGAATGAACAGATAGGTCTCGGCAAGCAGTTCATCCACGCTTTTTCCCATGCCGCTTGCCGCGGACTCGATCGAGTCGAAGATTCCGGTTGCAAAGTCGGGCGGCGTGGACAAGGCTTTACCTATCCTGATCGGCTCTCCCGCGGTAAATACGACGGTATCGGTACATGTTCCGCCAACATCCGTGGCAATCATGTATTTTTTGGCTGCCGGTGCATCCATGCTTGTCTCAACCTCCTCAACGTGATTCTTTATTTGATAAGCGCGCAATAGCGCGCTTTCGCTGTAAATCCGTAATGGCGTTCTGGCTGCTTTTCTTATTTTATGTGTAATAACACATGTATTAATAGGTGTTATAACACTCAAAATCCGGCTTAACAATTATTTTTTACCGATCTAAGGGTAAGCCTTAGGTCAAAAAAAAAACGCCAGGCATAAAGCCTGGCGTTTCATACAACGGCTGATATCGTGGATTACTCGTCCGTCGAACCCGTTTCCTGGTCGGCGTCTTGCGCTTCCACCACTTCCGCAACCGGCGCATCCTCGAAAGGATTGGCCAGCGCACGGGCGGCTTGGCGCTCGACGTCCTCGAGGCGTTCTTTTTCCTTGCGGGCCATGTGGTACGACATACCGGTGCCGGCAGGGATCAGGCGGCCGACGATGACGTTTTCCTTCAAGCCGCGCAGGTCGTCGCGCTTGCCCATGATGGC
>CALMPB010000116.1 GCA_937871985.1 uncultured Burkholderiaceae bacterium
GCAGGGCCGCATTCATCCGCGAGGTGCTCGAACGCGAGGTCAACCGCCTGGAGCGCGAACAAGCCAGCCTCGTTGGCGGTCGCGTGCCGCCGAAATAATCCCGGCGATTTTACTTCTCGTTCGAAGGAGCGAGTAAGCGCAAATTCCGCATTTGTCGTCTCAACATACTGAACTATGCACTCGTTTCGACGGACCAATTGAGCTAATTTTGAGGATACCGGTCTGTATAGGTCTAGTTGTCTACAAGGCATGTATAATTCAAATTAAGCTGTAGAATCTTGGAGATTAGCGATGATAAGCAGGAATGAGGGAGCGCTCGCACACGCCTGGGCCTATTTCCAACTTCATGCTTCACAGCGCATTACGATCTTCAACTATTTTGTGGTCTTTTCTGGCATCCTAGCAACCGGCTTGGCGGCGGCGATCCAGGCTCCGCCGCGGCTAGCGAGCGTGGGCGTCGCACTCGGTTTGCTGCTGACGTTACTTTCCTATTTGTTCTGGCAGCTCGACCGGCGAACGTCCTTCCTCGTCAAGCACGCGGAGGAGGTGATCAAGCTGCGAGAACCCGCCGATGCCCGGCTGGTGAACGATGAAATCGACAAGACACTGGACGCCAAGAAGAACGACGGTCTCTGGACGTATGGCGAGGTCTTCCGTGTTATCTTCTTCGTGATGGCGCTGGTCGGCATCGGTGGCGCGATCGTGTCGGGGCTGCGCTGGGCCGGATTCTTGTCATGGGATGAGGCGAAGACGCCGCAGCACATCACGGGAACGGTCGGATCCGACGCGCCACCACCCAGCGGTGCGGCCCAACGAGCTAATGATCGCGGCGCGAATTTCCGCTATAACATGGGTAAGGGAGGAAAAATCGCGCACGAGCCTCTCCCACCAAATGTTGTTGAGAGTACTCCCTCGACCACCGCGTCCGCGAAAAAGGACTAGATCAAAACCCAAGTTCAGTCTTGACGGCGGCATGCTTGCGGCATCCGCCGCATTGTCCACATGCCCATTCACCGGTGTGGCACGAAAAGGTCCATCCGAGCAGGCTGTGCGGCGCCATAGACCGTCGTGCCAGCGCCACGGTCTGTTCATTGGCGGCCGGCGCACGCAGAGCTATTGCAGCTTGGCTCTTGAGCACGCTTCCCATTGCACGAAGGAAGCGCGCCCGACCATCGGGATGCTGACGGTCCGAACGCACAGTTCCGATCAGAATTTCGCTAGCACCGCGGGGTGCGTAATACATTGCCGCAAGCGTGATCAGCATCTGGTTGCGGAACGGCCAGAATTCCGAGGCCGCGCCTTCGGCAGCGGTCCCGGCCATCACACCTCCCCCGAACGAGTGTAAGTCGGTCTCGTGAACGTCGAACGGCAAACCAATCGCCTCAGCGATCGACCTACAGGCACGCAACTCGCCTTTGGCCGGGATCTGACCATAGTCGATGAACGCAAGGCGATCGGGCCGCTCTAGCCACGCGAGGCAGGTGGAATCGATGCCGCCCGAAAAAAGCAGGACCCTCATTTCGGTAACCAGCAGGTTTCGTAGACAGCCTGCGTCAGGTCGTTCACCATTCGCGCTCCCCCCATGTCGGCCTCCGTCACGTCAAGACTGGGGTCGACAAAGATTGTCGCCGCGCGTCCCTTGAGCGATCCATGTCGCGCAACGGCGAGCGCGGTCGAGCGATCCTGGGCACAGACGAGAATGGCAGCGTCGCGAGGAAACAGTTGCGCCTCGTCCTGCAACAGCTGCAGCGTTCCAATAAGTTCGACCTCGGCGACTCCTAATCGAGTAACTGCCGCGGCGACAATATTTGCGAACCACCGGGCTGCAACGGTATCGAGCGCCGCCACCACCAGCACGCGATTGACACCTGAACTGCGCCGCGGCGACAGTGCGGGCAAGCTCTCTGGAAACGGCAGGGTCGGCGTCGCGACATAGGCCGCGGTATAGCGCGAGGCGTGATCGGCGGCATGTGCAGCGCTCATACCGGCGAACCAGCTGTGAGCGAAAATCGCGGAAAAGACGTCACCGGACCCAATCTTGTAATTTGAGTGGGAAGCGTAGGCGGGCACATGCTGCACTTGATCACGCGAGAAGATGTGAGCACCGTGCGGTCCGTCCTTGACGATCACCACGTCTGCCCGTTCCGACGCCAGCACCATTTGTGCGGCCCCATCAACGCTGTCGGCACCGGTCGAGGCTAACGCCTCGCCTGCGTTCAAGACTAAAGCGAGCCGCTGAGCGATGCCGCCATGGTCGTGGAAATGCCACGACGCCGAACCCTGCGGGTCGAATACTGCCTGGCCCGCTTGAACGACGAAATCCCCTTCGACGCAGCCGAAGCACAAAACGCTCTCGCCCGTCACGAGTTGCTCTCTCCGCTCGCCCACAGCGCTGGGGGTTTGCACCGGCCGCGCTAACGGGAACAGATAGGCAAACTCGATCCGTTCATTTGACGCGCTTGGTCTACAGTCGATCCCGTAAGGACGAAAATTCGCCTCTAGGTCTCCCCACAAGTCTGGCGGGTGGAAAGTGTGTAACTCGATATCGCTACGCAGCGAAGACAAGCCCAGCGCAGCCCGCCCGGCGGATCCCAGCAGTTGTCTCATCTCGGGCGTTACGCACGTCTCAAGGTACACGCCACCGGCCACGATCATCGGGTCACGTCACTGCTTAACCACGGTTACGTCGATTCGCCCGCCAGCCACGGCATCGGTATAAGCACGGTAGTCGACACCGTTCTCCAGGCAGCGGATCAGCACATCAAGATTGGGAATACCGGTCAGCGACCCGACGATGGCGTTACTGGCAAGGTCGGAGAGGAGAACGCGCGGAGGTAACGATGTACGGTCAAGCTTGACCTCAAGCCAGGTTCCCGGGCTGACTCCCGACGCCGGTCCAGTGATGACGGCTCGCAGCTTGAGCGGGCAATCATCGCCATCGCCGCCCAACCGCGCCGCACGGCCTTTCTTCCTAGTTGAATTCGTCGTTGTTGAGCCGCCCATTGGAAGCCTTTCGCGCGCGGAGCGTCCAATATCTACCTCAAAGTGTCAACGCACCGAAATTAGCGGCTCCGCGTTTTGCGAATCTCGCTCCAAATAACAGCGTCCAACACCGATGGCCTGACGTTGAGGGCCTTGGAGAAGCTGAGAAAGCGCGCCTCGAGCGCTTCATAGTCTCGCGGCAGGCTAAACTCCTCCGGGAATACGCGCATCGTCGTGCACGCGCGGATCAGATGGACATCGATGATCGCAACCTCGTCGGAACCAAGACAATTTCGTACAATCCAGGACGCCGTTTTTGGGCCGACGCCCTCGATTGTCATCAGCGCAGCACGCAAGGCACCCGCATTCAATCCTGACAGATCGTTCCGCTCAAAAAAGGCCAGCATACGCGCTAAGCGCTGGGCGCGCTGGTTGGGGAAGCGGTAACGCACCCTTCTCCCATTGACGAGCAGCGGCTCGCTAAGCCAACCCCTAACTGTCGCTTCATCGATACCCGCAGACCGCAGATCAAAGAACCCGCACGCTTCTAGTCGCGCAAAAGCCGCTTGATTGACCTCGTAGCGGATACCGAAACCGCCGAGCAAGCAAAAGGCAACCTCGCGGATTAAATCGTCATTTCCAGCTACATAGTCGGGACTCTCCTCTTCCCACTGGCACCGCACCGCCCAATAGGCGGGCGTGTTGAAATAATCAGGCGACCCCCAAGCGACACCCGGCATGACCTCCACGTCACGCGCGGGCAGCCTCACTAACCGCGCGCTGGCGCCGTGGCCGGCCCACGCTTCCTGAAAACTGCCGGAGCGGGACAAGAAATTCATTCGACATGTGTTGCATTTTTATGCAACACTTGCAAGCGATGAACACTCCGCCCGGCCATTTGCACTTCCTCAGTTTGGTTGAGCGATTCGGAGGAAGTGAAGGCCAACTCGCCACCGCGCTTGGCGTCAGTCGCACTACGGTATGGCGCCTGAAGTCTGGCAAGATATCCAAGATTTCTAGATATATATCCATTCTCGAAAAGCAAATGGACAGCGCCAAAGTAGACCCACTGGATCGTGTGCTTGAGGATTTGGTCGCCTGGTCGCGCCACTCCTCCGAGGTGCGTGCAGTCCTAACCTCATTGCATTCCGTATTGCATAAATCTGCAACATCATAATTCGGAATGATTGACTCCGCGAAAGAGCCGGGCACAGTCATATTATGAAGCTGCATGCACGGAGACGGGAGGTTCGGCTGGGTACGATCACCTTGCCGACCCCTTTAGTGATTCCGTCCTTTTCTAGCCGAGCAAAGCCGCCCACGCCGCTTAGCGAAATCGCGCAAAGCGCGCTGCCCACGATCGTCGGGCCGGTGCTGATCAGCGCCTACGATATCGCGCATGAGCCAGCGCTGAGCGGGTTCGATTTTCGCCAGGAGATTGTCGCGGCAGCGCCGACGTTCGTCTTGATGGACAGCGGGGGGTATGAAGCGCTCTGGAACAGGAAGGCCCGCCAGGCAAAGCTGGTCGAGGGCAGCGACGCGCGAAGCTGGTCACGCGCACTCCATCAGCGCGTTCTGACGAAATGGCCAAACAACATACCTACCATTGCTGTCACCTTCGATACCCCCGAACAGCGGCCCGGCTCATTTGAAAAGCAGATTGCAGCCGGCGCCGAACTCGCAACCCGCTTCCCGCACATGTCGGTGGAACTCCTAATCAAGCCGCCGCGTCCCGGTCGGGAACCGTTTCTTCTCGCGGACCAGATCGCCCCGTATGCGCGAAGCCTCGGGCAATTTGCGATGATCGGGGTTACCGAAGACGAAATCGGGCCATCCATGACTGCCCGCCTAAAGTTCTTATTGCGCCTTCGTTCGATTCTCAACGACGCTGGACTGGACATTCCAATTCACGTCTTCGGCGGCCTTGAACCGGTCATGACACCGCTGTATTTCTGGGCGGGCGCGGATGTCTTCGACGGCTTATCTTGGCTTCGCTACGCCTATGCCGATGGACGAAGCGTATACGCAAAAAGCATCGTCGCATCCGACTATCCGAATGATCTTGCACCCAACGCTTATCGCGAAATGCGGCGGCGCAATGTCCGCGCCCTGACGGATCTTCAAATCTCGATGCAGCAATTTCTGATCAAGCAAGACGTAGCGGCCTTTGGTCCAATTGCTCACCATCTAAGCGCGACTTGGTCGGCTGCGTTTCAAGAAATTTAGGGGCTAATAACACTCGCCCGCGACGGCGCGCGCTCTCCGCTCAAACAAGCTGCGACATGATATTCCTGTTTTATTGAGCCGTGCGCCTGTCGCCGTTATCCGCCGCTGGCTCGCTCTACGGCCACATGTGCGGTCGCTCCAAATTTTCCTCGCCTCGAAAATCAGGAGTTCGCTACGGCAGGCTCGTTGCGATCTCGCAACGATATCTTAGTAATGGACTTTGTTTTCAATGCGTTCTTCGAAGCCCGCACCCAGCGGCAAAAAAGCACAATCTTCTCATTCCAAACCGGCACTCGACGACACCGGTCAACGCCGCGGCCCCCAAGCGATGCTGGTGATCCAGCGTCCCGAACCTTTATTCTCGAACTGGATCGAACCCTCGACCTTTCATGAATCCCTCGCTCTCCACATGCGGCGGCACGGCGACAGCTGCTGGCACCTGCGCAAGGCGATCGTGCGTGAGGGCGAACGGTTCGACCGCGCCACAATCCAGTCATGGGTCGCGGGGACGCGCTCGCCTCGCAGCGTTGGGAGCTTCGAGATGCTGGCGCGCATCGAAGAGCGCTACGCGCTGCCGACGGGCCACTTTCGGCGCCTCCTTCCAATTAGTACCCGTGCATCAACCGGCCATGCGCTGCAGGGAGTACAGCCGGCCGAGCAGCGGCGCCTCGCCTGGCACCTGCCGGATGATTTCAACGAGCGCCCGGCCCGTGAACGCGCAGAGATCGTCGAATGGGTCAGAACACAGATCTTATCAGGCTCGACCGACTATCGGCGATTCCAGGCCGAGGCCTCGAAGCACCCCTACGGCATTCGGTTTCCATCCCTGACTGGGCGGCGCCGATCGAAGACGCCGGTCCCTCTCGACACATCAGAGACCAGCGATCCCGATCTGCTGTCAGCATCGATTGACGCGCCCGCCGGCCTGGTGGCCGAGATGACCGAGCTCGTACGGTTCAAGACCTCCACGCTCACGACTATCGGCTATCGCCGGAACGGTGTTTGGGGCGAAGAAACATCCGCCCAGAAGATTGAGCACCTCGGCCTGATGTTCGGCGCGCTGGCGGCGGCCCCGAGGGGCGCGGTGGCGGGCTTCGGCGTCCCCTTGGCTAGCTTGAGCTTCGCAATGCTCGTCTTTCCCAACGTCTGGGACTGGTATGTCCAATGGCGCGAACGCCGCCGCGGCTTCTACACGCGGTGGGAGGTCGAGATGATCCGGCTGGGGATGTCGCTGACACGGGCGGAAACAGGGTGGTTGCGTCAATCGCCACATCTGGCCGAACGGCTATGCCCGATCCCCAATCTGGTCTCGCCCGCCGATGTAGACGCAGCCCAGTCCGATTGGGCTGCTGCGTGCGATGCCTGCCATGCCCATGGGGCAGCGCGCGCCAAGGAAATCGAGCGGGTGGCGCGCGTTCACCGTGATCCCTTCGAACCGATCCTCCCCATTCTCGAGGCCGACAGCCCGGTGGCCGAATATCGGAAGATCACCGACGAAATCCTTCGCCGCTTGCCCGACGTGCGCCGCTACCCGCGCCAGACGGCGGAAGCGATCCGTTCCTATCTCATGCTGCGCCTCGGGCTTCATCTCGGGCTGCGGCAGAAAAACCTCCGGCAGTTGATGCTCTGCCCGCGAGGTCAGCAACCCCGAACCGAACGACAGCTCGAAACTCTGCGGCGCGGGGAATTACGCTGGAACGATCGCGCCGGCGGCTGGGAGGTCCTGATCCCGGCGGCGGCGTTCAAGAACGCCGAGTCGTCATTCTTCAGTGGGCGGCCATTTCGGTTGGTTCTGCCCGATCTCGGCGATCTGTATCCGCAGCTGGCCGCCTATATCCGAATCCACCGTGCCGCGCTGCTCGGATCAGCGGACGACCCCGGCACGCTTTTCGTGAAAACGGTGAAAGCGAACAGCCGCGAGGCGTCGTATGACCAGAATACCTTTTATGAGGCGTGGCGGCTTACCATCCAGCGCTATGGCATCTGGAACCCATATACCAAGCGAGGAGTGATCAAGGGACTGCTGCCGCACGGGCCGCACAACGTGCGCGATATTCTCGCGACACATATTCTCAAGCAAACCGGATCGTATGAGCAGGCAAGCTACGCGATCCAGGACACGCCGGAGATGGTCGCCAAACATTACGGGCGCTTTCTCCCCCAAGACAAAGCCGCGATGGCTGCCGATATCCTCAACAGGGTCTGGCAAGCGGCATAGACCGGGCTGAAGGGACTTCAGGCTGACCGGGCGATTGCGGTTTGCGGCGCACGTCCGGTCAGCATTCGCCAAGTAAAGCCATTGAACGGGCGTGACCAGACGCGGCTGCCGCAATCGGAACAACGCCGCGCGAATCGAGTCGCACCGCCGTTTTATCCAAAGGCTGGTGCAATCGTTGGCACCAGGCCCGGCTTTCGGGACCGCGCGGGAAAAAAATTTTACTACGCTACCGGACGCCATCGGACGCCAGGAAACGACGGCGGCCGCCACAGGCCGCCAGCACCATTTTTGGCACTCTTGCGCGAGTTTTGCGCATCACCAATTCTGTCCGCGGGCAGCGCATCCCCCGCCAGCCGATGGATTAGAAGCTATGCAAATCCTCGAGAAAATCGTTCGCCTCCGAACCGTCCGTGATCGCACCGGTCTCTCTAAAACGACCATTTATCGCAAAATCAGGGAAGGGACATTTCCGCGCCAGGTGCCGGTCAGCGCGCACGGCGCCGGCTGGTACGAGTCCGACATCAATCGCTGGATTGCGAACCCACCGGGCTATCGCGCCGGGAACGGCAATAGCGACCACATTGGACGCGACGGTCATGCGAAGGGATGAGGAGCCCGCATTTCATCCGCTGTCGGGTGCGAACGATAATCTGCGCCTCCCCCGCGCCTCGCCGAAGGCGGAGGCCGCGCTCCGGCAGATCGCCCGCCTCATCGGCCGACAAATCGCCCGCGAGGCATTCGAGGCTTGGCGGGCCGCGAACGATAACGGGTCATCCCGTAATGACGGCACTTGAGCTTATCCAGGCTACCTGGTCCCCGACCGGCGACGTCAATCGACTCGGTATGACCGCAAGCGTCGTCAGCGCCGAAGGAGATCGATTATGGCGAACACCCCCATGACCCGCGTCGCCCTCTACGCCCGTTATTCCTCGGACCAGCAAAGCGCCTCGTCGATCGACGACCAGTTGCGGATCTGCCGGGAACAGGCGACGCGGGAAGGTTGGCAGGTCGTCGGCACCTACAAGGATGCCGCGATCTCGGGATCGAGCGTCACCCTGCGCCCCGGCATCCAGTCGCTTCTCCACGACGCCCAGGCGAGCCGGTTCGATGTCGTGCTGGCCGAAGCACTCGATCGCATCTCGCGCGATCAGGCCGATGTCGCTACGCTCTACAAGCATATGCAGTTCGCCGGCATCACCATCGTCACGCTGGCCGAGGGCGAGATCTCCGAACTGCACGTCGGGCTCAAGGGCACGATGAACGCGCTGTTCCTCAAGGACCTCGCCCGCAAAACCCACCGCGGCCTGCGCGGCCGCGTCGAACAGGGCAAGGCCGGCGGCGGCCTCTGCTATGGCTATGACGTGGTCAAGCAGCTCGACAGCCGCGGCGAACCCGTGCGCGGCGAGCGCACCATCAACCCCACCGAAGCCGCTGTCGTTCGTCGCATCTTTCGCGATTTCGCCAACGGCCTGAGCCCACAGGCCATCGTACGCACGCTCAACGCCGAACAGGTCGTCGGCCCCGGCGGCAAGCTGTGGAGCCCGACCACCCTGCGTGGGCATGTGAAGCGCGGCACCGGCCTGCTCAACAACGAACTCTATATCGGCAAGCTGGTGTGGAACCGGCAGCGCTACGTCAAAGACCCGCGCACCGGCAAACGCGTCTCGCGCGTCAATCCGCAGACCGAATGGATCATGACCGACGTGCCCGAACTGCGCATCCTCGACGACGCGCTGTGGCAACAGGTGAAAGAACGGCAGGAGAATCTCACCGTCCGTTACGCAGCGTCGATCGAGGCAACCCGCGCCGCCCACAATCGCCTGAACGCCACGCATCGCCCGAAGTCGCTACTGTCCGGTCTGGTGGTCTGCGGGTTTTGCGGCGGCCCCTTTTCACTGCGCGGACAAGGCCGGTTCGCCTGCGCCAACCACGTTGATACCGACAGCTGCTCCAACGCTCGCACGATCACGCGCGAAGCGCTGGAAACCCGCGTGCTGGACGGACTGCGCGACAAACTGATGGCACCGGAGATCGCCGCGGAAGCGGTCCGTGCCTATGTCGATGAGACCAATCGCCTGAACAAGGAACGCCGCGCCGCAAGCGCGGCCGACAGGGCCGCGCTCGACGCCGTCCTTAAATCGGTTCGTCGCTATCTGACGATGATCGCCGAAGGGCATGGTAGCCGTATGGTGGGCGAAGAGCTTCGCCGACTTGAAGCCGAGGAAGACGCGATCCGCGCCCGAATGGAAGCGGCGCCGACCGAGACGCCGGATATCCACCCCAACCTCGCCGAGGTCTACCGAAAGAAGATCGAACGGCTGGCGGAAGCATTGAACCACCCTGCCGAGCGCGACGAGGCAGCAGACGCAATCCGCAGCCTGATCGAACGCGTCACGCTCACCCCGGGCCCCAGGCGGGGCCAGGTCGATGCAACGCTGCACGGCGAGTTCGGCGCGATTCTCAAGTGGGTCGCGCGACGCGAGGTGGGCCAAAACGACAAAACCCCCGTGGCGGGCGCCATGGGGGTTATGTCGATTTCGGTGGTTGCGGGGACAGGATTTGAACCTGTGACCTTCAG
>CALMPB010000117.1 GCA_937871985.1 uncultured Burkholderiaceae bacterium
AGCCGAAAGCGCGCATCAGGCCGACTGTGACGAAGCCGCTGGCCATGAACGTCAGGGTCGCGGCTATCGACCGGCGCGAAAGCCGGGAGAGACCGCAGACGCCGTGACCGCTCGTGCAGCCTGAGCCAAGCCGCGTGCCGAAACCAACGAGCAGCCCGGCAACAACCAGTTGCGGGATCGATCCTATGAAGCTTAGTTCGACTCCGCCGGAAGTGAGGCTAACCAAGAGCGCTCCCACGGGCAGCCCGATAATGAAGGCGAGCGCTATGGCACGGGGCGCGCCCGTATCGGCAATTCCCGATGCACGGGCCAGCATGCCGCTTACGCCGGCGATACGGCCAAGGCCCAGCAGCATGATCACGGCAGCGAGCCCGATCAGAAAGCCGCCTGCCAGCCCGGCGACGGGTGCGGCGTGAGGGAAGCCGGGCAGCATCATACCGCGTTAACCGGGATCTTGAGGTAAGTGACGCCATTGTCCTCGGCCGGCGGCAAGTGCCCGGCGCGCATGTTGACCTGGACCGAGGGCAGGATCAGGCGCGGCATAGCGAGGGTCTTGTCGCGGGCCTCTCGCATGGCGACGAATTCATCTTCGCCCACGCCGTCATGGATATGGACGTTCGCCTTGCGCTCGGCCTCGACGGTGGTTTCCCAGACATAGTTCTTGCGCCCTTCCGGCAGATAATCGTGGCACATGAAGAGGCGTGTTTCCGGAGGCAGCGACAGGAGCCGCATCGCGGACCGGTAGAGTGTGCGTGCGTCGCCGCCGGGAAAATCGGCGCGGGCCGTGCCGTAGTCCGGCATGAACATGGTATCGCCGACGAAGACGGCGTCGCCGATCACATAGGCGATGCAGGCAGGCGTGTGCCCCGGCACATGCAAAACGGTGACATCGAGATTGCCGATGCCGAAGTGATCGCCATCCTTCCAGAGATGATCGAAGTCGGAACCGTCTCGCTCGAAGTCGATGCCGGCATTAAACAGCTTGCCGAACGTCTGCTGCACCGTGACGATATGTTCGCCGATAGCGATTTTCCCGCCCAGTTGCCTCTGCAGGTAGGGCGCTGCCGACAGGTGATCGGCATGGGCATGGGTCTCCAGGTGCCAGTCAACCGACAACCCCTTCTCCCTGACATAGGCGAGGACCGCGTCTGCCGAGGTGAAGGACGTGCGACCTGACGCCGGATCATAGTCCAGCACACTGTCGATGATCGCGGCATGTCGGCTCTCGAGATCGTGAACAACATAAGTCACGGTGAACGTCGGCTCGTCGAAGAACGCCTTGATCTGCGGAACGCCGGCCTGCGCGGCAGAGATTTGCGACGAGGCGGCTGCGAGAGCGGGGTCGGTCACGGAAAACCTCATAAATTCATATTTACACATATCGTGTAATCGAATAATCTCCTTGCGTCAAGCGGCGGGAGCGTCGAAGGAAACGTCATGGAAATCGCTCACAAAACGGAAAGCCGCTCACCACGCATCGGGGAAAACGCGCCGGATTTCCGCGCCCGCTCGACGGGAGGCGAAATCCAGCTCTCCAAGCTTCGCGGACGGTGGGTGATTTTCTTCTCCCATCCTGCCGATTTCACACCTGTCTGCAGCACGGAATTCGCCGAACTCGCCCGGCGTCAGTCGGAATTTGACGCCCTCGAGACGTCACTGTTGGGGCTATCAGTCGACAGCCTTTATTCGCATTTGGCGTGGGTCCGGGCGATCCGTGAGACGCTGGACGCCGATGTCCGCTTTCCCATAATCGAAGATCCGAGCATGGCGATCGGGCGTGCCTATGGCATGATCGACGAGCAATCGGCCGACAGCATGGCGATGCGCTCGACTTTCTTCATCGACCCTGAAGGCATCATCAGAGCGATTACCTGCTATCCCCATAATGTGGGGCGTTCGGTTGATGAGATGCTGCGGATGCTTAAGGCGTTGAAGGCTGTGAGCAATGCCCAAACCCTGGCTCCTGAAGGATGGCGCGAAGGGAAACCGTTACTCAGTCCCCCTTCCGACATTGCTGAAGATCGCGAGGACTGGTTCTGCCGCTTCGTGGACGCGCCATGACGGCCGCGTTTTACGAGGACCGCGATGCTGCGACCGTCGCATCCGACAAGCTCAAGGTCTTTGCGCAACCTCAACGCCTCATGATCCTCTCCTGCCTGTTGCGCGGTGAGCGCAACGTGTCGGAAATCGGTGAAGCAACCGAGATCGCTCAGCCAGCACTAAGCCAGCAGCTTGGCGAATTGCGCCGCGCCAATCTCGTTCAAACGCGTAAGGAGGCCAAGCTGGTCTGGTATGCACTTGCCGACGAGAGCGTCGCTTTGTGTGTTAGAACCATGGAAGCGATTTTCGGAGGTTTGGGCAAAGTCGACGATCTGCGCACACTTTCGCATCCGACGAAGCGCCCACCGTCTCCAGAGGGCGTTGCCGGCTTCGCTCAAATTATCGATTGAAATTTTCTGCCGCAAATTTCTAGGCTTCGAAGTTAAAAGGGGCGCAATGAAATTCGGTTCACGGCAGCTTGGGTATGTCCGGCGCCCCCCCCCCACTCGCCACCTAAGCGCGGCCGTATGGGTTTGCTAAGACGCCTGAGAACGCAAATCGCAGCTTGTATCGATCCCGCACCGGTTTCACTATCGTCCTAGTAACTATAGGGAGAGATAAATTGCTGTTCCACACGATGGTAGGCTCTAACGACATCGAGCGCTCGCGGCGGTTCTACGACGCGGTTTTGAGTGTTCTCGGCGTGCCAGAGCCGATGATCAACATCGCGGGAAGCGGACATACGCGCCTTTTCTACCCGAACCAGGGCGGAACCAACTTCATCGTCACCCAGCCAATCAACGATGAACCCGCCACCGTGGCGAATGGTAGCACCGTCGCTTTCTCATGCAATTCGCCCGAGCAAGTTCGGCAATTTCATGACGTAGCCGTAGCCAACGGCGGGACGTCGATCGAGGACGGTCCTGGGCCGCGGGAGTCCGCGATGGGAACTATCCACCTGACCTATGTGCGCGATCCCGACGGCAACAAGCTTTGCGGAATCCACATCCCCGGATAAAGTTTTTCATCCTCTCTAGACCGGTTCAACGAGCGATCAGACGTTTCGCTTGTCCGGTCAGCCTTTCACCACGAGTACTCAAATGAGCCGCCGATGACTTATCGGGAGAGGGGCATGGCAGCTTCAGGCGAAACCAGACGTTCAAGCCTGTGCTGCTGAACGGCGTAATCTGGTCGCGAGCTGCCGGAACCGGACGGTCTGAACCTAGGGACCGAGATTCGATCGCTGAGCGTCTCCTAAGGGTCGAAAGCAGAACTCACCGGCGCCAAACGTCAATTCTAGAATGCGGAAGGTCCGTTGGTGATGGCAACACTAAAGTGACCAGGTAGGCTATATAATTCCACTGAGGGCTTGCCCATCGTCATCTCCTGTCCTCGAAGTTAGGATTGTAGACATCCAGCAATGTAAAGGTCGCTCAACCCTTCTAAACGGGGCGCCGTAGTCATTTAACTTTTAACAGTCGGGAATGTGCGTTAAGGTCATCCACTATGACCACTACTTTTCGCATTGCCAGACTGAAGCCAGAGAGCAGTCGATCCGCAAGGTTAATGGCTGCAGCGCAGGATATAGAGCGCCTCCGCGCAGCTTTTGGTAGTGCCCATATTCTCGCTGACGATAACACGATTTTTGATGCTTGGGCTCGTCACTCAGAAGAACATGCCGCATCTTGGCTCGCATTGTACCGTTCAGATGATGAGAATTTAGCAGCATTGTTGAGACATGTTGAGTTGGACGCTTCGCCTTGAAAGGCGGAGTGACAAGCCGGCAGACTTTGTGAGCTGATAAGAAAAGAAAGTGGCCGATAAACACCTGCTGAGATAGTAGATTTTATATCTATAGGGCATGAGATCGCCGCGCTGTTGTATTTTTTTCGAATCCAGGCTTCACGTCCGTATCAATTATAGAAAAAACTGTCCGTTTCACACCTGTGAACTCAATCAATTCAAACGGAGCGCCCGTCTCCTGGTCTTGAAATTCAAGATGGTACTGTCCTTTGGCAGGATTTATATAAATGTTTGAACCTCGGATGCAGTCGGCACCATTTGCTACAAGTGTATCCACAATACGCTGGATTGCAGCTACGAATTCTTCCGGCGTATAAGTTCCAGCCATCTTGATGCGCACTGTGCTACCTCCTTGGGCGACCTTCATAGCCGGGCCGTGGTAACACTAGGACGGAATCCAGTGCGCCGCCGTCTTTAGGCGGGGCCTTGGACATGCACGACGGCGACCCGGCCAGTGTCCTGGCCAAGGTTCCGTCATGATCGAGGTTACCACGCCCCGCGTCGCCTTTTTCGCGACGAATGCACTCCTATTGCAGCGTAGCCCGCATTTGTCATCCCTCTCGCTGTTTTCGCGACAATTAATGCTCATGCACTCTTGTGGCGCGGTGAGCGCCTGGGGAGCAATTATGCTGAGTACCTTATCGAATCTAAGCTGCTGACCAGGGGGCAACTGAAATCAACTCCGGATAATTTGTTGCTGTACATAATACGAACTCGGCGTGCTCGTCTCTCGCGCGGGAGGGCGTTCGCGATTTCTGCGGGTGCGAGACGCGCAAGGCGATCTGGTTGCGACCAGAGCCTACTTTCCGGCCCGCTTTCGGGAATCGATAAGGCAGAAGACCCGCTGGATACATGGAATCGCCTTTCAGGGCTGGGAACGGCTCGGCTGGGAAGGAGGGGGCGCAGACACCTGGATGGCCCTGCGCGATCGGCGCGGACCGCTCACCGCGATCGTACTTGCCTGCAGCTATGCGCTGATCCTGGTGGAGGGTGTTCTGGGCGTGCCGCGAATCTTCGGTTGGTCGGCAAGCATGCCGCCGCCGCCGATCCTGGGGTGGATGATCGCGATAGGCCTGTTCAGTCTGATCTGGCGCAGTTTGATGCGGGCTCTGTTCACCGGCCGCGAATATGGCCTGGCGCAAGGGTTCTGGGCGATCCTGCGCATTCCCGTGGCCAACTACATCGCGATCATGGCGGGCCGGGATGCGCTGTCTTCCTACGTCAAGACGCTGCGAGGCGGGCAGGTCATCTGGGACAAGACGCGGCATGACGCACATCCTGCCGCCGCCGGTGGAGTGCTTGCAGCATGAGCGTGGCACAGCAATTTCGCGGTCAGCCTCTCGTCGCCCTGCTGGCGGTGCTCGCCGGCTGGATGGGCGGGCGGGTGTCGACCTGGGACGGTTCCTGGCCCACTGAAGCCAAGGCGATCCATGCTGCCCCTTTCCATTCCAGCGGCTCGATTGGACTTGGCAGTTCAGACGGCGACGAGCCCTCGGCCG
>CALMPB010000118.1 GCA_937871985.1 uncultured Burkholderiaceae bacterium
GGTCTATCGAGGCGATCGACATGCGGGAAAGGCCGGCATAGTCTAAAGGCATGTCGGGCCCCGGCTCGGCGATCTGCGGCAGCAGCAGGAATTCAGCGTATCGAGCATTCGCTCCCCTTCACTATTGCGTGAGAAATATGACCAAGCCAAGCACAGGCATTGCAACCCACAGGAACACTCCAAAAACACTCGCTATCCACCATCGCTTCATCATGTGAGATAGTTTCCCTCCCGCGCCTGCCGTACCTGCGGTCCACCAACAGCAGGCTGCTGGAGTTCATCTTCACCACGCGCAGCTCCGTCGCCAGCGGAGCGTCGAGGCGATTTTTCTGCAGCAAACGGTGTCGCGGTCGAACTCGTTCAACGGACGGTTGTTAGAAAACCTGAACATCAACCCCGTGGAATCCATCTGGCTCTCCCGGCTTTGGCAGGTAAGAACACGTACAGATCGTGGTCACAACTGTCACCTAGACGGCGTTTCGCTTTAGATATGGCGCGCAATGTGATCCCCGGGGGATCGTGTCATTCGACCTTCGTTGTGAATACAGGAAATGCCGCAACGACGAGGCCCCAAAAGCTCTAGTATCTGAAATAGCGCACGCCATAGTCCCTACCATCGCCCTGCCGACGCTTTGCTTTCGATATTGCACGCAAGTTGATTTGCGTGGGGTTACTCCAGCCAAACCCTTTGAAAACCATCTCCGCCATACGGGCGAACGCCTCGGTCTTACGACCTGCACGCCAAGCCAAAAAGCCGAATACAACGATCACCCAGGGCAGCATATACATGAGATATATGCCAAACAAGTCCACTTGGCTTTTAATGCTGAAGGTTCCCCTGAACAGCGAAAAAACCACGTTCATGCACATCATGAACCCGAAAAGAACCGCAACGATGACACCCCAGAACCGGAATGTAGACAGATAGTGAGATCTGCGCCCTTCAAAGCAGTGGGGATATACGGCCACCAAGGAGTCTGAATCGCGCCTCACGCCATAGGCGTTCCAGGCTGCCCCGGCGCGCTCAGCGACGAACTCCACCTCATCTCCCTCCTGAAAGGGGAAGCGCCAGAACCAGCCCCGAACGGGCTCACCGTTTACCGAGAACTCCACGAAGTCGGCGCTCTCCGAACTGTCGATCGAAGCAATCGCGATGCCCGCCCCCCCCATGCCTGCCAAGGCTGCAGATACTGCAGACGCTCCAACGTTTCCGCCAATCTGGCTCAGGACAAAATCCCGGCTACGCCGGGTTTTTTTCAACTCCGTGATCTCTCCGCTGATCTTCTGGATATTTCCATTGAACTCATTGGTCATCGCATTCCTCTCATCACATTACGTCACGTCGGCAAGAGCGGCGATGAAGCCTTCCTCCTGCTTCTTCGGGTCGTCCATAGGCTTGCCAAAGGTACGACGGCCAAACGCGCTGGTTTCACACCAAGCTTCCAATGCATTCGGCGTGAAGTACCAGATCAGTAGCTGAATCCCCACCAGTACTATCGCAACTTCCCAGCCCACCAGGATACCAAGCACACGAGCGAAAGAAGCTACCGCCACTCGTGATGCAACCGCGTCCACGGCCACCACCATCACATTCATGCCTGCGCGTCGCCCCACAATTTTTAGCAGTGGCGCCGAGGTCGCAATCGCAGTGATTACGGCGCCCCCCCCAGACGCCAATCCCAATAGCGATTTGATGCCCATCAATGTCATCAGCGCGTACTGCCGCTCTTCCGCTCGATCCAAAGCGTCATTGATGTCAACGCCTGCGCCGATAAAAGACGCACCCGCCCCGAGCATCCCCCCAAACAACTTCCACTTCTGAAATCCGTACGCCCTTTTCCCAGCCAATTGGTACGGCACGATGGCAATATCAATCACGGCTGCACTCAAGGTGGCCGCAGACGCGACCAGCTTTGCATAGGTTGTGGTCGTCTTGTCGGTCACCGCCATGAGCTTCTTGAAGTTCCACACTTCAATCAAGCCCACCACCACGGTAATACGCATCGTCGTAGCCCCGTTGCGCCCGGTAGCCGGCCGCATCTTTCCCCACATATCCCGCAGCACCTTATGGCTGGGCTCGTTGGCGATTGCCTCGTTGGCCTCCAAAAAGGTGCGCGCAGTCCGCAACCGCTGCAGCGCGACCTGGCGCGCCACGCCTTCTGAACGGGCCTGTTCGCGCACCAGCGCCAAGGCGTCGGCGTCGCTGATGCCCGTGGACAGAAGAAACAGGTTCTGGATGATCTTCTCACCCACGCAATCGCTCACGCGGTTCAGCTGCAACCATCGGAACGCGGTATCGCCCACCGTCATCATCAGCTTGTCGATGCCGGCATTCTTCATCACGCGAGGCAGCGGCCCCAGTTTTTCCACCTTGCTTTCGCCCACCAGGGACACGGCTCTCTTGTAATACTTCGAGAACTTATCCAGAGCGCCAAGCACTTTCTCGACGACATTGAGGCCCGTAGGCAATGGCGTTTCCTTGCCCTTGACGGCCTCAGCGAGGGCGTTGGTCACCGCAGGCTTGAGTTCCTTCTGATTCGCGGCGATCGCGCGCCAGAACAGGGACTTCCTATCGCCTGCGTTACGACGCTCTTCCACCAGGGTCTTGAGATACTGCGCGCCAGCCACGCTGGATCCGATGCCTTCGGTCAGGTCGCCGACCACCTCGATGAACTCGTGGCCATCGTCTTCGACCTCTTCGCTATAGTCCTCCAGCGTATCGAATAGGAGATCCCACTCCAGCCATTTGATGAGTTCTACAGTCCGGGCATTCGCCAGCGCCGCAGCCATCTCCTGGAACCGGTCGCTGTTGGCCTTGAACAGCTTGAGCTTGTCCCAATCTATATGTTCGTTGTAACGGTCCCAGGCTTTCTGGACCCTTTCCTTCCGGTAATTCTCCAGATTCTGGGCATTCTTCTGCTCCGCCTGCGCGCCCTCGGCGTCATAGGCGTTGAAATCCGCCTCTGCCTGCTCCCTGCTAGCCTCTGGCACGTACTGGTCCAGCAATGCGCTACGGCGGCTGCGGTATTCGGCGTCCGATATCAGGCCCTTGGAGTGCTCGTTCTCCAGGCCGGCCAACGCCTGCTTGCCCTTCATCTCTGAGACGTGCTGATTGATGATCTGGTTGCGCCGCATCACCTCGTAATTCCGGTAGCTGCCACGCTGGCCAAGTTGCACCGCCTCGGCCGTGCGCCTCGCAGTATCGTCGGCCTTGTTCTCCAGCGCCGCCTTGGCGCCTTCGATGTTGCTGGCCGCGGTAATCTGCAACGCGCGCTCCTCGCCGTAGCGAGCCATCGCTCCCAGCGCATCATTGCAATACCCGTTGAGCTCGTCCGCAATGCCGATGGCGTCCCACAGTGCCAACGCCATCGGCCAGTAGCTGACGCCCATCGTGGGGTCCCCGCACTTATCCAGCATCTGCGCGAGCAGCAGCTCAAGCGTCTTGTCCACAAGGCCGGCGACTGGTCGGTTACGCGGATACCACGGCGTCTTCGTGAATTGCTCCCTGAGCGTCGTTTCCTCGAAAGACCCGTCGATCTTGCTCAGCTCGCGAATGCGATCAAGTCCCGTATAAGGAAGCCAGGGCGGCTCGCCAGTCAAGCCGCTGAACTGATGGTCCCCGTACTCCAGAATCTTCTTGAAGTTGGACTCGACGGCCAGAATGGATTGATGGTTCTTGGCCTCGCAGCGACCTTGAGCCCAGACGGAAGGCTCGATGGCCTGCATCCGCGACACGCGATTTTCCTTCTTTTCATAGCGCGCGCGGGTCTGCGGGCTCCATTTGTGCTCACTGTAGGCAAGCCACACCGTGCCGCACTGCTCCGGCTTCTCAATGACGATGTAGTGCATGCGCAGAGGATTGTGCCCCTGGTTCGCGCATTTCATCGCAGGTTCCAACCGGGCGCTGTCCGCGTCGTCGCAACGCCAAAGCATCCCGTCGGCCGTCACGGAATAGACTTCCCAGTAGTTGGCGCCCTGGGATCCCTTCTCGTAGAACAGGTAAAGAAACCCCATGCGCAGCGTGCGAGTCACGTACTTGTACTGATCATTGTCCAGCTGCACATCCTTCACACGTTCGCCGCTGAAGCCATCCAACGCATGCGCCGGAAAGCCCGCAGGCACCACGGCATAGCGCGTCGGCAATATCGGCAAGCCGCCTGCCTTGCACACATTGCATGCAGTACTCATTCTTCTTCCCCAACTTGCTGATGCGGCGAACGCGGTTGCCTGCACTCCCCCGCAATTGCCGTCCAATCCGCGTCGGTCAAGCCCATGACGAGCCTGGCAAAGCCCACATCCGGCTCGCGGGCATCCAACAACGCGGCGAGCCTGGGATGCTGGTCAAATGCGGGGTGTATGGTCAACGCCCGGATGGCCATGGCCTCCCAGTCGCGCGGATCCGCCAGGCCCCTGGCGGCCCCGCGCCGCACGCAGGCCGCCGTCTGCGCCAGCGTCTCCGCCGAAATGGACTCTGCCTGCGTCGCCACCGAGCGCCAGGCGCGATTGATGGCAGCGGACGTTTCGATGCGGTTCCACTGATCCGGATCGAACTGGAGCGGGCCATTGTCCCCGGCTTCGCTTGCGACCTGCGCCTCATGACCATAGCTCGTCAGGCGCGTCCAGCGATCGACGGCGGCCCAGCGGTCCAACGGCCCCAGCAGCGCCTGGCGCTGCCTGGGCCCCGCCGCGCTCCATACCAGATCCAGCACCGCTGGATCCTGCAGGCGTAACAAGGCGCGGCTGCCGTCGGGCCGGGATTGCAGCATGATTTTTGCCAGATGGTGCGCCAGGGCTGCGGCATCCCCGGCGCCGAACATCCATCCGCCGATGCGCCGCCCCAGGCCCATACGCAGGGATTCCGGCGTCCAATCGCGGATGGCCATGCCCGCCGCCACCCGGCTGATGTCGGCATCGCGCGCGCGCGCAAGATCCAACTCGACCAGCTTCGGCCAGGCTTTGGGATCGACGTTCCGGTGCGCCAGCCGGATCAAGGTTGTCCGCGCCTCGAGTTCGCCGGCCAGGTCCTGCCATTCCGCATCCTCGGCCGGCGCCCGCAACAGCGGATCGATAAGCAGCCAGCAACGCGGCTCGTCATACGATGCCGCCAGCCGTTGCAGGGCTTCGCCCAATTGGATGTCCGATGTGAATGGGCCCATATCTATCCGCCTTGGCCGCTATAGATCCACCGTCGCCGCGCCCGAAGACGCGGCGCTCTGCATTCTCAGCTGACACCCCTCGAAGTCGCCAGCCGGCAGTCCCAGTTCCAAGGGCGCACTTTGCGGCCCCGCCCAGTTGTGCACGCCGGCCTTCAGCTCCACCTTGCCCGGCGCATGCAGCTGGAT
>CALMPB010000119.1 GCA_937871985.1 uncultured Burkholderiaceae bacterium
TTTTCAGGGCCGCGCCATGTCAAACTCGCATTCGACATCATATATCCTTGCTGATATTGCCCATCTAGGTATTCCTCGCCCAAAACTGATCTGCTTTCGATGCGTGTTCCGATCAAGGCGTCAAGCTTAGCTTCCCCAATCTCGAAGGTATGCAAATAAGACAGGTTAAGCGTCCATTTCGGCGCGCGGGGCAGAGGGCGGCCTGCACAATCAACGGTCACTGATGTCGCGGAAAGAGGCGAGATTGCACAGGTCGTCTGCGGGGGTCCAGTCAATGTCGTCTGCGAATACGTGAACTCAAGATACTTTGACTGGGTGTGCTGGATATTAGCCGCGAAGCGGTCATTAATCGTCGGCTGCCAAACCAGATCAACTTCCACACCATAAACCTCTGCGCTCCCGGCATTCTCCGTTATCAAATCGAAACCAACGGGCCGAACAGGTCCAATATGGGAAACTTGCTTGTCGCTATACTTCCAGTAAAATCCCTCAAGATTTACCTGAAGCTTATTGTCGAAGAGACGATTTTTTGCGCCAATGGTGTAAGCCGTCAATCTCTCAGGCTTTGTAGTATTAGGCGGTTGAGAGGAGAAGAATCCGCCCGCCTTAAATCCGGTCGCGACGTTCGCATAAAGCAGCGACGCAGATCCCGCATCAATTTCCAGACCAGCTTTCCACGTAACGCTATCATCATCTATCCTGCCGATCAGCGGAATATATGTAACAGGAAATCCGACGCCCAGCGGAGGGTCTTGGAAACCTCTCTCGCCGCTCATGCTTTTCTTCTCATTGGTATACCGCAGACCGCCTGTCAGGCGAAACGCCGCAGAAAGTGCATATGTCACCTGTCCAAAGGCCGCCAAGCTTTGTGTCTTTAGAACTGGTCGGGTCTCGCCGTATGCTGCACCTTGGAATGCTGTCAGACCGAAATTCAGATCCTCATTGAAATAGTAGCCGCCAAGCATCCATTGGAGCGAAGCATTGTTATCTGTCGATGCTAAACGCACTTCAACTGAAGTGGCCTTGGAATATTCGTCAGAAGATGTAGGAAATCCGCCATTATAGTGGAGGTAATGTGCCTCATTACGACGGTAGGCTGGTAATGCCGTAAGCATTATTCCACCGAAGTCATAATTGAGCGTCGCAGCCAAACCCCAATTTGTTATATCTACGAAACCATCCTCCTTAAATGGGGGCAGAAGATTGGGATTGAGCCCACCAGTGATCAAGCTAGAGACATTTTGCAGGATGGCATTTGATCCATCTCGTGACGGCCCGAGCCGTGGATCGGGGGAAACAAAGTCTGTTTCGGAAAGCGCAAAGACGCCACCGCTACCTTTGCCACCAAGATGAGAGTAGTCAGCCGATAGTAGAGCTGTGAAGGGCCCGCCCCGGTCAAACGAAATCTGAGCCCGCACGGCGTTTGTATCGTCGTCCTGATAGCCGCTTTCGAGGAAGCCCTCTTGGCGAGAAACGACCCCCGCAACGCGAAGTGCTCCAAGTCCCTCAATGGGAACATTGACGGCCAGATCGCCCCGCATCTTGCCATAGTTGCCCACCTCCATTCCAGCTTGGAGTTCAAAATCTCTGCTAGGCTTTCGGGTAATAATGTTAACCGCGCCGGCTGTCGCGTTTCGACCGTACAGGGTTCCCTGAGGTCCCTTTAGCACTTCCACGCGTTCAAGATCGTAAAACAGACCGTTCGAACTTCCAGAACGGGCTAGGTAAACACCGTCGAGGTTGGTCGCCACCCCTGGCTCAGCGAACGGGAGACCGTTGAAGCTCCCGATCCCACGGATCGTGACCTGAGTCCCACCACCACCGCCATTTGAGAGCTTGAGAGCCGGAATGAGACGGCTCAGATCCTGAGCCTGGCTCACCCCGGATCTGATGAGGTCGTTGCCGCCAATAACATTAACCGCCAGTGCCGTCTTCTGCAGGTTCTCACTGCGCCGCTGCGCAGTCACCACAATCTCTCCAACGCCGGCTTGGTCAGAGCTATTCGCGCCTTCATCGACCTCTGTCGAAGCGGTCTGCGCCATCGCCGGATAAGCGACAAACAATGGCCACAACGCGCTTGATAGGATGATTTTTTTCATGTTCCCCTCCTGGTATAATAGTGGATTATTGGATGGCTTTTAGCCCACGGCCGTTAAAGCGCCCGCGGGTACGGGAGAGGCACACCACCAAATGCCTCTGTCCTTCCATTCTGGACGAGTTGCGTTCAACTCGGATATCGCCTCAGCAGAACCTGGCCCAGCCATTCGCGCCACAATCTCCTCGGGTACAGTGCCCCGAATGAAATGCAGGCCGTTGCG
>CALMPB010000120.1 GCA_937871985.1 uncultured Burkholderiaceae bacterium
CCCCTCGCCGCAACCGAGCTCAAAGCCCGATTCCAGCAGCGGCGCCAGGAGGCCATAGACAGCTATCGCAGGCAACCGCGGCCCGAAGCCCTGCTTGCCGCCTTGCGGCGCGCCGCCGACCAGGCCCTGCGCGACGCCATCCGGCTCCACCCCCTGCCCGAGGGCGCTACGCTCGCGGCGGTGGGCGGCTACGGCCGGGGCGAACTCTACCCCTATTCGGACATCGACGTCCTGATCCTGCTGCCGCGCGATCCCTCTCCCGCCGACGCCGAAAAACTGGAGGCCCTGATTGCCGCGCTATGGGACCTGGGGCTGGATCTGGGGCACAGCGTGCGCACCGTCGCCGATTGCCAGCGCGAGGCCGCCAACGACATCACGGTGGAAACCGCCCTGATGGAGATGCGCTGGCTGGCGGGAGACAAACCCCAGTTGCAAGCGCTGACGGACATCATGCATGCCCAGCAGGACGCCCAGACCTTCTTCCAGGCCAAGCGGGCCGAAATGCAGCAGCGCCACACCCGCCAGGGCGAAACCCCCTACGCGCTGGAACCCAACTGCAAAGAGTCTCCGGGCGGGCTGCGCGACCTGATGGTGCTGCTGTGGGTGTGCCAGGCGGCCGGCATCGGCCGAACCTGGCGCGAAATCGGCAAGACGCAACTGCTGACAGCGGCCGAATACCGCGCCCTGCGACGCGCCGAGCTGGCCTTCAAGCGCCTGCGCATCGAGCTGCACCTGCTTACCGGGCGGCGCGAAGACCGCCTGCTGTTCGACCTGCAGCCCGCGCTGGCCGCGCTATACGGCTTCGAAGCCACAAAAACCCGCCGGCCCAGCGAACTGCTGATGCAGCGCTATTACTGGGCCGCCCGCGTGGTCAGCCAGCTAAACACCATATTGCTGCAGGCGGTCGAGGAAAAACTTTTTCCGCGGCCCGACGACGAAGTCGAAAATATCGACGACGATTTCTGCGTCGTGCATGAACGCCTGGACATCACCCGCGACGACGCCTTCGAGCGCAAGCCCACCCTGCTGCTGCGCGCCTTCCTGGTGATGCAGGAACGGCCTTCGCTTACCGGCATGTCGGCGCGCGTCATGCGCGCCATGTGGCACGCCCGCAAGCTCATCGACGCACAGTTCCGCCACAATCCGGTCAACCGCTATCTGTTCATGCAGATCCTGCAGCAGCCGCGCGGCATCGTCCATGCCCTGCGCCGCATGACCATGCTGAACATCCTGCCGCGCTACCTGCCCGAGTTCCGCAAAATCGTGGGGCAGATGCAGCACGACCTGTTCCATGCCTACACCGTGGATCAGCATATTCTGCGGGTCATCCGCAATCTGCGCCGCTTCACCATGCCCGAGCACGCCCAGGAATTCCCCCTGGCCAGCCAGCTCATCGCCGGCCTGGATCGGCACTGGGTGCTGTATGTCGCTGCGCTCTACCACGACATCGCCAAAGGCCGCGGCGGCGACCACTCGGAGCTTGGCGCGCGCGACGCCCGCCGCTTTTGCAAGAACCACAACCTGGATCCCGCCGACGCCAGCCTGGTGGAGTTTCTGGTGCGCCAGCACCTGACCATGTCGCAGTACGCCCAGAAGCGCGATCTCAGCGACCCCGCCGTCATCCACGAATTCGCCAACATCGTGCAAAGCGAGCGCAGGCTCACCGCGCTATACCTGCTGACCGTGGCCGATATTCGCGGCACCAGCCCCAAGGTGTGGAACTCCTGGAAAGGCAAGCTGCTGGAAGACCTGTACCGCCTGGCCCTGGACGCCCTGGGCGGCTCGCAGCCCGACACCGGCACCGTGCTGGCGCAGCGCAAGGCGGCGGCCGCCGCCGAAATACGCCGCCTGGGTCTGCGCGACGAAAGCCGGGACGAATTCTGGTCGCAACTGGACGTGGCTTACTTCCTGCGTCACGAGGCTCCAGAAATCGCCTGGCACACCCGCCATCTGTACTACCGGGTCAACGCCACCGAGCCGGTCGTCAAGGCGCGCGTCCTGGGCCAGAACGAAGGCCTGCAGATCATGGTCTACACTCCCGACCGCGACGATCTGTTCGTGACCATCTGCCGTTATCTGGGCCAGCGCTCGCTAAGCATCCAGGATGCTCGCATCCACACCACCCGCCACGGCTGGGCGCTGGACAGCTTCATCGTGCTGCTGCCCGCGCACGACAAGGACTACCGCACACAGGCCTCGCTGCTGGAGCACGATCTGACTCTTTACCTGGCCCGGCCCGCTCCGCCCGAAACCTCGGCCCCCCGCTATGCCACTATGCGCAGCCAGGCTTCGCGCCGTTCGCGCGTTTTCCCCATCGTGCCGAACGTCCAGCTGCAGCCGGACGAAAACGGCCGCTCGTGGCGCCTGGCCATCGCCGCCTCCGATCGGCCGGGATTGCTGTATAGTCTGGCGCAGGTTTTCGAACAGCACGCCATCAACCTCAAAATGGCCAAGATCATGACCCTGGGCGACCGGGTCGAGGACGTCTTCATTGTGGAGGGCGACGCGCTGGAACACCCCCGCACTCAATTGCAGTTCGAACGCGCCGTCCTGGCCAAACTGGATGAAACCAGCCTATAAATCCCCGCATAGCCTATCCATACCATGTTCTCTTCCTCCGCCCGCACCCTTAACCTCATCGCCCTGCTTTGCGTGGCCGCCGTCATCGTGGCGCTCGTCTCGCAGCATGTATTCGGCCTGCGGCCCTGCGCCTGGTGCGTGCTGCAGCGCCTGATCTACCTGGCGATCGCCATCGTGTGCTGGCTGGGCGTGCTGCTGGCGCGCATTTCCGCCCTGCGCCGGCTGGCCAGCGCGGCCGCCGCCGCCCTGGGCGTGGGCGGCATGCTGGCCGCCTGGTATCAATACAGCGTGGCGGCCAAAATGTTCTCCTGCGACCAGACCTTCGCCGACCGCTTCATGGTTCAGTCGGGGCTGGACGCCCACCTGCCCTGGCTGTTCGGCATTTTCGCCAGTTGCATGGATGCGCGGGTGCATGTGCTGGGCGTGGAATATTCCATATGGAGCCTGGCGCTGTTCGGGGTGCTGACCGTCATGAGCCTGGTCGCCCTGGCCAGACGGCGCTAAGGCCGGCCATGAGCAGCGTTGCCCGCCCCCGGGCCGGCCTGTTGCATGGCGCCGAGAAAACAGCCGGGCCTGCGAGTTCGCCAAAGCCGCCCGGAAGCCGGGCTTATGTGACACAAGCTTTAAAACAAGTGCAAACGCAAAGCTAACTGACGCTAATTACGGCAAATTTGTATCTCTGGCTGCCTGAGATGTTGTTTTTAAACACAGGTATTGTTGTTTTTTTGCCGCATACCCTGCCAAAACGGGATAACCCTTATCGTCCCCTATAACTGCCGTCTATAAACTCATTTCTAACTAAGTACGGGCAGTTACGTAAAGAATTAACGGCAGTCACAAGTAACTGGTTGGGGATTCATCTAACAACGTTTCGGTATTGCGCACATCGGTGCCAAACCGCTTTGTTGTAAATAATCTCAAATATATACATTCTGTAGTGCCCTTGTAATAATGGCAGCGCATGCATCACGGTGCTGCCAAGTTGCAAGTAAATATATAAAACTGATTTTTTTCATCAACGTTGGAGAAGAAACCAATGAAATTAAAAGCACTAACCCTCGGGCTAGCTATGTCTTTCCCGTTGCTGGCCAGCGCCGCTCCTAGCGACACCAGCGTCACCCTGTACGGTGTTGTCGATACCGCCATCGAATACGTCAACAATATCCCTGACGCCGCTGGCGGCAAGCACAGTTCCGTGCACTTCACCAACCTCACTTCCTCCTGGCCTTCCTACTGGGGTCTGCGTGGAACCGAAAAAATCAGCGACAACCTCAGCGCTGTCTTCACTCTGGAATCCGGCTTCAACCCGGGTACCGGTACTTCGGGCCAAGGTGGCCGCCTGTTCGGTCGTCAAGCCTTCGTCGGCCTGAACGGCGACTGGGGTCAAGTGGCTTTCGGCCGTCAATACAATATGCTGATGCGCGCTTCGTTGCGCGCCGACTTCATGGGCCCCAACGCCTATGGTCTGGGCACGCTCGATAGCTACATCCCCAACACCCGTATGGACAACGCCATTACGTACATGGGCGACTTCTCGGGCTTCAAGATTGGCTTGGCCTATGCCCAAGGTCGCGACACCGTGACCAGCGGCGGCCCCGCTGCCGGCAACTGCGGCGTGGACTACACCGATCAAAGCGCTTGCAAGGCCTATTCCGCCATGCTGGGCTACGACGCCGCCAACTGGGGTGTTGCCGGTGCCTATGACGTCATCACTGGTAACGATGTCAACGGTACCGTTGTCAACTACCAAGGCCTGGCCGATGGTCAAAAAGACCGTCGCTGGATGCTGAACGGCTGGGTCAAGTTCAACGACCTGAAGGTCAGCTTGATCTACATGAACCGCAAAACCGACTCCTCCAAGGGCCTCTTCATGAGCGGCGCGAACCTTGGCGATCGTAGCGATCTGTGGTCCTTGAACGGCGCCTACAACATCACCCCGGCTGTGACTCTGGACGGCAGCGTGAACTACCTCAAGTTCAACAACGCCAGCCAAAGCTCCAACGCCTGGTACTACGTTGCTCGCGTTCGCTACAACCTGTCCAAGCGCACTTCGGTCTACGCTTCGGCCGGCTACATCAAGAACAAGGGCAACAGCGCCATCTCGGCCGCTGGCGGCACCACTGTTCCTCTGACAACCGCTGGTGGCAATCAAACCGCCGCCATGGTTGGCCTGCGTCACAACTTCTAAGCTAACTTAGAAATGCCCTAAACCGGACCGGGAACCATGCCACAAGCATGGCTCCCCCCGGGTAAAGGCAGGCAGTACCGTAGTATTCGTTCTTTTCCGTAGATTTGAGTTTATCGGGTTGGCCTAAATGCCTAACCCGATTTTTTTATTTCCGGCCCCGGAAATAAATTCAAATAGGGACGAGCCGGCGAACGCGAACAGTCATGCGAAAAAGCCGCACTTTATTAGTTAAAGTGCGGCTTTTTCGTACTGAAACAGCGTCGAACGACGCTATTTACCGGAACAGCTTATTTGCGGTCGGTCAGGAACTTGCCTTCGGGGGCCTTGGCGTTCTTCTGGCGGCGGGTATTGCCGTCCAGGCCGCCGTCCACCGCCCATTCCGCAAAGCGCGTGGGAGCGGGCTCGAACTCGCGGGCCTCCCAGTCCTCGTTGAGCTGATCTTCGTCGGCGTAGTACTCGATGAGGCCGCCGGCGGGATTCTGGAAGTACCAGAAATACGCGGAGGAAATCGGATGGCGGCCGGGGCCGAGCTGGGTTTTCCAGCCGCAACGGTCGATGTGCAAACCGCCGCCGAACACTTCGTGGATATCGCGCACGGCAAACGCCACGTGGTTCAGGCCAAGCTTGGCATCGGGCGTTTGCAGCAGGAACAGGTCGTGGTGGCCGCCGTCGGCGTCGCAGCGCAGGAACACGCCCCGGCCCGGATAGCGGTCGGAGGGCACGAAGCCGAAGTTTTCCACGTAGAACGCCTCGGCGGCCTTGACGTCCTTCACGAAGAACACCACATGGCCCACCTCGATGGGCTGGGCGCGTTCGTAGATGGGGCTGCGCGCGTTGACGCGCGGCTTTTCGGCCCAGGTGTTCATCTGGCCGCATTCCAGATCCAGCGGCTTTTTGCGCGTAACCTGGAAGACCACGGAAAGCCCGATGGGATCCACGCAATAAAGCCGCCCGTCGGCATAACGGTAGCCAGGCAAGGCTTGCGCGCCTTGAGCCAGCGCATCCAGCGCCTGCTGGCTGTCAACGCCCCACACCACTTCGCGCAACGTTGGGCCTTGCTCGATGGGAGTCGGCAGGCCGGGCGCATCCTGCTTGACCAGGTTGACCAGACAGCCGTTAAGCGTTGCATAAACCTGCTTGCCCTCGCTCTCGGAACGAAGTTCCAGGCCCCAATCCAGGAAAAACTTTTTGCATTGCTCGAAGTCGTCGGCGCCGTATGTGATTTCGTCGATACCCAATACGCTCATTGTGTTCCCCTTGTAGCCGTATTTTGAAGTTCAGATGCCGCAGCGGATGGCTGCGGACGCAATAATTGCTCTCGCCGCGAGGAAAGTCTTGCGGTCAGCACGATACCGCAAACAGCCACGCAAACCTGAGAGATGATCAGCAGGTAGAAACCGGATGAAACATGGATTTTCATCAGGCTGCCCATGGCCATGGGCATGAAGGCCGCCACCATGTTGCCGACGCCGTTGATGATGCCATAGGCGCTGCCGACGCTTTGAGCCGGCGAAAAACGCTGGATCAGGGTTGGAATCGCCGCGCCCTGGATGCCCCAGAAAATGCTGGCCAGCATCAGGAAGGTCAAGGTGGACATGGTGCCCGTGCTGTCTATGAGGGCCAGCACGCTAGCCGCGGTCGCCAGGCCGCCGACCGTGAAGATCAGCGGCGTGCGCTTGGCGCTGAATATATCGATCAGCACGCCGCCCAAAAAGTTCGCGGCGATCGCCACGATGAAGGGCAGCGAGGAAATCCAGCCCATTTCCCGGATCGAGAAGCCTTTATCGGAAACCAGGTAAGCCGGCAGCCAGGAGCTGCTGCCCCACAGATAGGCCAGCGTGAATATCTCGATCAGCAGAACATAGCCCAGATGCGGCGTGGCCAGTGCGCCGCGGAACACGGCTGCCAGCGAAGGCTTGCTGGATCTGGACTCTTGCGCCGGCGATTGCGCCGCAGGCTTCTTGATGAACAGATGGACCAGCGGCAGCCCGACGACCAGATTGATCAGGGCCAGGATATGGAACGACGCGTGCCAGCCAAAGTTGTGCATCAGCACGCTGATGAGGGGAAAGCCGACCGCCAGGCCGACCGACACCCCCATGGAGCTGACCGCGTTGGGCTTGCCCCGCTCGGGCCCCGCGAAATGATCGCCCACATACATGGTCTTGAGCGAGAACAGCGGGCCTTCGCTGGCGCCCAGAAAGGCGCGCACCACCAGCAGCGCGAACAGGGAGCCCGAAATAGGCGACACCGCCGTCAATATCGCCCAGACCACCATGCTGACGAACAAGCCGCGCCGATAACCCAGATAGGTTTCGTACAGCGGCGTCAGCAAGATGGCGGCGGCGCCATAGCCAAGCAGGAAGATGCTCATCAGCGAGCCCTGCCCGGCACGGTCGCCCACCAGGCCGAACGCGGCGAGAAAGTCGTGGTCGACGATCAGCACTGCCATGTTCACCCGATCCACGTAGGCGATGACGAGGAGGATCAGCAGCGAATAAACGCCAAGCCAGCGATTTCGATTTGTCATGATTGAAATTTAAAATTGAAAGAAAATCGCAACGGCATGGCCGTTGCGGGGGAGTTCGTTGCAAAGCCGTTTATGACGCCCAAGGCAGAGGCGCTTCGTTCATGCCCCAGTAAACCGCCTTCTGTTCCATGTACTGCAGGATGCCCTGCCGGCCTTTCTCGCGGCCCAGCCCGCTGTCGCGCCAGCCGCCGAAAGGCGTGGAAATGGAAAACTGTTTATAGGTGTTTATCCATACATTGCCGGCCTTGAGCACTTTGGCCAGATGCCAGGCCTTTTTGTAATCGCGCGTCCAGATGCCGGCGGCCAATGCGTACACACTGTCGTTGGCCTGGGCGATGAGGTCGTCGAGATCGTCGAAAGGCATGGCCACCAGCACCGGCCCGAAAATCTCTTCCTGGCAGATGGTATCGGTATTCTTGAGGCCTTCGATGATGGTAGGCAGAAAATAGCTGCCCTTGTCGTAGAGCGGCCCAGTGGGACGGACGCCGCCAGTGCGCAGCACGCCACCTTCGTCCAGACCTATTTTAACGTAGCGCTCGACCGAAGCGCGATGGCCTTCACTGATGAGCGGGCCCATTTGCGTGGCCGGGTCGGAGGGATCGCCCACGCGCAGCTTCTCGGCGCCCTTGGCCAGGCGATCCATGAACTCTTCGTACAACGGGCGCGCCACGAACAGGCGCGAACCCGCGATGCACGATTCGCCCGAAGAGCTGAATATGCCGTACAGCACGCCGGCCACGGCATGATCCAGGTCGGCGTCTTCCAGCACGATGGTGGGCGACTTGCCGCCCAGCTCCAGCGATACCGGCATGAGCTTGTCGGCCGCGATCTGGGCGATGTGCTTGCCCACCGACGTGCCGCCGGTGAACGACACGCGCCGTACCAGAGGATGGCGGGTGATGAGGTCGCCGATGACCGAGCCCTTGCCGGGCAGCACGCTGATCAGGCCCTTGGGCAGGCCGGCCGCCTCGCAAATGCGGGCCAGTTCCAGGGCCAGCAAAGGCGTGATCTCGGCCGGCTTGACCACCACGGCATTGCCGCCGGCCAGTGCCGGCGCGATTTTTTGCGCCTCGCTGGCAATGGGGGAATTCCAGGGCGTGATGGCGGCCACCACGCCCATGGCCTCGTAGACGCTCATGGACATGTAGTCGCCGCGCGGCGGCGTAATGGTTTCTTCCAGGGTTTCGCAGGCCGAAGCGAAGAACTGGAACGTGCCGGCGGCGCTGGCGACCAGCGCCCGCGTTTCGGAAATGGGCTTGCCATTGTCGCGGCGCTGCAGCTGGGCGAGCTCTTCGGCCTGTTCGCGAATGAGATGGGCGATGCGGTACAGCACCGAGGCGCGATCCTGCGGCTTGCGCTGCGCCCAGCCGCTTTCCAGGAACGCCTTGTGCGCGCCCTGGATGGCTTCTTCGACATCGTCGGCGCTGGCGGCGTTGAGCGTGCCCACGACCTCGCCGGTGGCGGGATAGCAGGTGGTGTATTGCGCGCCGCCGCCCAGGCGCCAGTCGCCCGCAATGCAAATCGGCCAAGGTTGAGTGGTGTTCATGATGTGTCCTTTGCGCCTTAGATGGCGACTGGCAGAACACGGTTCTGCAGCGCGCGTACCACGCTGTATACCGTCAGTGCCGACGTCTTGGGGTTGCTGGGCAAGGGCTGGTTCTTGACGGTGACCGCCATGAAGCCGAAAGCGCCCCGCGCTTCGTAATAGTGGATGTTTTCGGTAACGCCCGGGTCCGCATACAGTTCGACCCGGGTGTTGTCCAGGCCGATGCCGGCCAGCGACAGCGTGGCCGCCACATTGGCGTTCTTGGGAAACAGCCGCGCCGCCTCTCGGGCCGAGCCCGAGAAGAACATGGTGCTTTCCTTGAGGTTTTTCAAGTCCAGGGTTTCTTCGGCGGGCGTGCCCAGCCATCCCAGCGGCGGCTTGCGGCCCGTGTAGACCACCGACGACAGCCCCGCCACCTTGGCGGCGGCCAGCGCGTCGATGCCGCCTATGGCGCCCGAAAGCAGATGCACCTGCGTGCGCCCCTTGTCGGCGGCAGCTTCGAGTTGCTCGGCCAGACCCGGCGCCGATAGTGCACCTATCGACACGACCAGACAGGGAATGCCGGCGGCCAGGGCCGGCAACACATGTTCCTGGATGGCGCTGTGTCCCGCGCACTCGACGAGCAGGTCCGGCCTGTCGCCGCCGTCGATGGGAACGGCCGACAGCGCCGCCACCGGCGCTCCGGCGGCCAGGCCGTCAAGCTCGGCCTGCACCGCGCCGCGGCCTTCCTCGGAAACGATGATTTGCCCGATGCTCAGCCGCGGCTCGTGCTTGAGCATGTCGAAGATGGCGTGCCCTATTGCACCGAAGCCGACCAGAGCGATACGTTGTTGCAGCATGAGTGCGGCCCCTTATGACGATTCAAGCGTTGCAGGCTCGGGCTTGTTGACCGGAGGCCCGGCGAAGGCTGTCTTGAATTTGCCGATGGACAGCATGTCGACTTCGAGCATGAACGGCCCCTTTTGCGCCATGGCCTGCTGCAGGGCGCCTTCGACCTGATCAAGACTGGATACCCGGGTGTGGCGCATGCCCAGCGACTGGCACAACTGCGCGTAGTCGGGCGTATGCAGTTCGACGTAGTGGCGGCGCCCGCCATATTGGGCGTCCTGGATGTTCTTGATGACGCCGTAGCCTTTGTCGTTCATCAGCACAATGACCATGTCGGCCTCTTCCTGGACCGCCGTGGCCATTTCGCCCAGGTTCAGGATAAAGCCGCCGTCGCCGGCCAGGCAGAATGTTTTCTTGCCGGGCGAGTTCTGGGCCGCGCCCACGGCCGCGCCGATGCCCATGGCCAAGCCCTGGCCGATACCGCCGCCCAGGGCATGCACGCCCGAAAGAGGCTGGGACAAAT
Organism: uncultured Burkholderiaceae bacterium; assembly: GCA_937871985.1. The sequence goes on from CALMPB010000120.1 coordinate 10,196, forward strand.
ACAGGTAGCGGTTGCCCCAGGTGCTGTTGGAGACGGTCACGTCGCGCACCCAGTTGAAATTCTCGCCCACCGCGGCCTGCAACGCGCTGACCAGAGCCGAGTATGGGCCCAGGCCGTCGACCAGGCTGTCCACGGCCGCCTTGCGCGCCGCCTGCAGATCGCCCAGGAACTTGCCATCCACCGACATCTTGCCTTCCAGCCGGTCGGCCAGGCCTTCCAGCACCAGGCGCGAGTCGCCCTGAATGAAGCTTTGCGTTTCGTAGCAGCGCCCTTCGTTGCCAGGATCGACATCGACGCGGTACAGCGGACGAGGCAGCTTGAGCTGGTACTTGAGCGTCTCGTTGCCGCGCAGGCGCGAACCGACCACCAGCATGGCGTCGCAGGTTTGATAGAAGGCTTCGACCGGCTTGTGCAGGTTGAAGGCCCCCAAGGTCTGGGGATGGGTCTCGGGCACGATGCCGCGCCCCTGGGTGCTGGTGACCACGCCGAAGCCCATTTTCATGAGGCGGCGCACGGCGTCGCCGGCATGGCGGGCGCCGCCGCCCAGCCACAGCATGGGGCGGCGGGCCTTGGCCAGGCGCTCGGCCAGGCGGTCGAGCGCCGCGGCCGAAGGTTGATAGACCGGCACGTCCAAAGGCGCCAGGTCTTCGGGCATGGCGATCAGCGCGGCCTGGATGTCGATGGGGATTTCCACGCTGACCGGGCCGGTGGGCGCCGTCAGCGCGATCTGCACGGCATGCTTGATGGTGCTGATCGCGGTTTCGGCGCTGCGCACGCGGAAGGCCGCCTTGGAAACCGCATGCAGCATCGTCAGTTGGTCGGGGGCTTCGTGAATGTAGGACATGCCCTGGTCGAGGTACTGGCTTTCGATCTGGCCGGTGATGTGCAGCATCGGCGTGCCGGCCGTCAAGGCTTCGACCATGGCGCCGGAGGCGTTGCCCGCCGCGGTGCCGGTGCTGGTCAGGCAAACGCCCAGCTTGCCGGTGGTGCGCGCGTAGGAATCGGCCATGTTGGTGCCGCCCGCCTCGCCCCGCGCCGGCACGAAACGCACCACGCCGCGCTCGCCGAACGCGTCGAGTATGGGCATGTTGTGAATGGAAATTACGCCGAATGCCGTGCGCACGCCGCAATTTTCAAGGAATGCGGCAATGGCCGCGCCGACTGTGACTTCAACATTCTTGTTAGGCATGGCGGGATACTCCTCCAGAAACATCAATATGAGTGCCCGTGGTGTAGGACGACAACGGGGATGCTAGAAATACGATGGCCGCAGCGGCCTCTTCGGGGCGGCCCAGGCGCCCCAGCTGAATCTTTTTGCGCTGAGCCAGGTTGGACGACCATTCTTCCCAGCTTTGGTGACGCTCTTCGCGAGCCTCGTAGCGGCGGCGCCATTGGCCGGAATCGACCAGGCCGATAAGGATTCCATTGACGCGCACGTCTTTGACGCTGAATTCGGTGGCCATGGAGCGCACCAGATTCATGATGCCGGCGCGCGCGGCCGACGTGGCCACCATATGCGGCTCGGGCTGGGCGGCCAGCAAGGAGTTGACGCAGACGACGGCCGCGCCGGGGCTTTGCTCCAGATCGGGCAAGAAGGCGCGCGTGGGATTGATGACCGAAAAGAACTTGAGCTTGAGCTCGGCTTCCCATTCGGCGTCGGTGGTGTCGCCGAAAGTGGAAACCCGGCCCTGTCCAGCATTGTTGATGAGCATGGAAACCGTGCCCAGCTCCTGGCGCACTGCCAGCGCGAACCGTTGTACATCCTCGGCGCGCAGCACATCGCAAACCTGCGCATACAAGCCGGCTTGCGGAAACTCGCTCTGCAACTGCCCCTGCACGGCCTGCAGTTTTGCGGCATCGCGCCCGCAAAACGCCACGGCGGCGCCTTGCTGCAGCAAAAGCCGCACCGTAGCCAGGCCTATGCCGGAGGATCCTCCGGTGACGACGGCTACCTTTCCCTTAAGGTCTATCATTGTTTCCTCTCGTGCATTCGTGAAATATCCGGACTGGGCAACGCCACAACATGATCCAGCAATTGCGAGAGCTCGCCGGCCGCCGCGCATGCGACTTTCGCCAGCCTGGCGACCAGGCCGCTATCGCCCGCATGCGAGCTGGGCAAGGTAATGCCCAGCGCGCTGACCACCGCGCCGCCCTCGCCTCTGACCGGCACAGCCAGGGTTGCGATGCTGGGTTCGAAGTAGGCCGACTCCCAGATGCACTCCGCAGCCTTGTCGGCCTGGATGCGCCGGTACAACTCGGCGACGGTCGCGGGAGTTTTGGTGGTGGCGGCCTGTAATTGCTCTTCGGGGTAAAGCTCTTGCAACTGGGTAAACGACAGATCGCTCAGCAGCACGCGCCCAAGCAGCGTGGCATGGGCGGGCAGGCGTGTGCCCAGTTGCACGGTATTGGAGTATGGCGATGACACCACGGAACGCACCACGTACACCACGGAACGGCCGTCGCGCACCACCAGGTTGCAGGTGTAGTTGATTTCGTCGCGCAATTTTTCGAGTATGGGCTTGCCGAGTTCGGCAAGCTCTTTGGAAGCCAGGCACTCGAACCCCAGGCGCAAGACCCCCAGGCCGAGGCAGTAATCGCGGCCGCCTGAATCGCGCTCGACGAACCCCAGCCGCTCGAGCGTGGTCAGCAGCCGGAACACGGTGGAACGCGGAATGTCCAGTCGCCGCGCCAGTTCGGGCGCCGACAGCACCGGCTCGCGCCGGCTGAATTCGCGCAAAATGCGCAGACCTCGATCCAGGCCCGGCACAATGTATTTATCCGACGTATCGATTTTAAGAACGTTATCCATGGCGTCAGCCGGCCTCGCTACCCGGGCGGGCCAGCAATCCGCTTAATAGACCGGCAACCACGGCCGGCTGCTCGACATAGCAGGCATGGCCGGCGTTTTCAATAAGCGTGAACGGCAGATCCGCGCGCTGCGCGAAGGCCGATGATTGTTCGGGGGTCGTCACGACATCGTGATCGCCGCAAAACACCTGCGCCGCCCCGGCATCCAGGACGTAGCGCTCGATGTCTTCGGAACACAGCATCTCGACGGCCTGCCGGTAGCCGGCGGGATTCAGACGCAACGCATTCTGCGTAACGCTGGCGCGCTGGGCGGGGCTGGCGGCGGCGGTCAACAGCCTGTCGGGCAGCCGTTTTGCGATGGCCTCCAGGCCGTCTTGTTCCAGCGCCTGAAAACGCTTGGCGCGAACCGAGTCGGCAAGCGCTTTCTTGGCTTCGGACTGATAGCCCAGGGCCGGGCTCATCAGCGCAATATGCGTGGCCAGGTTCCCCGCGACGCTGCCGTAAGCGGCGGCCATCAGGGCTCCCAGCGAATGCCCCACCAGCAGGCAGCTTTCGACGTTCAGGCCGGCCAGCAAGGCAGCCAGCTGCCTGGCGTAATCCAGGGCCGAAGGCACCGGCATCGGCAGGGGCGATGACTCGGCATAGCCAGGCGCATTCCAGGCTATGACGCGCGCGCGCCGGCCCAGTATGCCGGCGCATTGCGACCAGGACGCCGCGCCCGAGCTGATACCGTGCAGCAGCACCACCGTTTGCGGGCCATGGCCGCACTCGCGATAGCTGATGATGCCGTGCCCGGCTTCCAGCCTGTGTTCCTCGAACACGGGCTCGAAGCCGGCGCAGGCATTTTCAGAGGCTGCTGATGCCGCTCGATTCATGTTAGCGTTTGATCTTGGACAAGGGATGTTCGGGCGGGTACGTGGGGATCTGAGGCTTCTTGGCGCCCAGCAGCACGCACATCAGGGCGTCTTCCTCGCCGATGTTGATTTCTTCGCGGTAGACGCCGGGAGGCACCGAAACCAGATCGCGGTCGGACAGAATGGTTTCGTAGCGCTGGCCGTCTTTTTCGAGGATCAGCTTCATTTTGCCGCGGATGACGAAGAAGACTTCCTCGACATCGTAGTGAATGTGCGAAGGGCCCACGCCGCCGGCCGGAATGACCATGGTCGAGAATGTGAAGTGCTCGGAGGGCACCGTATTGACGTCGCTGGCCACGCCGGTCGCGCCCGTGCCGATATAGCGCATTTGCGCGCGGCGGTATTTGGGGTCGAAGTCGGCCTGGAACTTAAGCGCATCCCAGTCGTACTTGCGCGTGGAGTAACGCGCGACACGTGTTTCCATCCATTGGTTGAAGCTTGCGCCTTCTGGTTGCTCCCAGGAAGGTTTTTCGCTGACTGCTTGCTCGCTCATTAGAATCACCTATAAAGATTAATGCATGACAAAGCCGCCATTGACGGCCAACACTTGGCCCGTCACGAAACGTGAAAGGCCGGACAATAAAAACGTGACAGCACCGCTGACATCGTCAGGATGCTGGGCCCGCTTGAGGGCGCGCTGGTTTTCGTACAGGTCGTGCCTTTCTTTCGGCACGTATTCGGTGGCCTCGACCAGGGTGAGCCCCGGCGCGACCGCATTGACGGTGATGTTGTCGCCGCCCAGCTCGCGCGCCATGGACCGGGTCATGGACATGATGGCGCCCTTGCTGGCTACATAAGCCAGCAGATTGGGCGCGCCCCACATGGGCGTATCGGATGCCAGGTTGACGATGCTGCCATGGCCCGAAGCCCGCAGCGCGGCCAGACAGGCCCGGCTCATGAGCCAGTTGCCGCGCACATTGATGCGCATGACCTGATCCCAGACATCGATGTCGAGCTGTTCCATCGACTTGCCGCCCGAATGCGTCATGGCCGCGTTGTTGACCAGGCCGTCAAGCCCGCCCAGCAAGGAAGCCGCGCGTTCGGCGCACTGGGTGACGGATTCGGGATCGCCCTGGTCGAACACCAGCGCGTGGGCGACAAAGCCCTGCCCGGCCAGCGTTGCCGCCGCCTGCTCGACCTGATCTTTGAGGATGTCGGCCAGGACGACCTGGCCGCCGGCCTGCGCGATGCGGGTTGCGAATTCCAGACCCAGTCCGCGCGACGCGCCGGTGATCAGGACCTTGCGCCCTTGCAGGATTCCGGACGAGGGCGATGTTGCCGTTGAGTTCATGAACTGCCTTCTCGTTAAATGGTTGTGGTCGTGGCGCGGGGTAGGTAATGCAGGCAACGGCGCTCGGCCCAGACCACGGCCGCATAGGCCACGATGCCGATGACGGTCAGTCCGATGATGGCGACGAATACGCCCGCCGTATTGCCCTGCCCTTCGGCATCGACCAGCAGGAAGCCCAAGCCCATATTGCCGCCGACCAACTCGCCGACGGTTACACCCACCACCGCCAGGGTTGCGCCGATGCGCAAGCCGGAGAACAGCGCGGGCAGCGAAGAGGGAAACTCGACCAGCCTGAATATCTGCCAGCGCGAGGCGTTGAGCGTGCGCACCAGATTGACCATGTCGGGATCCACGGTGCGGATCGCGGACAGGACATTGATCATGATGGGGAAGAACACGATGAGGATGGCGACCAGGATCTTGGGATAGACCGTGTAGCCCAGCCACATGACGAACAGGGGCGCGAACGCCACCTTGGGCGCGATCTGCAAAGCCAGGATATACGGCGAAAGCACGGATTCGGCGGTCGGCGACAGGCCCAGCAGCACGCCCACGAACAGGCCCATCAACGCGCCCAGCGCGAAACCGACGATGACCTCCAGGGCGGTGATCCAGAAATGCTCCATGAAGCCGCCGTTGTTCCACATGTGCACGGCTTCGTTCACGGTGGTCGTGAACTTGGGCAGTATGAATTCCGGCGTACCGAACAGACCCGGCAACCACTGCCACGCCGCCAGGAAGACGATTAGGACGGCAACGCTGCTTACCGCGGTAACGAATTGATGTTTAGACACGCTGGGTTCTCCTGCTTGGGTCGAGCCTGATTTTTGTTGTACCGCCTTGCCGGCGGAAGGGACTCCGCCGGCAAGGTCAAGCTCAACAGTGGACGAATCCACACTCATTTTCCGGTTCCGACAAATTGGTTCGTATACAGTTCGTCAAGCGGAGCGGCCTTGCTGACGATGCCTTCCGATACGTAGAAATCCTGAACCTTGGAAAGACGGTCGGCGTTCATCTCGCCCAGTACTTTCTGGTTGGCATACACGTACTTGTTGTACAGCTCGAAGACCTGCTTGATCGTGGCTTCCTGCCCCTTGTGCGACGGCACGGCCTTGATGTAGGCGGCGACGGCGGCATCGGGATCCTTCATGATCAGAGCCATGCCCTTGAGCGTTGCGGAAACGATCTTCTGGATCAGTTGAGGGTTCTTCTTGATGAGCGCATCCGAGGCGAGGATGGCCTGGGCCATGCTGTCGAAGCCTTGAGCCGGATCCATGATGTGCACCTTGGCGCCGCCTTCGCGGGCGCTGACCACCCATTCCGGCACGCCGGCCATGGCTTGAGCCTTGCCTGCGGCAAACAACTGCCATACGCCTGCGGGGCCTGCTGCCTGGATGTCGGCATCGTTGCGCGTCAATCCGGCTTTCTTCATGGTGCCGAGCAACGAGTAGTACGTCGTATCGGTATACGCCATGACGGTGATGGTCTTGCCCTTGAGCTGCGCCGGCTTGTCGATGGGGTCTTTATCGTGGGAAGCGATAAGCGTCAGCGATCCCGCGCCCAGCAGCGCCACCGACTTAACCGGGATGCCGTTGGCGCGCACAATAACGGGCGTATCGCCGATGGCGCCACCGATCGGCGCATTGCCGGCGCCAACCTGCTTGGCGACGTCCACGCCGCCCTTGCCGGTCACGAAGGTGACGTCCAGGCCGACGTCCTTGAAATAGCCCTCTTCCTGGGCGATGAGCCACGGCGCAAAGGCGGGCAGCGTCTTGGGCGCCGGCAACAGGTAGGTGATGGGTTCCAGCTTGGCGTCCGCGGCCAGCGCCGAGGCCGAAGCCATCGAAACACACGCTCCGAGCATCAGGGCGGTAATCGTTTTTTTCATTGTGCTCTCCAAAGTTAGGGGATTCGCAATTCGTTGACAGGAGTTCTTCTTGTTGCTTTGTTACTGGGTTGTTGCTGGTTAATGCAGTACAGCGTCCTCTTCCTTGCCGATTTTCAGCAAGTCCATCAAGCGTCCCTGCAAAGGGCCGATTTCCGGCAGCTTGCGGCGCTCGAGGGGGTTGTCGCGCAGAGGCAGATCGATCACGATTTCCTCGATGATGGTGCCGGGCCGCTCGCTCATGACAAGCAGACGATCGGACAACGCAATGCCTTCCACCAGATCATGGGTAATGAAAAGCGCGGTCTTCTTTTTTTCGTACAGCATCTTGGCCAGATCCTGTTGAAGAATCATTTTCGTTTGTGCGTCCAGGGCCGAGAAAGGCTCGTCGAGCAGCATGACCTGCGGATCCACCGCCAGGGTGCGGGCCAGCGCGGCGCGCTGGCGCATGCCGCCGGACAACTGATAGGGATAATGTTTTTCGAACCCGCGCAAATGGCACTTGATGAGCAGCTCGTTGGCAACGCGCTTGCGTTCGCTTTTGTCGACGCCGGCGATTTCCAGGCCCAGCGCCACGTTGTCTTCGATGGTGCGCCATTGCATGAGCAGGTCTTTCTGCAGCATGAAGGCGACTTCGCGCACCGGCTTGGTGACTTCCTGCCCCGCCACGAACACTTTCCCCGTGGTGGGCGCATACAGGCCGGAACCCATATTGAGCAAGGTGCTCTTGCCGCAGCCCGAAGGGCCGATGAGCGAAACGACCTCGCCTTTGGCGATGGACAGGGATATATTGGTAACCGCGACCCGCGGCTCACCAGTCTGTTTGTCGATAAAGGACTTGCCTACATCCCTGAATTCGATCTCAACCATAATGGCCTGGCTCCTTGAGACTATGTGTGTCGATGTCTGTTGACACAAAACACGATCAAGACGTTTTATATATGAACTGATGTTTTGTGAATTAAACAAACTTTATATCCACACCCGCAATAAGAGAATTAGGGATATCCCTGTAGCTGGCGTTATCATTCCCCTTCCCTCTTATGAGAGGCAAGAGCCGCAAGCGGTGCTAAAGCGAATATCGGATTCCTAACCTATTGTTAAATATAAGATAAATCCCGGAAGAAATGCAAATTACGGGTTTTTACGGATAGATCATCCAAAGCGATGCGTCTAAACTTGCAAAAAATAAAACATTGGTTAATATATGGAACAAAATTCAAAGAGTCAAATGATAATTCATCATGACGCCCAGTGAATGTTCCATCGCCGGATACGCTTCAAGCCGGCGAAGTTTTTCCAGAGCCCATGCATCCATGACGTCACAAGCAGACAAGGTCTTGCTGACCATTTTTCTGAAGCACGATCAGTCCAATAATCTGGATGCGATCCAGTCGCGGCTGAAGGCCAGCGAATGGTGGGAGCGCTTTCCTCCGGAAGGCGTGGAGCTTGTGTCGTGGACCGTGGCCATGGGTTTTGGGCAAATCGTCACATTGCGCCTCGCCCCGTTTCTGATTCAGGCAGTCAATGTCGAACTCGAGCGTTCCGCCTGGGGCGTCTTCACCACTGAATGTTTTCCCACTTACGATTTCATCCCTGTACGCGAACGCATCAAGGAACGCGTCAAAAACGGAGGCCAATAAATGCCAGACCTTTACCTGCAACCTCATCAGGCGCGGAAGACCGAGCCGACTGTTTATGAAAACCTGCTCGGAGACACCATCGAACGTGCCTTCAGTTCCGATATCGTCACGCTTGAAGGACTTGTCGAGTACCTGAACGAGCACGGCCCTCAGCCCCAGGATGCCAAGACCGAGTGGACTGTGGAATCGCTGGGCGCCGAACTCAAGCGCCTGAGCAACGACTAACGGATCAAAGAGGAAATTTCAATGAGCACCAATCCCAACGAAGCGGAAATCGAACAGGTCCTGGTCAACGGCCTGGATAACCGCTGGTACGCCATCTGTCCTTCCAGCTTCCTTAAAGACACTCCCATCTCGCTGCGCCGCCTGGGCTTCAAGCTCGCGCTGTGGCGCGACAGCGACGGCACGCCGTACGCGCTGGAAGACCACTGCCCGCACCGCGGCGCGCCCCTGTCCGTGGGCATCCCGCTGGGCGATAAAATCGCCTGCGGCTACCACGGCGTGCAGATCCGCTGCGACGGCACCGTGCTTTCCGTGCCGGGCAGCCCCGGCTGCAAGCTTGAAGGTTCGCGTCCCACGCTGTCCTTCCACCTGAAGGAAACGCGCGGCGCCATCTTCCTGTACAAATCGCAGGTCAATATCGACGAGCCGCCTCCCCTCATCCTGCCCGAGCAGCTTACCTCCGACGAATACGAAAGCTTCCTGTGCTACGTTGAATGGGGCGCCGACTACCGCTACGTCATCGACAACGTCATGGATCCCATGCACGGCACCTTCCTGCACAAGCAGTCGCACGCCATGTCGGCCGGCGCGCGCTCGGCGGAATTCAAGCTCGAAGACACCGAGCACGGCTTCCTGTTTTCCAAGGCGGGCCAGCGCGACGTCAACTTCGACTGGAGTGAATTCGCCGATACCAACTATCAATGGCAGCGCCTGGACATCCCCTACCCGAAAAGCGGCGGGCCTGGCGGCAGCTTCGGTATTGCGGGCAGCTGCACACCCATCACCCCGAATTCGTCCGCCGTGTTCTTCTGGCGCACCCGCAAGGTTTCGGGCTGGCAGCGCGACGTCTGGCGCTTCCTGTACAAGAACCGCCTGGAAGCCCGCCACTGGGCCGTGCTGGAACAGGATCGCGCCGTGCTCGAAGTCATGGAGCCCGATGCCAACCAGCGCGAACACCTGTACCAGCATGATGTCGGCGTCATGCGGGCTCGCCGCCAACTGCGCAAGCTGGCCATCGATCAGCTCGCGGGCAAGTAAGACAGACGCCCATGGCATCTTCCGCTACCGCGCGCCGTATTTCCGTGCCCGGCATGGCCGAACCGCCCAACGCCACCTGGTCCAACTGCCTGGTGGTGGGCAACGACATCGTCATGTCGGGCGTGACGGCCGGCCTCGAACCCGACGAAAACGGCTACCCCCTGACCACGCGAGGCCAGGCCCAGCGCATACTGGAGCGCATCGTCCGCCTGGTGGAGGCCGCGGGGGGAACGGTCGGCGGCATCTACAAGCTGGTCGTCTACCTCACCGACATCAACGACAAAGGCCTGGTCTCGGAAGTGCGGCGGGAGTTCTTCAAGGAACCCTATCCGTGCTCCACCCTGGTGGAAGTCCGGGCCCTTGCCTTTCCGGCGCTGACCATCGAGATCGACGCCTTTGCCAAGCTCGATTGCAACTTATATTAAGCAGCAATTGCTACTACAATGGCGGCGGTATTGCCCGGCACCCGGCTGGACAATACCGTTTTTTACTTGATATGGCCGCCACCAAGGCCTTTCGATTACTGAGACAGGGAAAGCAGGCATGAGCACCAGGGATACCGAAAAGTATTCCGTACCAGGGCTGGAGCGCGGTTTGCGGATACTTTCCGAATTTTCGCGCCATACCCCCACCCTTACGGCACCCGAACTGGCCAAGCGGCTGGACGTCCCCCGCACCACAGTATTTCGTTTACTGGTTACGCTGGAGAGCCTGGGCTTTGTCGAGCGCGCCCGGAACGGTCGCGACTATTCGCTGGGCACCGCCGTGCTGAAGCTGGGCTTCGAATACCTGGCTTCGCTGAGCCTTACCGAACTGAGCCGCCCGCTGCTCGAACGCCTGCGCGACGAAACCAGCTACTCCTCCAACCTGGTCATCCGCGACGGGCGCGACATCGTCTACATACAAAAAGTCGCCTCCAGCTCGCTGTTCACGAGCTCGGTGCATATCGGCACACGCCTGCCCGCGCACGCCACCGTGCTGGGCCGCGTGCTGTTGTGCAACCACAGCTTCCAGGAGCTGCAGGATCTCTACCCCGAAGACCAGCTCCAGTCCTACGGGCCGCACACGCCGCCCACCGTCAAAGAGCTGTACAAGCTGCTGCGCACCGACAAGGAACACGGCTACGTATTGGAAGAAGGCTTTTTCGAGAACAATATTTCCACGATCGCCGCTCCCGTTTACGACGAAAGCGGCAACGTGGCCGCCGCGCTCGGGCTGACCGTGCCGCACATACACATTCCGCCCGGCGACAAGCAGGCGCTGATCGACAAAGTGCGCGCCACCGCCCACGATCTTTCCGTGTGCCTGAATCATTCGCCGCAAACCCGGGCGGATTGATGGGCATCAAGGCCCGGCCGGCCTTGCAGGAGTGAATGCTGCTAGCCGGGCTGGCGGCCCGCAATGCAAGCCAGTTCGCCCGCCGCCTGCTTGACGGCCGCCTGTACTTTTTCCGCAAACGCCTCGTCGCGGCTGAACATGTGATCGGCGCCCACCACGCTCAGGGCGGCCAGCGGCGCACCCGAGCGGCCAAGGACGGCAGCGGCGCAGGCATCGATGCCTGCTTCATAGCCGGAAAAGCTCCAGGCGCATCCCGCCTGGCGATCCTGTTCCAGAACGGCCTGCAATTGCGCCAGCGTGGCGGGGTTTTTATCGACATGCCGAACCAACTCGACGCCGCCGAACCGCGCCTGCAGATCTTCGGGCGGCAAAGCCGCCAGCATGGCTCGCCCCGGCGCCGTCAGGTAGGCGGGAACGCGGCTGCCGACACGGATGTTGCTGACCAGTCCCGACGCCGGCATTTCACGCGCCACATAGACGATATCGTTGCCGTCCATCAGGACGAGGTAGGCCGACAGGCCCAGCTCGAAGCACAGGCGTTCCAGAAAGCGGCGGCCGGTTTCCACCAGGTCGCAAGCCCCCAGGCCCGCGGAGGCCATGGTCAGGAAGCCCAGTCCGATTCGATGGCCGCCTTGCGGCAGCCGTTCTATGACGCCCTCGTGTTCGAGCGTTGCCAGCAAGCGCATGACGGTGACGCGGTTGACGTCGATCAGCCGCCCCACCTCCGAAAGATTGGCGGTGCTGCCGCCTTCGGCGATATAGCGCAAAAGCCGCAAGCCGCGCACCACGGGCGAAACCAGTTGGGCGGAGGACTCGGTGGCGGATTCTGCGGAGGACGGTTCAGTCATGGGTATCTGAGGGCGACAACGGTTATGGGCGCCGCGGATCGGAGTGATCGGGCCGGCGCCATGCATGATAGCCTCAAACGGGGCCCGGCTTCCAGTCGGCGCTTTTCCGGCTCGACGTGAAAAGCTTTGGCGCAGCCCGGCCAGCGGCATGGACGGGCGGCTCGGGGCTATTGAGCCAGGGGTACGTTCCAGGCGTCGTATTCGTAAACCCAGTCGCCGTTATTGCCGTCCTTGAGCCAGGCATTGCCGCGCGATCCGATTTGGATGCGGCTGGCGCGATCGAACCGGGCGTCCTGGTAGGCCTTGAAGGCGGAGGTCTGGTCGGCCAGCCGGGGGTCGGCCAGGCAGCGGGCCAGAACCACGGCGTCTTCAACGGCCTGGCCCGCGCCCTGGGCCATGAAGGGCATCATGGGGTGGCAGGCGTCGCCCAGCAGCACCATGCGGCCTTTGTGCCAGGTGGGCAGCGGGTCGCGGATGTACAGCGCGGATTTCAGGACGGAGTCGCAGGCATCGAGCAGCGCGCGCGCCTCAGGGTGGAAATCTTTGTAGATGTCGCGCAGTTCGCTGACTTCGCCCGGAGCGGTCCAGGATTCGAGCTCCCAGCCTTCTTGAGGGGTAGTAGCGAAAATGAAGAGGTCTTTGCCGAGGTTGAGGGGGAAGCTGACGATCTGGACGTCGGGGTTGGGACCCCACCACTTGGTGAAGTTGTCCAGATTGGGCTGGCCGGCCAGTTTTTCGACGGGCACCACGGCCCGGTAGGCGACGACGCCGGTGAACTGTGGCTGCTCTTTGCCGAGCATGGCGGTGCGCACCATGGAATGGATGCCATCGGCGCCGACGAGGACGTCGACCTTTTCCTGGCTGCCGTCTTCGAAGTGCACGGTGACGCCGTCGCCCTGGTCTTCGACCTGGATGGTGCGTTTGCCGAGCCGGATGAATTCGGCGGGCACGGCGGCTTCGAGGGCGGTCATGAGGTCGGCGCGGTGCATGGTGAGCTGGGGAGCGCCGTAGCGTCTTTCGGCGGCGGCGGAGAGTTCGAGGCGGGAGGTTTCTTCGCCGGTGAAGCCGTCGCGGCTGATGCGGTAGCCGGGGCGGGCGGCGGTTTGACGCAGGGCTTCGCCGACGCCGAGGCCGTCGAGGGCGCGTACGGCGTTGGGGGTGAGGTTGATGTCGGCACCGACGCGGGCGAATTGTTTGGCTTGTTCGAAGACAAGGACTTGGCGGCCAAGTTTGCGCAAGGCGATGGCGGCGGCCAGGCCGCCGATGCCGGCGCCGGATATGCCGATGGTTTTCTCTTTCATGCTGTTGCCTCCGTGGCCTGATTTGATGGAAGTTTAGTTCATTTTTGAACGTTATGTTAATAATTTAACTTATAGGGGTTATGGCGTCAATGGTTTTTTTTGCGGTTGGGACGGCTTCTTGAACAAGAAGTGCTCTCGAGAGTGGAAAGCGGTGCAGCGCATTTGCGGTTCTTGGGACGGGGAGCGGGGCCGGGCAGGTTGGCGCCCTCCTCGGTGCCGGTTCGGCGCCCTGCGCGCCGAACATCGCTTCGTCCCGCTCTTCCGCGCCTTCGCGCTCCATTCGCGGGCGCCTCGCTCAGCCCCGAAAGTCGGGCGCCAACCTGCCCGGCCCCGTTCCCCTGCGCTGGAGATGGGTGGATCGATGCTGATTGCCAATGGGTTGCGTACTTAGGCTCGTTAGTCGAGGTAGTGCGGCCGCGTTGCTTGGTCAACGGCTGTTGGATGACGCGTCGCTGCGCCTGGCGCCAGCAGGCCCCCTGCGGGCCTGCTTTTGCCTACGGCTTGCTCTGGGGGGGGATGAAGCGGCTTGAGCGGCTTGAGCGGCTTGAGCGGCTTGCGCCGCCCTGCCCTGGATCAGGCGTCGTCGTCGGCGGTGGCGACGGCTTGTTTGCCGCGGCTGTTGCTGAGGCGTTCGAGGTAGGCGTCGTCGATGTCGCCGGTGACGTAGCGGCCGTTGAAGCAGGAGGATTCGAACTGGGTGATGGTGGGATTGAGGTCGCGGATGGATTTTTCGAGGTCGCCCAGGTCCTGGTAGACTAGGCCGTCAGCGCCGATTTCTCGGGCGACTTCGGCGGTGTCGCGTCCGGTGGCGATGAGTTCGGCCTGGGTGGGCATGTCGATGCCGTAGACGTTGGGAAAGCGCACGGCGGGGGCGGCGGAGGCGAAGAAGACTTTGTTGGCGCCGGCTTCGCGGGCCATGTCGACGATCTGGCGGCTGGTGGTGCCGCGCACGATGGAGTCGTCGACGAGCAGGACGTTCTTGCCGCGGAATTCCATGTCGATGGCGCTGAGTTTTTGGCGCACGGATTTCTTGCGCACGGCCTGGCCGGGCATGATGAAGGTGCGGCCGATATAGCGGTTCTTGATGAAGCCTTCGCGGTAGTTGAGGCCCAGGTGGGAGGCGAGCTGCATGGCGGAGGGGCGGGAGGAATCGGGGATGGGCATGACGACGTCGATATCGCCCAGGCGCAGGGTTTTGGCGACGTTGTCGGCCAGGTACTCGCCCATGTTGAGGCGGGCGTCGTAGATGGAGACGCCGTCCATGAGGGAGTCGGGGCGGGCGAAATACACGTATTCGAACACGCAGGGTGTAAACACGGGGTTTTCGGCGCACTGGCGGCTGGAGACGTTGCCGTCCAGGTCGATGAGCAGGGCTTCGCCGGGCGCGATGTCGCGCACGAAGGTGTAGCCGCAGCCGGTAAGCGCGACGGACTCGGAGGCGACCATCCATTCGATGCCGTTTTCGGTGGCCAGGGAACCCAGGCACAGGGGCCGGATGCCGTAGGGATCGCGAAACGCCACCATGCCGAAACCGGCGATCTGGGCGATGACGGCGTAGGCGCCCTTGGTGCGCCGGTGCACGGCCGAGACGGCAGCGAACACGGCGTTCTCGTCCAGGGAAACACCGCTGGAGGCCAGTTGCAGTTCGTGGGCGAAGACGTTGAGCAGGACTTCGGAGTCGGAATTGGTATTGATGTGGCGGCGATCGACGCGGAACAGTTCTTCGCGCAGTTCGCGCCAGTTCGTCAGGTTGCCGTTGTGCACGAAGGTGATGCCGAAAGGCGCGTTGACGTAAAAAGGCTGGGCCTCGTCGACGCTGTCGCTGGATCCGGCGGTGGGATAGCGCACTTGCCCAAGGCCGCTGTTGCCGGGCAAGGCCCGCATGTTGCGGGTGCGGAAGACGTCGCGCACCAGGCCGTGGGCCTTGTACATATTGAAGAGCTGTTCGTGCGACGTGGCGATGCCGGCGGCGTCCTGTCCACGATGCTGAAGCAGCAGCAGGCTATCGTAAATTACCTGGTTGGCGGGGCTGCGCGCGGCGACCCCAACGATTCCACACATTCTATTTTCCTGTTAAAGCAATCAGTACGGCAACCAGGATGCCAGGGACGGCGGCAGCAGTTGCTTTATCTGCTGCACTCCCTTGACGGCGGCGGGCGACAGGCGGGCGTCGCTCCACCAGGGCTCCCTGGGTAATTCGGTATAGCCGGCCAGGGCCACGAGAACCAATACGATCAACAGGCCCCGCAGCAGACCGAACAGCGCGCCCAGGCCGTGATCGGCCGGCGTCAGCCCGGTTTTCTGGATAAGGGTTCCCAAGGTGATATTGACCAGCCCGACCAACAGCAGCACCACAATGAATACCGCCGCATAAGCGGCGGCAGTACGAAGCAGACCGTTTTCAATATAGGCGGTAAGCCAGACGGAGACTCTTGGCGCCCACCATATGGCGGCCACGAAGGCCGCCATATAGGCGACAAGAGACAAAAGCTCTTTGACCAGCCCGCGCAGCAAGCCCAGGAATGCCGACACCCCCAGAATGGCCAGCACGATGTAGTCGAAGCTGGTCACTTGCTGGAAATGAACCCGTTTTCATAGCCCAGGGCGCGCAAGCGTGTTTGAGCCGCCTGGGCGGCATCGCGCGTGGGGAATGGGCCGACCCGCAGGCGATAGGTTTGCTTGCCGCCCGAAGAGGCGGTTTCGACATAGGCGTTGGTAACGCCGGCCGCCAGCAGTTTTTCGCGGCGGGCCTGCGCGTCTTTGTCGCTGGTATAGGCGGCGACCTGCAACACGAAATTGCCGTGGGCCGTGCTGGCCGAGTTCGAGTTCGAAGCGGCCTTGGCGGGTTTGCGCCCTTCGAGCAAGGCAATGGCCACCGAACCGTCGTCGGTGCGCTCGGTTTTGCGAGGCTCTTTGCGTTCGGCTTCCTTGCGTTCGGGTTCTTTGTGCTCGGCCGTGTTTTTCGGCCGGGCGGCCTCGGGCGGCGCGGCCGGCTTGGTGCGCGGCGGCTCGGCCTCGGGCTGAGGCATGCTGAGCGCGGGAGCTTCCGGAGCGGTGTTGGCGGGCGCCTCGGGTTCGGGCGTGGGAAGTTCGGAGTCGCCAGTGGCCGGGGCCCCGGTTGAAGCGGAATTGTCGGGGGCGGCCGCCACACCCGGCGCGGGCACGGGAGGCACGGCGGGAACCACGACCGGCGTGGGCTGGTTTTCGGGCTGCGACGTATTGACGAGCATGGGCACGATAATGACCGCGGCAACGACGAGAACCAGAGCGCCGATAAGCCGGCGGCGCGCTCGGCTGCGCATGTCTTCGGCTTGCGCCTCGCTGGACGTGCGTGCGCGTGCGCGCGATTGACCAGCCCCGTTTGCGGACTCTTTACGAGAAAATAACCCCATGCGGTAACCCTTGCTTGCCTGAAGGACGGCCGAAGCCGTCTTGAGAAAGATCCATCAGTCTTTGCGCCCGATTTCCTTCAAAACGGGACCCACCGTGGAAAACGAGCCGAATACGAGAATTCTATCATTGTCGGACGCGTCTTTTCGCGCTTCGGTAAAGGCTTGAACCGGATTCTCAAAACTTGCAACAGTTATGGGGTCTTTGCCCTGCGGCGGGAGCAGGCTGCGGACGATCTCGGCCAGAGCCTCGCCGCTCAGGCCGCGCGGCCCTTGAGTGCCCGCGCAATACCAATGATCGACCCGGGTAAGCAGCTTGGACACCACGCCCTTGACGTCCTTGTCGCCAAGCATGCCCAGCACCGCATAGGTGTAAGGATAAAACCCCATGCCGTCCAGGTTTTGCGCCAGAGCGGCGCTGGCATGCGGGTTGTGCGCGACATCGAGCACCAATGCCGGCTGGCCGGGCACTATCTGCAAGCGACCCGGCAGCGTCACATGGGACAGGCCGATACGGATGGCCTGCTGGGGCACGACGAGGCGGTCTTCCAGCGCTTCCAGCGCTGCGAGCACTGCGCTGGCGTTGAGCAATTGGTTGGCGCCCCTGAGCGCCGGATACGCCAGTCCGGCCCGGCGCCGGTTGCGCCCTCCGTAGCCCCATTGCTGGCGGTCGCCGGAACAATTGAAATCCTTGCCGGACAGCCATAAATCGGCGCCGATTTCGTAGGCGTAGTCGATCAGGGTTTGAGGCGGCAGCGGATCGGCGCATATGGCCGGACGTCCCGGCCGATAGATGTGCGCTTTTTCAAAAGCGATTTTTTCGCGGGTATCGCCCAGCCATTCGGCGTGGTCGATATCGATGCTGGTTATCACCGAGCAATCGGCATCGACGATGTTGACGGCGTCCAGCCTGCCGCCCAACCCCACTTCCAGAACGGCAACGTCCACCTTTTGCTGCTCGAACAAACGCAGCGCCGCCAAGGTGGAAAACTCGAAATAGCTGAGCGAAACGTCGCCGCGCGCCTGGTCGATGGCATGGAATTGCTCGACGATCTGCGCATCGCCGGCGATTTCGCCATTGAGGCGGATGCGCTCGTTGTAGTCGATGAGATGCGGCGATGTGTACATGCCTACGCGATAGCCCGCCGCCAGCAGGATGGCCTCAAGCATGGCGCAGGTCGACCCCTTGCCGTTGGTGCCGCCGACCGTGATGGTGATGAAGGGGAATGTCAGGCCCAGGTTTCCGGCAACGGTCCGTGTTCGATCCAGCCCCAGGTCTATGGCCTTGGGATGCAGGGTTTCAAGATGGCTCAGCCACTGATCCAGGCTGGAGGATTGATCGAGTTTTGAAAGAGGCATAGTAAGCTGCAAAAAAGCGCGGCTTCAAGAACACGCCGCGCAGGCTTCGGAGGAAACGAGCCAGGCCGCCGCCAACCGAATGGGAGAATCGGCCGGCGCGTTTCATGCTCCGGCTTCCGGGCGTTATTTTAGACCCTATCACACCCCAAGCCGCCAGACACCGCTGGCGGCTTGGGGTTATTCGCCCGCTCGAGCTTTCAGGCAATGCCTGGCGCCGCGCAAAAAACAAGGCATTGCGCAGAAACAGGCCGGGCAGCAATCTGGGGGATCTGCTGCCCGGCCGCGCGTGAGGCAAAAGGAGGCTACGACGATTTGCGCCGCGCGGGGGGAATGTCGGTGCAACTGCCTTCGGCGACCTCGGCCGCCATGCCCACCGATTCGCCCAGGGTGGGATGCGGATGGATGGTCTTGCCGATATCCACCGCATCGGCGCCCATTTCGATGGCCAGCGCGACTTCGCTGATGAGGTCGCCCGCATGGGTGCCGACGATGCCGCCGCCGACGATGCGATGGGTTTCAGCGTCGAACAGCAGCTTGGTGAAGCCTTCGTCCCGGCCGTTGGCAATGGCCCGGCCCGAAGCCGCCCACGGGAACAGCCCTTTCTCGACGGCAATGCCCTCTTTCTTGGCTTCGTCTTCGGTCAGGCCCACCCACGCGACTTCCGGATCGGTGTATGCGACCGAGGGAATGACGCGCGCATCGAAATAGCTTTTCTGGCCGGCGATGACTTCGGCGGCCACGTGGGCTTCGTGCACGGCCTTGTGCGCCAGCATGGGCTGGCCGACGATATCGCCGATGGCGAAGATATGCGGCACATTGGTGCGCATCTGCTTGTCGACGGCAATGAAGCCGCGGTCGCTTACGGCCACTCCCGCTTTCTCGGCGGCCAGCTTCTTGCCGTTGGGGCTGCGGCCCACGGCCTGCAGAACCAGGTCGTAGCGCTGCGCTTCCTTGGGCGCGTTCTGGCCTTCGAAGCTGACCCAGATGCCGTCGTCGCGCGCTTCGGCGCCCACCGTCTTGGTATCGAGCATGATGTGGTCGAAACGGCGCGCATTCATTTTTTGCCAGACCTTGACCAGGTCGCGGTCGGCGCCCTGCATCAGGCCGTCGAGCATTT
>CALMPB010000121.1 GCA_937871985.1 uncultured Burkholderiaceae bacterium
CCGATTTGCGCAGCAAATTGGGGGGCACCCGCGGGCCTTGATAGGCGGTCCGCCAGCCGTCATGCTGGGCCTATCGAGACGAGCCTCCCACCTCTCCAGGGAGCACGACCTCACCTCAAGGACCCTCGTGCTTCACCGCGAAGAGCGATGGCGGAGACGGCGAAGACGCGACGTTTGCCGGCGGCTCGGAAGCCCGATCAAGGGCGACGAACAGCGTCTCGGGTGGCGTGATTGCCTGTGATGGCGGGGCCACGGTCGGCGCGCTGACCTTCCCGAGATAGGCGATCGTCTCGGCTGGCAGGCTCCTGCCAGAGGCGATGTGGTCCACATATCGTCCCGGACCCGCATTGTAGGCGGCGAATAGTCCGGGATAGCCAAAGCGACCGTAGAGCAGCCGCAGGTAGAAGGCACCAGCGAGGATATTGTCGCGGGGATCGTCGGGATCGCTGCCCAGCCGGAGCGCGCGGCGCATCGTCTCCCATGTCGCGGGCATCAGCTGCATGAGCCCGATCGCGCCTGCCCGGCTGCGGATCGGCCGCCCATCGAGCACCGTCTTGCCATTGCTCTCGGCGCGCATCACCCGCTCGATCCACTCGGTCGGCACGCCGAACCGGAGCGACGCCTCGGTGACATAGGGCCGCCAGTCCGCCACCGATCCCGCGTGGACCGGCATGCTGGCCGCGAGGGCGAGCGCCGCGGCGACGATCCTCAGCGCCGCCATAGCAACCGCGCCTTCCCAACGATGTAGGTGCCCTCGGTCGCGCCGAAATATCGTCCGTCGAACGATGCAGGACTAGGCATCAGGAGGAACACCTGCCGTCCGTGGAGGCGGATGCAGCCCTTCCACATCGGCATGGGACGCCCCGTGCCATCGACGGCGCGGCGCCCGGCGGCCAACCGGCCGTTGATGAAGAGTTGGTGCCCGAGCGCGCAGACCTCGTCGCCGGCATAGGCAGCGACGCGCTTCACCAGTGGCACGTTGATCGGCAGGTATTGGCGTTCGGCGGCGAGTTGGCGGAACGGTCGCGGCGCCCATGCGACTACCATGTCGCCGGGCTCGAACCATGCGCGCGGTGTGACGAGGTAGAGGCCGGTGGGCGCGCTGGCACTGGCGTTCCAAACGAGGCGCGGTGTCGGTGGGAACGCCGTGGTGAGGAGCAGGACGGCGCTGCCGGCTGCGCCCAGGACGAGGCGGCGAACGAAGCGATCACGGCGCGACTTCTCGCGGCGGAGCGCCTCGCCCCAGGCGAGCAGCGGGGCCTCTCCCGCGCGGGTGCGACGCGGGCTCACCGGTCGATCTCCCGGGCCGCGTTCTCGCCGGACCAGGCGTCGAGGTCGTCGATATGATATTGGACGTAGCGGCTATGGCGCCGGAACACCGGCCCCTTGCCGGCCCGGCGAAGGCGCTTCAGCAGCCGGCTCGACAACTTGAGATAGGCGGCCGCCTGGTCGGTATTGAGGAAGGGCGAGCCGCGCTTGGCGCGGGTTGCGCGCGTTATATCGTCTTCGGAATCCATGGGTCGGCGTCTCCGGGGTCTGATCGCGAGCGGGCGATCGCGGCACCGGAGATGCCGGGTGGGACACCGGGCGAAGAGTGTCGAAAGTGGGAATGCGATATTCGACACACCCACGGGAAGAGCCCCGCGCCGGGATGGCGCGGGGCGTCTTTGTCAGCGCGACCAGATGAGCTTGTGCTCGCCGTTGTCGCCCTCGGTCAGCGTCGCGTAGATCGGCGCCGGGAGGCTCGGATCGTCGAGCTTGAGGCTGAGATAGGGGGCGCCGGTGTCGCGCGCCGCCTTGGTCCAGGCTGCGCCGAACTCGACTCCGCCGGTGCTGACGCGGTGGTCGGGGGACTTGTCGTTGTCGCGCTCGACGGGCCGGATGCTGGCCTTGACGCGGAGCGTGAGGGTGCGGATCTCGCCATTGAAGACACCGCCGTCGCCGCGGGTGAAGCTGCCAATCTGTGCCATGATCTTAATCTCCGTTTGTCGGCCGCCCCGTGCGGTCTCGACAGGCGATCGACCGCGGCAGCCAGGGTCTGGCGCGCACCCGACGGGCCGAAGCGTTAGCGGAGGATGGCACGGTACGGAGTTTCTTGCTGCGCGAGGAAGGCGACGGGCGCAGCCCGCGCCGGGGAAGAAAGTCCGCACCGCGCCGTTGCGCGGCGACCAGGATGACGCAGATCCGCCGGACGACGAGACCAATGGCGGCAGATCAATCAGCGGATGTGGAATGGAGTGATCCACTGGTTGCAGCACGCGCAGGACTGCTATTGTCACCGGCATGGAAAAGCCCACGATCGATGAAGGACGCGCTGAAGCGATCGCCGCGATGGAGCAAGTCGCGATCGAGCTTTCCGACATCCATCGTGCCAAGGAATATTCGCAGTGGCGGCCAGGCGCTGCCGGCGATCTGGATCGAGCGCTGGCTGTGGCCGATCCATTCCGCGCGCATGCCGATGTCTGGGTCTTCACCGGCGATGGCGGCGGCATGATCCGCACTGGGCAATTCGGCGAATGGGTGATTGATCAGCTGGTCGGACATGCGACGCCCCAGGAGATCATCGACCTGTTCGAAGCCGAGGTGGCGCGCAATGCCGCCACCTATGTCGAACTCACGCCACTATTCGGGATCGCGCTCGACGCCCCCCATGACCTTGGCGACGGCGTCACCATCGAGCCGCCGGCCGAGGATTTCTTCGCGCGTACGATGAGCTATCTGCCGTTCCAGCGGATCGACTTGCCAACCGGGACGGCGCTGCTGAGCCAGCGATATTCCGTCACGCCGGCCTTTGCGCCCCGGAGAGACGAGGGCTTCGACGCCAAGGCCAGCGTGACGGTTCCGGCCAGCCCCGAGCGCGAGACGGTCCGCCGACGCTTGCGGTTGGCCTGCCTGCTCGCAGGGAACGGTGCGGTCGAGATGCCAATCTCGGCTGTGCGAGCTGACAGGGATTCTTGTCTCGTCGCGGGAGCGGTGAGCTATTCGGGGCGCCCGTTCACCCCGCACCCGCTGGTCTCTTTCGAGGTCGCGTCGAGCGCGATCGCGACACTGTTCCAGCAGCTCGGCGCCTTCAAGGAGGTGGACAGCCTGGCGCGCGCGGTGGACCGGCTGGGGCGGTCGCGGCTGGCGGTGTCGGACGTCGACAAGGCGATCGAACTCGGCATGGCGGCCGAGATCGCGCTGATGCACGACCACAGCCCATCCAATACGGAAATCACGTACAAGATCGGCAGCCGGGCGGCATGGCTGCTTGGGAATGACGCCGCTGAACGAGCGGCGATCTTCGACGAGATGAAGCACCTTTATCAGGCCCGCTCGGCTGCCGTGCACTCTGGCGCGCTGAGCGCGAGGTCCAAGGTCGATCTCATCGCCGCCGACCTTCTGGTGGCGCGGGCGCTGGGCGCGATCGCTGCACGCGGCAGCTTCCCGGATTGGGCGAGCTTGACGATGGGTGGAGGCGACGCTTCGGGCGGGTGACGAGCCACGGTCATCATCGCGCTTGCACTCTTGTTCCATATTTGTTCCAATATCGCCATGACCCGACTCGAACCAGATGATCTCGGCGCGATCGCCCGCGCCATCGAGGAAGCGCCGCTCGCCTATCGCCAGGGTCTGACGGCCGTCGCCACGCGCGAACGGCTGCGCGCGGTCGACGCGTTGGCCGGCTGGATCGGCGCGCGGCTGGCGCCGCCGCCGGCCTATCATGACGGACAACTGGTCCTGCCGATCGATATCGGCCCGCTCTGACATCGGCTATATCCGATCCACGGGAGGGCGGATGACGGTTCTCAACCCTGTCTGGAGCTTGATCGAGCGGCTGTCGCCCGAGCCGGTCTGCGACGATTGCATCACCGAACGCCTCGGTCTGTCGGTCCGCCAACACGCCAATCACAAGACGCGTGAGCTCGCCGGCACGAACGGTTTCAGGCGCGGCAAGGACGCTTGCACACTCTGCGGTGCGACCAAGATCGTCATCCGTCGCGTGCAAGGATAGCGTGATGACAACCGAAATCTCCCGCCAACGCCTTGCTGATCTGCTGGTCGATCCTCGCGAGAATCTCGATCTGGAGATCAAGAACTGGCTCGATCTGCGCGGCGACAATGAGGCCAAGGCGACGTTCGCAAAGACCGCCCTGGCGCTCGCCAACCATGGCGGCGGCTTCATCGTCCTCGGGCTTACGGAAACCGCGCAGGGGTGCGTGGAGGCCGAAGGCAGGCCGGTCACGCTGGATTCCTACGGTCAGGATCTGATCAACGGCATCGTCCAATATTACGCCGACCCCGCCTTTCATTGCGCCGTGCACGTCGTGGCGCGGCAGGATGGACGGCTATTCCCGATCGTGGTCGTGCCAGGAAACCATCGGTCGCCGATCCGCGCGAAGCGGGCGGGTCCGCATGGCAATATCATCGCCGACAACGCGATCTATGTCCGCAAGTCCGGGCCGCGCAGCGAAGTGCCGACCAGCGGGCAGGATTGGGACGGGCTGCTCGCCCGCTGTCTCGCCAATCGTCGCGATGAGATGTTCGATCAGATACGCGATCTGATCAGCGGGGCAGTTCCAATGGCGGCACAGCCAGCCGAACCCGCCAAACTCGATCAATGGATCGAAAAGTGCCTGGCACGCTGGCAGGCATTGATAGCGAGCCTGCCGGCAGATGCCCCCGAACGCTGCCCCCACGGTTATTATTTGTTCGCCTATGAATTGATGGGCGACCTTCGCGATATACCCCCTGGTCAGTTTCCAGAAGTCCTTCAGCGCAGCGTCGTCCGCCATACCGGATGGGCGCCTTTCTGGTATCCGACCCGGCGCGGGATCGAACCCTACCCGATCGACGGCGCGGTCGAGTGCTGGCTTGGCGGCGACACCGACGGCAGCCTGTTGGCGGGGCGTGACGCCGCCCATGCCGACTTCTGGCGGATTTCGCCCGACGGCTTCGCGTTCCTGCTGCGTGGCTATCAGGAGGATGGGCTGGAAAATCGGCCACCCGCGACCCTGTTCGACGTCACCCTGCCAGTCTGGCGAGGCGGAGAGGTCTTGTTGCAGGCCGAACGTCTGGCCGCGAACATGGTGGAAGGTCCCGCGACGATCGCTTTCGTGGCGCAATATCAAGGTTTGGCGGGGCGGATGCTCACCAGTGTCACGGGCAATCGCGCCATGTGGGACGATCGCGTCGCTCGGCAGGACGGGATCGCGTTGCGCACGACGATAGAATCGGCGTCGATCGGCCCGAATCTGCCGGAGATCATCCACCCCCTGATGGTACCGCTCTATGCACTGTTCGATTTCTTCGATCTCCCTATGTCGCTGGTCAGCGAAGAACTGGCGAAGATGCGGCGGGGCAATTTCTAGAAGCCCGCGCGCCGACGCCCAAGGCAGAGGCGCGCGGCAAAATTTTCAGCCAGCACGGAAGAATGCGGGCGGCGGAACACCGCCGCCCGCAACCTATCACGCCGCTTCTGCGAGCGGCCCAGCCTCTTCGTCGGGGTCCGTCGCCTCGCGTGGCGCGACCAGTTCGGCATGGCAGGCGACAGTGCCCACGCCGCCCCGCGCGGTGTATGCGCTCGGCGGGAAGCGCATCCATCGCGGCACCCAGCGTTCGGCCTTGGTCCGCCCATCGTTGCCTGCAAGATGGTCGGCGACGATGGTCTTCAACGTCTTGGACTTCTCGCCGGCATTGGCGGTGGCGATCGTATCGCCCGCCACCTCCGCGACGATCCGGCCCAGCACCTCGCGGTCGCGGATCAGCGAGAAGAAGGCTGGATCGGCCTCCCACCAGTCAGCCATGTCCACGCCGATCTCGGCGCCGGCGGCCTCCACCGCGACGCTCCCGGCGGCCAGCGTCTCGCCGACCACGACGGTAATCACCTCCATGACGGCCGCGTCGGGCAACTGGAGCAGGCGCTGGAACATGACGGCGAAGTCGTAGGGCGCGCCGCCCACCACGGTCGTTTCCTCCGCCGACAGGCCGAGCAAGTCGAGCACGGCGCGGCGGCGCTCGTCGAAGACCGTCTCGGCCCGGCAGGTCTCGACGCTCTCGCGCACTTCGTCATTGCGGGTCGCCTGCGGCTCGACGCGGACGCTCCATAATTGCGATCCGACGATGGCATGGGCGACCAAGAGGCGAAGCGCGACGCCGGAATGGCCGAGCAAGGCAGCGCGCACGGCGGCATGGCGATGCAGGTGGACATAGGTTTCCATGGTCGAGGTCAACTCGGGGCGCCGGGCCTTCGGCGCCTGCGCCGTATCGCCGCTTGCGGCGCGGCGGGCCTCGCTGCGAGAGAGATAGCCCTCGTGGAAGGTCACCTCGCCCGACGCGCGAACATCGACATAGACGCGCCCGCCCTTGCGCTTCGGGGCCTTCTCATACTCCCAATGATGGAAGCTCTCGGCGGGCGGCACGATGACGACGTCGCTCCATCCGCTTTCGAGATAGGACGCCTTGCGCGCCTCGATCGCGGCATTCTGCGCGGCCCAGAAGACGTCGGGGTCCGCGAAGTAGCGGTCCTCGCCGAACAGGTCGGCGACGGTCACGCCACCCGCCTCGGGCACCTCGAACAGGGCGAAGCGCGCCGGGATCGACTGGCCGCCGAACAGCCATGCCTTCAACTGGTGCCCCCTCGGCGCAAAGGCGTCGGGATCGTCGGCCAGAGCCAGCCATGCCTTCTGCTGGCTCTTGCTGGCGAGGGTGAGGTGGCGGACGGTCGCGCGATCGATCGCCTCGTCGCGGTAGAGCTTGCGGATGCGGGGCAACAGATTGCCCAGCGCCAGCACGCGCTTGATACTCAGGTCGGGCAGCCCGAAGGTCGCGGCGATGTCGTCCACCGTGCGGCCTTCCTTCACCAGCCGGGTGAAGGTCTCCCACTGGGTCACCTCGTCGGCGTCGAGACGGGCGATGTTCTCGATCATGGACGCCTCGATCGCGGCGGCATCGTCGGTCTCGGCGAGGATGCGGCACGGCAGCGGCTCGGCCTCGCCGGTCTCGGCCGCGACGATCCGGGCGGCATGGAAGCGCCGCGCGCCCGCGACGATCTCGAAATGCCCTTCCTGACAATTGGGGCGGACGAGCAAGGTTTGGATGATGCCGCGCTTGCGCACGGTCGGCAGGATGTCGGACACGTCGGGGGCCTTGCGGCCATAGCGCATGTTGGTCTTGCTGACGGACAGCTTGCCTTGGTCGATGAAAACGAGTGTCATGGGACCACTCCTTGTGAGTGCCGGTCCGTCATTCTTTCCGGGAGGGCGGATCGGCTTAGGATCGGCGGCGAACGGCCGCCCGCGTCATCCGCTGGACGGCGGAAGCTCGTTAGCCGCGCCACGGCGCAGCAAGGTCTCGGCCAATACGATCGCACCGGCGCGCCGCGCCGAGTCGGCCCATCGGGACAAGGGCAACGGCGTCTCGAAGTCGATGTCACGCTCGATGCCCATGCCGTACGGCAGGCGCACGGCGGCGATCTCCGACAGGCTGAAATAGCCTAGTTCGGGGCATCCGAAGCCGAGGTCGGCGAGGCCGAAAAGGGCATCGCCATCCTCGGCGAGCTCGGTCGCGAGCCAAGTCGCGGCCCCCAGTGGGTTGAACAATTTGAGCAGGGGGACCGGGTCCGGCTCGGGCTTGCCGTCGCGCTGCGCCGCGCGGCGATTGATGTCGTTGGCGCGCAGCGCGAAGCGGATGTCGGGGGTTAGGAGGATCATGCCGCGATCCTCTCGTCTTGCGCTTCCCGGTGGCGGGCGAGCAGCCATTCAGCGGCCTTGGTGGCTGCGCTGGCGACACGGAAGATGGCACGATTATCCTCGCGCAGTACCTCCAGCCAAGAGCCGATATAGTCGGCGTGGCGGACGGTGGGCACGATGCCGAGCGCGGCGCAAAGGAAGGCCGATCCCATCTCGGCAATGAGTTCCTCGCGCGCATAATCCTTGCTGCCGAACGCATTGCGCAGGTCACGGGCGAGCCGCTTGGGGTGGCCCGTCGCATGGGTGAGCTCGTGCAGGCAGGTCCGGTAATAATTGACCTGTTCGAAGAAGGCGGGCTGCGGAGGCACCTGCACAAAGTCGGGGTCCGGCGCGTAGAAGGCGCGGTCGCCGCCGATGCGGAAATCGACGCCGGATGCCGCGATCACCTCCTCGGCAACGGGCACGATCTCGCGCTCGGGCAGCGGCGCAGGATCGGACGCAAGCCCGGCGCGCAGGCCCTCGCACTGCGCGACATTGAAGACGGTGAAGCGCTTTAGAAAGGGCACGGCGCGGGCCTCGTCGCCGTCACGGCTCGCACGCTCCTTCTCGGCCTCGGGGGTGAAGCGGTCGGCATAGACTACGGTCACGCCATGCTCGCCCTTGCGGACGCAGCCGCCCGCCTCCTCCGCCTGCCGGAAGGTCAGCCACGATTGCGAGGGCCAACCATGCTCGATGACCGCGCCCCAGAGGATCAGGATATTGACGCCCGAATAGGTCCGGGCGGTCAGCGCATTGCGCGGCAAGCCCGGCCCAGTGCCGCTCGATTTTCCCCACGGCTGGACCCACGGGACACGTCCCGCCTCCAGTTCGGCGACGATCCGCGCGGTCACCTCGTCATAGAGGTTCGCCCGGTTGTCGGTCTGACGATCATCGCCCGCACCCTTGCGGCGGGCACGGCGGCTGGTGGCTTGACGCATCGCTGTCCTCCATCGCCACCCAAAAAGCAGCAAGCCTCCCCGGAAGGCGGGGGTGGGCGGCGAGACGCGACCAAGAGGCCCGGCTTCGAGCGGGCGGAGACACCGTGAGGGCGGAACGGATGTGGAGCACCCCGCAGGGGTTGGCTTCGCCCGCGACGGGCCTAGCCGGGAGCGCCGCCCGCACCCGCCGTACCGGGAGAGGCACAAGCAACGCCGCCGCGCGAATGCGCGGCGTCATCAGCCACGCCAGCGATCGTCACCGGATGGCCGAGACCCGGGACGGGGCTCGGCGAGGCCGCCCATGGCGGTCGAGTAGAGCGCGGTCGCGCAGCGGCGCGAGGCGCCAATATTTAGTTGCTCTTGTGCATTTCGGGGCGGGCGTTGAACGCAACCAGCGCGTCCGCCATGCCGTCGCCAATAATCCATCGGGCACGCTCGAGATGCGATCGCCAGCAGGCCTCAGCATCCCCTTGGTTCACGTCGAGACGCATGATCGAGACAGCCGCTTCCCGCCAGTCACGCCCAGAATCGTCAGCCTCCAGCAAAGCGGCATACAGCGCCAGATTACGGCGATCGTATTCCACGACCTGTCCGCTGCTCGGAGCGCATTTGATGATGCCGCCCACGTTTACCCCTCAAGCTCAGTCACGCAGCGCTGCGCGTATTATAATGCGTAGCATCAAAATACCCGGGTGTCCTCTAACCTCTCGATGGACATCAAGAAACTTGTGGGGGCGAATGTTCTGCGGCGGCGGCGCGCTGTCCATCTGAGCCAAGAAGCCGTCGCCGAGAAAATGGGTGTCGACCGGGCTTACGTCGGGGCCATCGAGCGCGGCGAACAGAACATCACGCTGCATAGCCTGTGGGGATTGAGCGAAGCCCTTAGCTTGCATCCTCGCGATTTCTTTGATGAGACAGCGTTGATCGATCCTGCTGATTAGGTCCGTTTCGGATTATCGCGCAAGGCCCGTCGCGACGCATGCGATCGCCAGTGACAATCATGCGTCGGACCATCGACTTGCGGTGATCTCCATCGCCCGGCCAGTCGCCAGGTCCGATGACCAGATAGGCGATGTCCTTCAGGCTCGCCCCGGAATCGCGGGCGTCGGTAGCGTGCAAGCATAAAAGACGACGCGCCAGTTGAGGAAATCGGCGGCCCAGGAGCCGGCCGCGCAAAACGCGGATCGTGCTCATGCGCGCGTCGAACCAGTCGTCATAGATCAGATCGAAATGGAGGATGTTTGGCTCGTTGTTCGGCGAGTTATCGACGACATCGATCCGAACAAATTCACCTCGATCGATCAAGAGATGCTCGCCATCCAACGAGCGCAGCCTCCGTGCGATCGGCCCAAGCGCTGGCGGCGCAACCGTCTCCCGATCGTCATCACGCTCCGTTCGCAGCATGAGCACACACGGGTCCACGGCCGCCGACCACATCGGCAGCACCGCGGCGCAATTGTGCGCCGGATCCTCAGGGAAAGTGCAGCCCCCATTCCGCCGCGAAGGCGGCGTCGGCAGCAAAACCTGCAGCCGGCATCGCCGTCAGGTTCCGCCAGACGGCTCGATAGGCCGGATCCCTCCGAAGGACTTCCCACGCGAGCGCGGGGGCGCCGCGCCGTGCAATGGCGTCGAACGCCTCGGGATCCGGCCCGGTCATAACGCGACCTCAGCCCAACTCGTTCATCTGGGACCGTACGAACAACGCCGCGGCTTCCGCCTGGTCCGGCCGGAGCGCATCGACCGCCGGCAGGAATTCGGGAACGCTGTCGCTGAGCAGGATCGACGGGCACTGGCCTTCGACGTTGCCGAGGTTCGGCCGGTGCTGGGCATAGCCGACCAGCGCCGCCAGCTCGGGCGAGAAATGCCGTGCGACCTGCGGCGGATAGACCAGCCATTGCAACTCGAACGGCTTCAGCCAGCCCAGGCAATAGCTGATGACGATACCGCGCCGCGGCTCGAGGCTGGCATTGCCACCGCCACCGTGCAGGGTCGAGCCGAGGAAGACGAGGGCATCGCCGGGCTGCGCCGTCGGGACGATGCTGTCTTCCTCCGGCAAGGCCGGGACATCTTGGTCGAAGTGGCTTCCCGTCCAGAGCCGGGTGCCGCCATTGCCGCGCGTGAAAGGCGTGAGTGGCCACATCACGTTGACGAGATATTCCATGCTGCCCTTCGGGCCCTGCCACATGTCCTGGTCGCGGTGGGGCAGTTGCGGGAGAGCGCCGGGATGGATCTCGATCGCCTGTGTCAGGTTGAGCGCGATCCGCTCGCACCATGGCAGCAGCATCTGCTCGACAAGTTCGAGGATCAGGGGGTGCATGGCCAGGCGCTCGACTGCGGGGGCACGGGTCAGCAGCGCCCCGAAGCGCCGGGTGCGCGTGCCGTAGAAGGCTCCCTCGCATAGCGGCGTGGCCGCGAACCGGTCCTCCAGGTGCGCCTCGATATCGCCGATCAATGCGGGGTCGACGGCGCGGCCGAGCACGCACCAGCCATCGCGCGCGAGCATCGCCGCATGGCGATCGACGGCGGCGCTCATGCCGGCACCCGGGCATCGGTCGCGGGATAGACCCCGGTCCAGCGAAGCCGCTCGCGAGTGTCCGGCCGGACATGGATGAGGAATGCGCCGATCGGCCCGCCGGGGATGCGCACGGCAGGCCCGAGAGGCTCGGCCTGCCAGCCCATGGCGAGGACCTCCTTTCGGAAGGGGTCGGGGATGACGCCCGTGTAGCGCTCGATCCCGCGATCGAGGGCGACATCGACCATGGCCGAGAACAGCATGTTGCGCAGCACGCGACGGCGCTCGGCGCCGTGCCTCTGTGGCAGGCAAAGCCGGGTGCTTTCCCACGTGCTACCGCCGACGGGCACGCCCAAGGGGCAGAGATGCGGGAACAGGGTGCCGAGCATGTGCGGCTCGGTGGTCGGAAAAAGCCGGATCGAGGCGGCGTGCATGCCATCCTCCCCGGTGGCGACGAGGTAAATCGTATGGGCGTTGTCGAACTGGTCGATCTCGTATTGGCCGTCGACGACCGGCACGTCCCAGCCGAAGAAGTCGACGAAGAGACGCTTCCGGTCGGCGAACATGGACTGCAGCAACGGCCGGTTCTCCGGCGCGAGATGGTTGTCGATGACGTGGATCATGGGGTGCTCCGGTTCGTGATGTCGCGCACGAAGGAAGCAGCGGGACGATGCCCGAAATAGACCGGGTGAATGCTCGGGTTGACGGCTCGAAAGCGGTTTTCACGGGCACGTCGCCGAACGTGCGCCACCCCATGACTGGGTCGACTCGGTTCGGAGATGCTCGTCGTGCGCCCGGGCGTTCCACGCGCGATCGCATGCAGGCAGTCACGCCCTCTTGAGGTGGTCCGCCCGCGCGGTCGCGCTATGCCGAGTTCAACGCGCCGACTGGAGCGCCATTCTCACCCAGGCGATGAACTTGCCGTTGGACTCGCGCAACGTCGTCGCCGACGCGCGATATTCGGGATTTTCGAGATCGATGGCGATGATGGGCCAAGATGCGTGGTGCATCGCCATCGTCGCCCGCATGCTGGCGAATTGCGAGCGGAACGTCTCGGCCGTCGACTTGCCTTCGAAGACCGTCGTTCCCAGCTTCGAGATGTTGGCCAACTGTGCCGCGATCTCGCGACGCAGCTGGACCGCTTCCTTGCGATGCTCCTTGAAGTTCTCATCGCCGAGGCTGGCCGATTTTCGAAAGGTGGCCTCGAGCAGCTTGATCGCCTCGAGGAGTTCCTGCCGCTCGTTCAACGGGGCGCTTCCTGGAAGATGCGAGGCTGACCACCAACCCCCGGATGGCTGGCATAGAGTTGAACAGCAGGCACGAGCATTGCGATTACCCCCGGTCGTACGGCTGTCGCCGACCGGCGACGATGGTGCGGAGAAGCACTTCGCGCTGTCAAAGTCCGAATAGATTAGGCCTATTCCCAGGACTTATAGGGTTGGTCGATCAATCCTCGGGGAAGGGCTCAACCCTGTACGGGCCCACGACGGAGTTCATGGAGTTCGACCTCGCCGGCGAGGACCGCGCTCACGACGAGTTCAGTCCGGTCATGGGCCCCGAACAGGCGTCGCGCCTCGGTGAGATAGCCGTCGACCGTCCGGGGGGCCAGCTGGAGTTCGCGAGCGATCTCCTTGTTGGAATAGCCTCGCCCGGCGAGCACGACACAATCGCGCGGTCGCGGATGAAGCCTCGCGGCGGGAAGGACTTCCGGCCGCTCGCTCGGGATCAGGTTCAGCGCAGCCTGGAAAGCGAAGATGCCTATCATCTGGGCGGCGCCCAGGAAGCGGTGCGCTTCGTCCGGGCTATCGGTCCCGGCGAAGGTACAGGAGCCCATGCGACGGCCGAGACGGACGTAGGGGACGGTGATGCCTTCGTTGAGCCCCTCCCTCGCGCCGAGCTCGAAACTGGCCCGGTCGTGGCGATCGAGCGAGATCAACCTGGGAAGGTCGGACCAAAGGAAGGCGCTGTCCGCGAAGATACATCCCCGGATGACGGGATCGCGCCGATAGCGCCGCTGCTCGAATAGCCGCTCGGTGATAGCCGGCGGGTAGTCCTTGAGATCGACGAGATGGTCTCGCGGCGTGCGCAGGTCGGCGTGGTGGATCAGCGCATAGTGCCGGAAGCCCATCTCGCGGGTGATCAATTCGAGCAACGCTGCGAGCGCATCGTGCTCCAGGGTCGAGCGGAGGGCATCGACGACGGCGCCGGTGAGTTCGAGGCACGACAGGCTTCGTCGAAATGCGGGATCCGAGAACATGCAGAATGCCCTTTTCCCCTTTTCGGCCCGTCGAGGTCATTCCGATGCGGATGGCGCGCCGCCGACATCGGCGGCCGCGATCAACAGGGAGCGAGGCTTTGCGAACCGAGAATGTCGTCCAGAGCATCTCCACGGCCAGCACGGGCTTCGTTCACGGCGCGTATGAGCGCATCTGACTGCTGCTCCGAGCAACAAAGGCGGGTCACGGTCCGGATCTTGTCCTCCAGTTCACTCCAGGTCAGCGGCTGCGTGTGTTCCCCGCGGGGTGCGGTGACGTCGGACGCGAAGCGCCGGCCGTCGGCGACGACGGCAACCCGTGCCAGTGTCTCCTGCGGAAAGCGCGCATTGAGCTCAGGGTCGAGCGCCAGGACAACGCGGGCCGCCAGCTCGGACACATCATCCCGGCCCAGCGCATCGGGCGTCAGCGGCAGGAGTGCGCCGGCTCCGGATCGGGCCGCAAGAGCAAGGCAATACCGGATGCTGTATTGCACATCCACGAGGCTCCCAGGCCAGATCTTGTTCGGCAGCCGCAGTGCTCCGCTATAGGTCGCGACCTCGATCGACTCGATGCTCCGATGATCGATCCGGTAATGAGCGATCAGGCCGAGGAGTGCATCCAGGGGCGCATGGATGTGACGGCAGCATGCATAGAGCTTGAAGTACGTTTTCTGGATGTGGGAATAAGTGCCCAGCTCAAGCGGTTCGGGCAGAGCGTAATTATGAGCATCCTCCAGGATGTTGCGCGGCCCGGTGTGATTTGCTGCAGCGAGGTCGAGCGCCACGAGACCTGTAAAGACGGACCAGGGGATCCCTTCCTTGACGTCGCTGCCTTCGGGTGCGGGAGTCTGGGCGGGCGCGCTCAGGAATGCCTGGCTCGGCGCGCTTTCCCCGGCGATCGCCAAGGCGTGCTCTAAGATCGGGGCTGCCGTCCTCCGCAGCGCTGCGGCCGTAGCGACAACGGCGTAGGAAGCCCACGTCCCCGTATTGCCATAGCGCAGTCGTCCGGCAGCAATGGTGACGCCCACCTCGTAGCCGATCACGATGCTCGCCAGGATCTGCTCCCATGGCGCACCGGTCTCGTGACCAACCGCGAGGGCGGTCGGTACGACGGCCGCTCCGGGGTGACCGCGAGCCAGCCGATGCCCGTCGTCCACGTCCAGCGCGGCGGCGGCGGCGGCGTTGGCCCAGGCGGCACCCACGAGCGAGCTTGAAAGGCCGGCAAACCAGATCGGCACGTGCCCGACGGCCATGGTCGATCGAACCGTATGGCGCACCGCCGCCGGGCCGCGTTCGAACATGCCGGCTGCGGCCGCTCCCAGGAGGTCGAGAACGGCACGCATGGCAGCGTCCCGCTCACGCTCGTCGAGCGGACGATCCCGCCTCGCCTCGATGAAGGCGCTGATCTGTCCAATCGCATACGGACGGTCGCGGCGGGACGCGGAGACCGTATCCAGGTTTGACGCGCTGGCTGTCTCGGTTCCCCCAGTCGTCGATGGGGCAGCATGCTCGGATTGTCGTGCCAAAGTCGGGCCTCGCGATCGCTGGCCATCACGTCGACCATGGCGGCGGCATGGCAGTGCAAAACAACCGCAAGATGTTGAGGCGCCAGACTGCTGTCAAAGACCGATGAGGCAACAGCTTATTCTCAGCGGTTATGCTTGTCTGCCTTTCGGAAGGCGCAGGGCGCGGCGAAGTCGCTCCCTTATATTTGAGCTGTTGGGTGCTTCGATCGCGCGCTGCCCGTCGTCGCGACGGCGCGTCAAAATTGCCCGCGGTGCTCGATAACCTCGGCGAATGGCTGACCTCGATTTTCGACTTAGACGAATAACGGTGCGGTCCATAACCTCGCCCCATGAGGGAACCCGCAAGTGCAGATATCATCGTCATAGGGGGCGGTTTGAACGGCGCCGCCATCGCCTACGGGCTGCTCGATCACAATCCGAGCGTGCTGGTACTCGATGGCGAGGACCGGGACTACCGAGCGGCCAACGCAAATGGCGGCCTGGTATGGCTGCAGGGCAAGGGGCTGAACCTGCCGGCCTACCAGCAGCTCACCCGCCAGTCGGTCGACCTTTGGCCCGCCTTTTGTACGGCGCTTGAAGAAGCATCGGGCGCGGACATTCAATTTCGCCCGAACGGCGGGCTCAAGCTCTGTCTCGGGGAGGCGGAGTTCGAGCAGCGCCGGGCGATGCTGATGCGCTGGCACAACCAGCAGTCCGACTGGGAGATGATCGAGCGACCGGCGCTCGAACGGCTGCTGCCGAAGGTGGCGCTCGGCCATGACGTCGTCGGGGCCAGCTTCGGCCACCGCGATGGGCAGCTCAATCCGCTGCGGCTCCTGACCACCCTCCACAAGGAGATCGTGCGCAAGGGCGGAGCCCTGCGCGGTGGTGCCAAGGTCCATCGCATCACGCGCGATGGCCGCCGCGGATTCAAGGTCGACTTCGGATCGGAGCAGGCATTCGGCTCGCGGGTCGTCATTGCCGCGGGGCTCGGGACAGGGGCGATCGCGGCACAGGTCGGCCTCGATATCCCGATACGGCCGCAGCGTGGCCAGATGCTGATCACCGAGCGCCTCGAACCCTTCCTGCCCTTGCCGCTCCATGCCGTCAGCCAGACCGGGCAAGGCACGGTCATGATCGGAACGACGAACGAGGAGGTTGGCTTCGATCCTTCGACGACCGTGGAAGGGCTGTCGGGTTTCTGCGCGACGACGCTGCGAGGCATTCCCGCGCTCGCGAAAGTGAAGCTGGTCCGCCAATGGGCCGGCCTCAGGATCATGACGCCCGATGGCGGCCCGATCTATGCGGAATCGGAAAGTCACCCGGGCGCGTTTGTCGCGGTCTGCCATTCCGGCGTCACCTTGGCCGCCGCGCACGCAGGCCCGCTCGCGGAAGCAATCGCCGCGGGTCGCTTGCCAGCCTCCTTCGATGAGTTCCACCAAAGGCGATTTGATGTTCCGAAAGCTGCATGAGTTCGAAGCCGGCATCACGGTCTTCGTTGATGATGTCGCGACGACGGCCGAGCCCGGGGAGAGCGTTGCGGCGGTCCTCCTGCGCCAGGAAAAGCCGTGGTCGCGCCTGACCCCGGTCTCCGAAAGCCCGCGGACGGCCTATTGCATGATGGGTGTCTGCTTCGACTGCCTTGCCGAGGTCGACGGCACCGCATCCGTCCAGACCTGCCTCATGCCGGTCTGCGACGGGATACGCGTCAATCGCCAGCTCGGAAAGCGCAAGGTCGACAGATGAGCGACTGTGATCTCCTCATCGTCGGTGCCGGTCCTGCCGGCATGACCGCCGCCATCACTGCGCGTCACCACGGCCTCGACGTTCTGGTCGTCGACGACCAGCCGGCGCCCGGCGGCCAGATCTGGCGCTCGGTCGAAATGGCACGCGCGCGCGACGAGATACTCGGCCCGAGCTATTCGGAGGGGCGCGCGGTCGCCGAAGTCTTTCGGACGTGCGGGGCGCGGTACGAGCCGGGCGCAAAGCTGTGGCAGGTCGAACCGGGCTACCGCGCCTTCTACTCGCTCGGAGAGACGCCTCGCGTGGTCGAGGCCGGCTCGATCATCCTGGCGACAGGCGCTCAGGAGCGGCCGGTGCCGTTCCCGGGATGGACGCTGCCCGGGGTCCTGACGGTCGGCGCTGCGCAGATCCTGCTGAAGAACGCCGGGCAGATCCCGGCCAACCCCGTCTGGATCGCGGGCAGCGGCCCGCTTCCATTGCTCTACGCCATCCAGTTGCTTCGTGCCGGCGGACAGATCGCGGGCTATCTCGACACCACGCCGAGCGGCCGTTGGCGATCGGCGATCCGCCATCTACCGGGTGCGATCCCGGCGTTCGGAGAAATCCTCAAGGGCCTCGACTGGATCAAGGCGCTGCGCAGGAGCGGAACGCGGTACGTCAAGGACGTGGCCGAGATCGAGGCGGTGGGCGAAGAGCGGATCGAGACGCTGCACTACCGGACTGCCGATGGACATTCGTTCAGCGCTCCGGCGAACGTGCTGCTCGTCCACGAAGGCGTCGTCCCACATATCCATGCCCCGATGTCGCTGGGATGCACGATGGAGTGGACCGGAGCCCAGGATTGCCTTGCGCCGACCGTGGACGAATGGGGCGAGACGTCGTTGAATGGCGTGTTCGTCGCCGGAGACGGCGCGGGCATCGGCGGTGCGAAGGCCGCGACTTTGCGCGGCAAGCTCGCGGCATTGCGGGTCGCCGAGCGTTCCGGGAGGATCGGCGCGCGCGATGCCGTCTCGGCCGCTCGATCTGTCCGGCGGGCGCTCGCACGCGAACTGGCGGTACGCCCATTTCTCGATGCCCTGTTCCGGCCGCGCCCCCAGGTCTTCGCGCCCCCTGACGAGACGATCGTCTGCCGGTGCGAGGAGGTGACGGCCGGCGACGTCAGGAAGATGGCCATGGTCGGTCGACCCGGGCCCAACCAGATGAAGGCAGCGACCCGCGCGGGCATGGGCCCATGCCAGGGCCGCCAGTGCGGCTACACGATCGCCCGCCTGATCGCGGCAACGCAGGACCGATCGCCGGCCGACGTCGGGTTCTTCAATGTTCGACCACCGTTGAAACCGATCACCGTCGGAGAACTGGCGGCCTTGGACGGGATCGCCGCGCGGTAGCCGATCCCGGTCACCTGGAGATCCGGCCGAAGCAGGACCTGTCCGTCACCACTTCCTTCCCGGCGCTTCATGCGCCACTTCGACTGGAGATTCTGATGCCGACACGGCATAATCCGATGCCCATTGCACACAGGGCCGTAGTCCATGGCGATACAGTCTATCTCGCGGGAATGGTCGCCGACGACAAGTCGCTGTCGATCGGAGGACAGGCGACGCAGGCGCTCGAGAAGATCGATGCCTTGCTGCAGACCGTCGGCAGTGACGCCACGCTCATTCTCTCGACCATGAACTATATCACCACCATGGCGCATAAGGCGGAGCTCAACGAGGCATGGTCTCGATTTTTCGCCCCGGAAGACCTGCCCGCCCGCGCAACGGTTGCAGTAGCGGAGCTCGGACCTGGTACGTTGATCGAGATCGTCGCCGTCGCGGCGCTCCGGTCCCCGCAAGGATAGGCACGGCTGCATGTGCTCGACCGGAGGACAGGCGTGACGGTGACGGACAATGCCCATGCCAGCGCGCAACCTGCCCAGGATAACCTGGATCGGGAAGCGCTCGATTCAGACGCAGGCCGAGATGCAGGTGGACCGCATCTCTCTTTGGCCGCCCTGGAAGACGCCGTCCGGTCGGCGCATGGCCGGTATCGCGATCTCGCCGAAGGCGAGAATTTTCCCCATCCGGTGCTGGCGCGGGTTCCTGCGCACTATTTCGGGATCGCGCTCTCTCCCGTCGGGGGAGAAGCTGTCGTGACAGCGGGGGACGCTCGGACGGCCTTCGCCATACAGTCGGTCGCGAAGGTCGCGACGCTTGCCCTCGTGCTGCAGGAGTCGGGTGCGGACGTGCTCGAGGATGCGATCGGCGCGGAAGCGACCGGCCGCGTCTTCAACTCCATCGAGGCGATCGAGGCCCTGGAAGGGCGCGGCCAGAACCCGATGGTCACGCCCGGCGCCATCGCCGCCGTCGGCTTGGTAAAGGGGGGTGATCTCGAGGAGATATGGACCAAGATCCTGGAGATGCAGAGTGCGTTCGCCGGGCGGCCCTTGCGGTTGAACGAAGAGGTTTACGCTGCGTCCTCGCAGGTCAACCAGCGCAATCGCGCAATCGGCGCACTGATGTCCGCTTACGGACGGTTCCCGGGCGATCCTGCCGCAATCACCGACGTCTACACGCGGCAGTGCGCGATCGAGGTCACCACGGTCGATCTCGGGATCATGGCCGGTACGCTTGCAGCAGGCGGCCGAAACCCGCTCACGCAATGCCAAGTAGTTGATGAGCGGCACATTCCCGAGATCCTCGCCATCATGGCGACGGCTGGGCTCTACGACCGCAGTGGGCACTGGCTCTTTCGCACGGGGCTGCCGGCCAAGAGCGGTGTCGGCGGCGGCATGATCGCGGTCGCGCCCGGAAAGTTCGGGATTGCGGCTTATTCGCCGCCGCTCGATGCGGCGGGCAACAGCGTTCGCGGGCAGAGGGCGATCGCGGACATTTCCGCAGCCCTGAGTGGCAATCCGTACTCTGGGGGATCGTCCATGGTTGTCGCGCCGTAGCGCGTTGCCTTGGAGGTCTTTCGACCAGACCCGGACGTTTGCGCACCAAGCGGCGAATGGCCGCTCGCAACAAAGGCAGCCGTTCTGGCCACTCCGAGGACATTCTGCTCGCGCCACATCACGGCCATCACGCTCCGGTGAACTGAACCCGCAAAGCGGATCAGCGCAGAGCATCACTCGCTGCAGAGGATTGTCACGTCGATGCCAACGGTTTCTTTCACGTAGGTCAGACCAGCCGCTAAGACCGAAGATTGCGGCTTGGTTCGCTTGGATTTTGACAAGCCAGGCTGCGCGATCAGGATTTCGGTCTCGATCGGACGGAACCGATGGAGCTTGACGATCCGGTTGAGATCGGTTGCGTCCCCTCTAAGAAAGCGGGTTGGGCGACCACCGCGCCTGGCCGGTTCGTTCCGCGCCTTGAGGTGTTGCACGAGTTGCGGGAATTTTCCGACCCAGCGAGCCGATCGCAGTGCCTGCGACGAGACCTCAATCACATCTTTCACACGCTCGCCAGGCGTGGAGCCGCCCGAGAACTTACAATGCACGAGCGCCATTCGGATGGCGTCCTCAGTGACCTTCAGGCAAACAAGATCGGCCGCTTCGCCGCTGTCATCATCGTCGAAGACGACATCGAAATCCTCTCCCAAATATTGCTGAGCAACGTGCCATTGAATTGAGTTTTTGCGAACCGCGCCGTCCTTCCAAATCGACTCCTTCGTGTGATCGACATCCGTCCACGTCCACACTTCGAACCGGTCATCTTCAATCTTAAGATCGTAAGGCGTTTGCGGTATGATGTGCAGGTTCGCGTCGAGTTCCGAAAGATCAACGAATCGGAAAAGCGGAGGATATTCCGAGAAATATACCGCGAGCGGCGCGGAGAGCTTGCCGATTGTGATCGTAAGCGGATTGCCCGAAATCTGCTCGACCTTGAATTCCTCGGCTCCGCCCAGCGTAAATCGGAACGATGCCCAACTCCCAGATGTCGCTTCGATCATCTGGAAATCGATCGTGTTCGCGGATACGTCAGATCCCATGATGCGAAGTTCAAACATCGTTTGCGTCTGTTCGCGCGTGCTGTCGGTGAACCCGACCCGCTCCTCCGCTTGGCTCAGAATTTCGTAGGGCCATTCGATACTCAGCAATTCAACGGCCGGCAGCGTCCTGACCTCGGTCGGTAGCAGCACATTGTCGATCAGCTTGGATGTATCGATTGAGCTGTCGAGCAGCTTGTCACCTACCGCTTCGCACCAATCATTGAAGCGCGGGATTGGACCTTGTTCGCGCGACCACACCCGCCCTTTCGCCGAGCAGCCAATGGTGATCTGCCTTCCACCCTCCCAGCCAATGCCGCTCAACAGCGCCTTAAGCGAACCGCTTTTCTCCGCTTGGCTGAGGGCGGTAACCACTTCCGCGCCGGTATAACTGGCATAGGACAGGTTGCGACGGCCGTGTTTCTTCACGCCTAGATTCTGGAAGATGAGCCGGGTGATCCGACCCATCGCTCGGAACACCACGTCTCCATTGATAATTTTTCCAGCCCCGACCGCCGCCGCCAGGTCTGGAAACGCTGAGCTCTTGTCCGAGGAGGAGAGGTAGAGAAGCGTCCGCGCCGCATCGTAATGCAGCACGAACAGCGCCCATGTCCGATCTTTCACGGACTTCGACCGGCTCCATTTTACGGTGGGTTCGGAGCGCGTGACGAAGAACAATGTGTTTGAAGGCGAGTGCAGCCAGACCCGATATGGCACCATCGAGGACGGAAGCCCGTCGTGGAACGACTTCGGGGTGAATTTATCAGCTTGGTAGAACAATGTGCTCATGCCAGGCTTGAGCAGCTTATGCGAAATCGGCAAGTCCTCGTCGTCTAGGCCGCTGTCCAAGCGCTTTGCTTCGCTGAGAAATTTGACCAGCCGAGCGTGTTCCTGGGCCGCGGCTGAACTTAGCTCGCTCAGCAGCTCATTCCAATCAGCGTCCTCGCTGTAAAGCCGCTCGAGGGCGTCTGACACGTTGGGCTCGGCGATGTTCGCAATGACGGTCGCATTGCCGATATTTGCGGCAGCGCTGCGCGTAAACCGGCCGGTGAACTGCAGCAAAATCGCCAAGCTTTTGTGGAGGTCGTGGACCGCCGCGACTTTGAGTTCCGGCAAGTCGAACCCTTCGCCAAGCATGTTCACGCAGACGACGATCCGACTGTCACCTGCCTTCAAAGCATCGATCGCCGGCTGGGTATCGCCCATGTCCGAGTGAACAAGCAACGGATTCAGATCAGGCGCTAGGGCCGTGTATATATCAAACACGGCCCTAGCCCGCTCGATGCGCGAGCACCGGGCCATCATCAGATGATTGAGCCCTTGGTTCAAATCTTCCCGCAAGCGGGCTACCGCCGTTTCGGCGATCGCCTGATCTGCGTTGGCGGCCAATGTTTCATAGACCGGCTCAAGGGTGATGGGCTTGAAATACTTATCCTGCTGCGCCCGATGCAGCGGGTACGAATAGATGACGTGACCATCCACCAACTGCCCGTCGCGGCGGAACGGCGTCGCCGTGAACTGCAAGATCGGTTTGGCAGAAAATGCCTCGCGAAAACTCGTCCAGCGTTTGGCGCTGATATGGTGGGCCTCGTCGATGACGAGCGCACCAACGCGCTCGACAATTTCCGGCCAGACACCTTCGGCTGCGCTATCCGCCAAGGAATCCATTGTCCCGATGATCACGTTGCAGCGGTCAAAAATCTCCAGATCTTCTGTCGTTTTTGGCACCTTGCGCACGAGGCCCACGATCGGGTTCGGCACGTCGTCCTGCAGCACTTTCAAAAAGCGAAGAAGGCCGAAGGTGAGAAACTTTCTCGCGGTCTGAGACCGCAAGGCGTCGGACGGCACGACTACCAGCAACGGCTTGCGCAGATAGGCCGCTTGCGCCGCCAGCATCGTTTCGGTTTTGCCGGTCCCAGTCGGCATAACGATAGTCGCTGGCTGCGTGTTGATGCTCCAGTGGGCGCCAATGGCGTGCAGTGCGCCGAGCTGCGGCGGCCGAAGCCCGCGCTTATCCTCATCGACACTACCATCCGCGTTCGGTCGCTCCGCCCGAAATGAAAATTGTCCGTCCCACTGGTCAGCACGCTTGATGACAACCGCCGGCCAGCCGTGGCTCGCAGCTGCGCCATCAAGTTCTTCAATGAGGCGGTGATGTAACCACGAGAGCTTTCCGCTTTCGCTCTGCAGCAGAACGCCGTTGGCTTCGCTCGGACGAGCGATGTTCCTTCGGGTCGTGACCACCAGCCGTTCACCTTCAGCGGTCTGGTACAGAGGCTCCTTCAGGCGCGCTGACACGAGGGCCTCGCCCACACGCTTTGCTTCAACGGTGGAAGCCGGGCGCAAAATTGCTTCAACGACACCAATGGCTACGCGCATTGGCCCGTAACGAACCGCTGGAAGCTCCAGCGTGATGTCCTCAGCAGATAGGTCGTCCTGAGCCATGAGATTCCCCGACAGATTTCAAAAAGGATAGTGACGGCACCAACTTTTTCTAGTTCAGCGCCGGCATCTACCTACAGGGTCATCGAAGAATGAAACCGTTACGGACCAATCGTCAGGCTGGCGCCATCTCCAGCCAATAATCGCGATGCCGGTGCGTGAAAAAGAACGGGATGATCTCGCCGTTCACCTTGTCGATCGCGTTCGCGGTGCCGCCGTCGAGCCAGACCGTACCGTCCGGCCTCAGGATTTGATGTGGCGTCCAGCGATTGCGGAGCGCCTCGGTGATGTCGCCGCGGCTCAGCCGTGTGCCGATCCCCTCATGGTTGACCTTGGACAGGATGAGCAGGTTTCCGGCGTGGCGCGCGCCGTTGGTCGACGTCTTGTCCGGGTGATGAGCCTGGATCATCCAGATGCGGTTCTCGGCATGCTCCGCATAGGAGCCCGCCGGGGCGAGCACGTCGAGTGACTTGGTCGCCAGCTCCATCTGGCAGTGAGAGGCGTAGTGATCGATCTTGAGCTGTCGGCGCTGAACCTCTTCGGTCACGACCTGCGGCCGCTTGGTCGTCGGGCCCCGCGTTACGATCTTGACCTCGCCCCCGGTGTAGAGCTCGCCTGGGTTGGGGTCGTTGCGCTCGGGCTTCGGCGCCGTCCCCGGATGCGGCTGCGCGGACTCGCCGACATCGCCCTCGCCCGGATTTTCGTCATATTCGTCCTGCTCGGATTGACGAAACATCGGTTCGAAATCCTGCGTGCGTCGGGTGAGCGCGCCCTTCAGGACCATGCCGAGATAGCGCGGCCGAGGCTTCTTGAAGACGATGTCGGCAATGGCCTCCATCAAGGTGTCCTCGAGATTGCCCGACCGATCGAGCCAGATCTCGTCGGGGAGCACCGCCCATTGCCGCCGCGCGCGATAGCCCCGATTACGAACCCGATATTGCACGGTGAGATCGGTCGCCACCATCACGCGACGGATTTCGAGCAAGCGGTGCTGGAAGCGGGGTTCGATAAGATTTTGCGCGACATCGGCTTCCGCGAGTTGCTTGCGGAAGCGCTTGCCCGCGGTCGGGCTGGCGAGACCTCGCACCGTCTCGAAGAAATGCGGTGAGGCCAGTTCGATCTGCTCTCCGTTCGGGCTGCCGGGCTCCTTCGCGACGCTGGACAGCGCCGGTACGCCCCATTCCTTGAGGATGTCGCCGATCGGCTCGTTCGGGACGCGGACGCTGTCGATCGCCAACGCCAGCCGGGCATTCGGCGTATCCCCCCGGATTGCGACGCCCAGTTCGCGGATATCGTCGACCACCGCGACCCGCTTCGCTTCACTCAGCGTGAGCAGGTGAACACCGCCATCGTTCTCGACTGGTACGCAGGGTAGTTCCGGGGGAACGAACAGCCAAGAGCTTACTCCGTTCTTGTTGAGAATGTGCCGC
Organism: uncultured Burkholderiaceae bacterium; assembly: GCA_937871985.1. Next base: position 24,503 of record CALMPB010000121.1, read on the forward strand.
ATCACGCTGCTGATTTGCGCCGAAAGGGTCGCGTCAGGCTGGTCCACCAGCCATTCGAAATAGGCTCGCGATGTTTCCGCATTGGGGAAACTGCGAATGACGCCGGCTGCCCGGTAGAGTTCCTGGGCGCCGTCGCTCAGGCTCTGCGCACCGATGACCCGCTTCCAGCCGCCCCAATAGTCTCCGAGATTGCCCTTGAAGGCGAGGGCGTCCGGGGCGACCAGCGCGCCCTCATAGGGGAGGCAGGGCAGCGCCTTCAGGTCGTCGGCAATCATCGGGTCGGTCGACGCGGTGATGACCGCGAGCCGTGGTAGCAGCGCCCGGTCGTTGCCAGTATCGGCGTGCAAGGCATCGAGTGTCATCCGGGCGCTCGGTCTGCGGGCGGGCGGCATGAGTGCATCGAGTTCTTGGTCGGGTCTGTCGATCAGGTAATTGGGCGGGAGCGCGAGGAGCCGAACCTCCGCGGTCTCGCGCACCAGGCTGGCGGCCGGACGGACCACGCCATCACGCGCGACGGCGATCGCGTCGTCGCGCAGCGCCCGAAGTAAGGGCGCCAGCGGCTTGTTGCGGCCAAGCAGCGCCAGCACGGATTCGAAGGCGTGAAAGTCACGGCGCTGGTCGTCGTTGAGCGTTGCGCCGAGCCAGAACGGATTGGTGCCAGCCTTGTAGAATGCACGGATCTCCTCGGCGATCGGCTCGGTCCGCACGGTGAGCTTCGATTTGCCCTTCCTGGCTTTACTCGCGAGCGCTCGAACCTCGCGCGCAGGCTTGGCGATGGCACTGCCGAGCGCGGCCGCGACCTTGGCGTCCGGCAAGCACAGGCCATCGAAGGGATGCAGCGAGGCGTCGGTCGCGGGCCAGATCGGGAGCGCGCGGACCGCGGGCCAGTCGTCGCGCCCGAGTTCGTCGGGATTGGCGGCAATCCACGCGAACAGCCGGCGGCGCACCGCCGCCGACTTGGTCTCGAGCCCACCGTCGCGCAGCAGGTCGCGCAGCACGAAGCTGTCGAGTTTCCAGCCTTCGAGCTTGAACACCGCATGGCCGCGAAGCGTCGGGTCGACTACCGGCGGAACGTCGAGCTCGAGCAGCTCGGTCGGAATCGCTGCGCCCTTTTTCAGTGTCGAGAGCTGATGCAACCCGCCTTGGCCATCCGGTAGGTGGGTCGCAGCGCCGCTCGGCCGGTCGGCGGGTTTGCAACCCGCCAGATAGGAATGGAGGGCATCGAGATGCGCCCTCGCGATCGCGGGGTCGCCCAGGGCGCGCCGCCATTCAGCGTCGCTGCGCCAGGGGAAAAACTCGGCATCGACCCGCTCGAGCCGGTCGATCACGTCGCGCGCATCGAATCGCAGGTGATTGTCCTTCCAACCTTCGCAGCTTCCCGAGGCGAGAAGTGCAACCAGCGACGGTGGCGTCTTGGGGTCGAGTATCGGGAGGTGTTCGGGCGCGACTTGGGCGAGCAACGGCGACCAGCTTGCCTGATCCTCGTCGAACGCCGGCACCAGCAACACCGTGCCGCGCTTGTGCCGCGTGGGGCGCCCCCGGGTATCGACGGACGGAAATGCACGGCTCTTGAGCAAACGGTTGACCAATGTCTGCAATCGCGCGCCATCGAGCGCGCCGACCAGCGTCAACGCTTTCGCCCTATGGCGAGGGATCAGGATTTTGGCGAGCGTTTGGGCGAGGACCTCGTCACACGCCGCGACAATCGCATCGTTTGCCTCACCCGACTGTGCGGCGAGTTCGTGGCGCTCGGTGTCCGAGACGAACGGACCGGAATAATAGCAGCCGGTGCGCGACGCCGACCCGGCATCGGTACCCGGATAGCCGACCGGATAGCGCAGGCGCCCGGCGGCGGCTCGCGGCTTGCCCTTGATGTCGACGTCCCAAGCTACCTCGACCACCAGCCCTTCGCGCGCGAAGACCTTCCTGTTGGCGACGCGATAGGCATTCGCTTGGAAGAAGCGGGGCTTTGCCGGCGAATGCTCGGCGGAGACTGCCAGACATGCCTGCTCGCGCTCGATCAGGCGCTCGGCGCCGTCCTTCTCTTCACGGCAGTCGCGGAAGAACGTGAGCAGGCCAGCGTCGCGCTTCAGCCGCCCGGCGGAGAAGATGAAACGGTGCGTGCCGAGCTGATGGTGCGTGAGGGTGAGGGCATATTCGTCCAGCACTCCCGGTCGCATAATGCCGAGCAGTCGCTTCGGCAGTGTCGCAATGGCGTCGGCGAACACAGCCGCAATATGCTCGTCGCTGATCGCCGAGAACGCGATCTGCTCGCCATATGGGACCGAGAACCGGTGGCGGCGATAGGTTACCTCGATCTGGGTGCCCGTTACCGGAGCGCCGTCGTCGAGAAGGGGCGGAACGCGGACGCCGGGAAAGGGCTCGGTATTCGGTCCGTCTGCGAACAGGGTCTGCAGGATCTGTCGGCCCGACGAGCGCAACAGGATGTCGTTACCGAGCGTGAAGCACGCCTTGAGGCCATGGTTCTTCACGCCGAACAGTCCGACCTTTGCCTTCACGGCGTGGCCGGCGCCCTTGATATATTTGAGCCGCTGCCATCCGCCATCGTCGATCGGATCGCCATTGCCGACACAGACTAGACGATCGGGCTCAAAGCGAATTTCGGTATGGGTCGAGCGGGCGTCGAGCTCGTTGACGATCAGCTCGACCAAGAGGTCGTCGCCGCGCAGGCCATTGAGGAACTGCCAGAACTCCGGCGCCTGATCGGTATTGAGGACGAATTCGACCTTTGTGTCGTCCCCGGCGCCAGCATCAACAATCATGCTCAGTCTCCATCGATACCAAAATGGCTTTGAGCTCATGGCGCGTGACGCGGTGGCCACCCCGCGGCCTGCGCCGCGAAGGGATTGCGCAACACTTCGCGGAATGGAACTCGACAGCTTTCACCGCACCGGCGACGCAGCCGATCAACTTGAATTCCGCGGCGTGGGCCTGTGCAAGAGGATAGTCGAACGCCGCATGGGCCGGCCAGCCTGCCCGCAGGACCGAGCGAACTTAAGCTATCTCCTCTTCCAATAGGGACCTGCGCCTCAGCGGGTCTCGCCGAGATGCTAGCTTGATGGCAGGTTTCGCAACAGCTCGCCAAGAGCTGCCGAACGCAATCGGCTAATCCTGCCTATGTATTGCCATCGTTGCGACTGCAGAGCGAACGTCCGGTTCTGACGGAAGCCGCCGTTGGCTGATGTCGCTGGGAATGACGGCAACGTCCCACTAGCTGTCATCCGGGCACATGGATTCACCGGCGAGTCGTCGCGACATCCGTCAAAACGGGCGCTGTGCAGGTGTGGGCGGGGGTGGATTGTCCAGTGATTGGGATTCAAATGACGGTCGGGTGCTCGAGGGTGCGACGGTGACGATGAGGGATCGCTTCCCGCGCACTAGCGCGGCCTATCCCGACCTGATGCTCTGGGACGGACCATTCGACTGGGCGGGTACTGCCTCGAAGGCGATGGCGATCATGCTCATCGAGCTCCAGAGTCGGTTCGCCATGGAGGGGCAGCGAGAGTTCCTCGACTACTGCGACGCCGTCGGAGGCGACGTCGGCGAGATGGTCGAGGACGGGGCGGTCGGATACGAGGCCGACACCGTCGACGAGTATCGCCTGCTCTTCGCCGTGAAGCCGATGGAGCTATGTCTGGCCTGGGGCCTGAACGGTCAGTGCCACGGTTGGGCGATGTGGTCTCTGGCCCGCAACGTCGACCGCGACGGCCGCTTCTTCAACACCAACTACTCGTTCTTCGCGCCGGATTCGCAGGCAGCCTCCGAGTTCAGGGACTTGGCGATCGCCAATCTCCCGCGCTGGACCGCGGCCTTCTTCATGCTCGCGCGAAAGTTCGGTGGCGTCGATGACGTCGCGCGACGTGTCGCGCCGATGTGCTGGGATCTATCGGAGAAGATGCTCCGCATGGGTGTCGACGTGGGGCAATGTCTGGAGGCACTGGCGTCCCTCGCCAATTGGGCGAGCAACGCAGACGAATCGCATGCAGAGGCGTGGGTAAAGTGTCTGCTCGGATTGTGGTCCAGCGCCATGCCGGACGCTAACCGCGCCCAGATCGGCATCGTCATGATGAGCCCAGCCCATCGCTTCACGGGCCGCGATCCCCAAGAGTGGGCCGACGAGTTGCTCGAGCGTTGGTCGCACGTCCTGATCGAGCACATGGAGTTGCAGGTTCTGGCGGCTTCTCTCAGGACTATCGAAAATTGGCGGGACAGGCGTGATCGCATTCTGGCCGCGGCGGTCCAATTGGCGCGCTCATACCGCGAGCAGTCCGGCGACGACGAGACGGTCGCGCTGCAGGCTCTCGAGAGTCGGGTATCCATCATCCACCCGCTGATCTGGTTCCTCACCGAGCATGGGGAGGTTGACGACGTGCTCGACCTCCTCGGTGCCTGGTATGTGAAGGAAGGCGAGCGAACCTGCGACGGCAACGTTCTATTCGTCGCATCGGGCCACATGAACGGCGTCGTCTACCTGTGGCCCGGTGGGCGGCTGGCGTTGCCGCGCGGAGAGGGGCCGACCACCTTCGACGCGGTGCTGGCGGCATCCTCGCTCGCGCAGCGCGAATACCACCGTGCCACGGCGGTTGGTGACGACATGCCCGACATCGATTATCGCCGGATGGGGCAGCCCGACGAGGCGGCCGGCCCGGAATTCGAGGCGGCG
>CALMPB010000122.1 GCA_937871985.1 uncultured Burkholderiaceae bacterium
AGCACATGGCCGCCGTGCCGCCCTCGACCGGGAACAGGTCGAACTTGCCCTTGGGTGGCCGGCCATCGCACATTTCCTTGATCAGGTAGTCGTGCAGGATCTGCTCCAGATGCACCAGCGCGCGCGGCGGCACCGGATAGTTGTCGCCGATGACGCCGTCGGTCAACTCATGGATCCATTCGTCCGGCACGAAGCTCTTGATCTTGACCCCGTACTCCAGCACGCCGGCCAGAAAGTCCGCGCCCGCCGCGCCCTTGTTCTTGGACAGGAACTTGCGCAGGCGGTCGGCGCAACCTTTCTTGGGTGGCATGCCCGCCAGGATGCCATCGTCGCGCACCCGCCGCGCTTCCTTCATGGCGAACTGGCCCAGCAGGAAAAAGGCGTCGCGCGGCTCGGTGGCGATCCAGTTGGGATTGCCGCGACCGGCATTCAGCATGGTCGACACGGCGGTCTGCTGGCTGTCCTTGGCCAGCGTGATCAGGTAGTCCTTCAATTCGAAGGGCGACAACTGCTCCAGGTCGCGCTGGCGCGAACGGGTGGTTTTCAAGGCCGAGGCCAGGCTGACGGTGATGGGCGCGGTGGAAGCCATTGTGCAGAACTCCTGGTTTGCGATTGACAGACGCTTGCCCGGGGCAGCCCCGGACCGCTGGCCCGCGCGCGGCGCGCGCGGATATCCCGCCGGAGTCCATGTTGCCGAAGGGCGGGACCGCCTCCGGAAACACGGGTCCTAGGTCATGAGCATGACAATGACAATGCCCCAGATGATCAGCAGGGTGTTGCCGATGGCGTAGGGCACGGTATAGCCCAGGGCCGGCACCTGGCTCTTGGCAGTCTCGGTAATCTGGCCAATGGCCGCCGTCGTGGTACGGGCGCCGGCGCAAACCCCCAGCGCGATCGCCGGGTGGAACTTGAACACGTAGCGGGCGATGTATACCCCCAGGATCATCGGCACGCTGGTGGCGATGATGCCGGCGATGAAGAGCTTGGCGCCCAACTGCTGGAAGCCCTGCACGAAACCCGGCCCCGAACTGATGCCGACCACCGCCACGAACGCAGTCAGGCCGACCGAAGTCAGAAACCAGTGCACCGGTTCCGGCACCCGGCCGAAGGTCGGATGCACCGAGCGCAGATAGCCGAAGATCAGGCCGGCAATGAGCGAACCGCCCGAGGTCGAGAGGGTGATGGGAACGCCGCCGACCGTCAGCACCAGCGTGCCGAACAGGCCGCCCAGCAGAATGCCGAAGCCCACGAACACCATATCGGTCTGCTCCGTGGCGCGATCCACGTAGCCCACCTTGCCGACCACCCGCTCGACGTCACGCTTGGCCCCGAGGATGAACAGGCGGTCGCCGCGGTCCAGCTTCAGGCCCCAGTTGACCGGCATCTCGTGGCCGCCGCGCATCACCTTGCGCAGGAACACACCGCGGCCGAGCGCGCGCACCTGTTCCATTTCGGAGATTTCCTTGACGGTCTTGCCGGCCAGGTTCTTATTGGTCAGCACCACCTCGACAATCTCGGCAGGCAGGCTGATCAGGTCACGGTCCTCGACCTCGGTGCCGATAATGCCGGCAGCTTGCAGCACCAGCGCGTCATGGCGGCCGGTCACTCCCAGCACGTCGCCAGCCTGCAGCACCGTGGAGGAATCGGTGTCGAGGATCTGGTCGCCGCGCCGGATGCGCTCGATGAACACGCGCGCTTCGACGAAGCGCGCTTCAATCTCGCCCACCGTCTTGCCGACGAATTCGGAATGGTCCAGCTTGTAAGCGCGCGAAATGAACTTGCGGTAGCCCGACAGCTCCATCGAGTCGGCGCCGCCGGACATCTTGGCCTCGTACTCCTTGCACTCTTTGACGATATCCACCCGCATCAGCTTCGGGCCCAGCGAGGCCAGCAGCCAGGCGCTGCCGACCGTGCCGAAGATATAGCAGACCGCATAGGCCACCGGAATGCTGTCGATCCATTTCTTCTTGGTGGCCGCGTCAATGCCCAGGCCATTGATGGTGTCGGTTGCAACCCCGATTACCGCGGAAATGGTCTGCGCCCCGGACAGCAGGCCCGCGCCCGTACCGGCGTCGAAGCCGAACCCCACGGCCGTGCCCCAGGTCACCAGCAGGCAGATAACGCAGATGACGACGGCAAAGATGACCTGCGGCAGGCCATCGCTTTTCATGCCGCGGAAGAATTGCGGCCCGACGCCATAGCCCAGACCGAACAGGAACAGCAGGAAGAATACTTGTTTGACGATCGGGGCGATCGTGATGTCGAGCTGGCCGACCAGCACGCCGACCAGCAAGGTTCCGGTCACCGCCCCCAGATTGAAGCCAAATATTTTCTTGGCACCGATCCAATATCCCAGACCCAGAGTAAGAAATATTGCCAGTTCAGGGTATTTCCGCAGAGTGTCGAATAACCATTCCATCCCGAATCTCCTTCGTTATGTACCGGCCAAACACTTGCGCCAATCCTAGCTGCGCGCGGCATACATTATCAGAATCTTTCAAAAAATCAAAACATTTACATTATAAATATCAAATAGTTTCGTTTGTCAGCCAAAAATAAGCCGCATCACTCAGGAATAAAAAATGTTCGGTGTCAAGTATTTTCAAGGCATCCCATTTGGCCTGAAACCTTATACGAGACAGCAAGTTAGCTCTGTATCGTGCCACCCGATGGCACCTCGGCGGTGTGGGCTAGGTGCCACATGAGAGCGTTGGGAGAGAAAGCCGGATCGCGCTACATCGGACACGGAGTGCAGCGTCGGCAACCGACCTGAACTCCCATATTACCGGCTTCCCAAACGAAGAACGCACGGCCTGGAGCCGCGCGTTCTTCATTAAATCTATGTCGGAGCATCGTCATCCTGACTTCGGGGTGGCGACGGCCTTGGCCTTGCCACCCCGCTTGAATCCCCGATCCCCCGCCATGAAGGCTTCGAGCATGTGCGGGATCAGCGTGGCCGCATCGACCGCTTCGCCATAGGTCTGCGCATGAAGAGCGGCGTACCGGTCTAGATCCATTTTCAGGCTGGCTGGACAAGCGAATGTCAGCTTGGTGCTGCTGGTCGATGGCAGCGGCCCAAGCCGGAGTTTTCTGGCCATGTTCATCGGGCACCTCCACGCTGAAGAAAGAGCGGCTGGTAAGGTCGAACCTGTAAATCCCTTGCCACGATGATCCGCACCGGCAACCCCGGCCGCGCTGTCAGCGTCGGCTGGATGTTCATGTTGCGCCGGGTCATCTCCTGCCCCACTTGGTTCACACTGTCCTGCAGACCATCGCGCCCGGCAATGACGATGCGGTTGCCGTTCTGCCGATTCTCCGGCGCGGCCAACTCGGCGCCGATACCCAGCAGCGTGGTCAGCGCCGCCCCGGCAAAGATGCGGCCCCAATGCTGATCCACTTCATCCTCCAACCCTGCGTAGCCCGCAGGATCGGTGCCGACAAGGTTGTCGAGCGTCAGCGAGGATGTGTCTGGCAAGATGATCCGGTTCCACACCATCTGCACCCGGCTCTGCCCGAAGCTCACCTGGCTGTTGTATTTGCCCAAAATGCGCGAGCCCTGCGGAATCAGCAGGAACCTGCCCGTAGCCGTGTCATAGACCGGCTCCGTCACCGTGGCGATCACATCGCCCGGCAGGTCGGACTTGATGCCTGTGACCAGCGCCGCTGCGATCACCGTCCCGGCCATCACCTGGTACGGCGAGGCTGGCATTTGGAGATTGCCGGAATTGCGAGTCTCCTTGGAGCCGCCTTTCAGGAACGCCTCTTTCTGGTCTTGCCGGTTCTGCACGGTGGTGGGATCACTGGGCTGGGCCGCCGTCGAGGCCGGACCGGCCGCCAGCGGATCGAACCCTGCCAAGGCGTTGGCCATGCCGGGTGCTCCGGGCGCCGCCTGCGCGACAGCGCCAGCGGCTTGGCCCGGCTTTCCCGAGCGGAAGAACACCGCCGAAGCCGCCGCCGCTTCGGCCTCCTTGCGCAAGGCGTCGTTGGGATCATGTCCCGGCGGCATGTAGGTGGGCTGCTGCGCCGCCACGATGGCCGGCCCCAGGTCGCCCGGCAGCGGCGGCCCCAGCTCGGGCGCCTTCGGCAGTTTCGAGTAATCGGACGGCAACCCATCCAGCCCTTCGGACTTTGAGACCCGATCCACGTTGTACAGCTCGTTCTGCCAGCCTGCGCCGCGCCGGTGCGGCTGCAGGGCCCAGATCGTGGCCCCGAGCACGGCGACCGACAGGCCGCCGGTGAGCATGGCCAGCGTGCGCCGGTTCAGGCGCGTGACCGGGCGCGGCTGGGCGCGCAACGCCATCGCTTCGGGCGCCGCCTTGCCCCCCTGAGAAGTGGCATGGTCGGGGGTGTTGTCTTGGCTCATGCTCAATTCCTCCGTGCCACGCCATCGGTGCGCTCAATTCGCACCACGGCGCCCTTATCGCCACCCAGGCGCAGCTCGGCCGCACCAAACAGCCGATCCACGATGTAGTACGGCGAGCGGAAGCGGTAGTTCACCAGTTGTCCGTCGCCTTGCGCGCCGATCACGAACATTGGCGGTAGCTCGCCTTGAGCGATGCCCGCCGGAAACTGGATATAGACCTTCTCGCCATCGTCAAAGGCCCGCAACGGCTTCCACGGCGGATTGCTGCCGCTGACCGCGTAGCGGAAACGGATCTTCTCCAGCGACAGCCCGGCATCGACCGGCGCGGCGGCGCTGGCCGCTTGTGCCTGGCGCTGCAGGGCCAGCATCCTGTCCTTGGGGTATTCCCAGGACACCGAAGCCATCCATGTCTTCTCGGTCGAAGTCAGTTCTAGCAGGTAGGTGCGCCGACTGGTCGTGATGACCAAATTGGTCTTGAGGCCCGAGCGGATGGGCTTGACCATCACATTGACGCGCAGCGCATCGCCGCTGCCGCTCGATGTGTCGCCCACGATCCAGCGCACCGTGTCACCGGCAGCCACCGTCACCAGTTCCTCGCCCGGCTGGAGCGCGATCACGGTCACGCGACCCACGGCCGCATAGACCTGGTACAGCGCGCCATCAGTGAACGGCCAGACCTGGATGGCGTTCACATAGCCCTCGCGTGTGGGCGCAACACGGGCCTCCGTGTTCGCACGGGTCACGCGCACCTTCTCGTCGGGCGATTCCAGTGTGGCCTTGGCATCACCGGCCAGCGGCTTCATCTGTCCAGGCAGTGCCAGCACCTCGGGCACGGTCACGACCTCCACGGGCTTCGGCGCCTCGGGCAGCGGCTGGGCCTGCACCGGCCCATCCAACGAGATGGATGGCGGCGGAGTCCCCTGCGTGGCGCAGCCCGAGAACAAAACGGTGGATGCCAGTAGGATCACAGGCAAGGCGGGTTTACGGAAATGTCCATTCATGGTTTTGCTCCTTCGTTTCCTTCCAGCTCGCGGCTCCACGCCAGCCCGTTGACGTAGATACCCAGCGGGTTCTTGCGCACGCGCTGCTCCGTGCGCGGGGTCTGCAGCACCGTGGAGATCACCGCGTTCCAGCGCTCGGTGCGATCCAGCGCGCCGTTGACGAAGCGCGTCTCGGTCCAGCGCACGTTGAAGGACTGGTCGCTGGCGCGGGTCACGCTGGACACCTGCACCGTCACCGACTCCTTGCCGATGCGCGAGAACGGATCAGCCACCCGCGCGTACTCATTGAGCACCACGGCGCCCTTGTCCGTGGTGTAGTCATAGGCATCGAGCCAGTTCTGCCGCACCACGATGGGGTCGATGGACAGCGAGCGCACCAGGCCGATGAAGCGGCCCAGGTGGTAAGCAATCTGCGCATCGCTGGGCTGGTACGGCGTGGCGGCTTCGCCGACAGCGCGCACCTGGCCCGCGTTGTCCACCTCGATCACGTAGGGCGTGACGATGGACTGCGCCGAGCGCCAGACCAGGCCGCCGGCCATCAGCACCGCCAGCGTGAGGCAGCCGAAGGCCATAAGCCGCCAGTTCTTCGCCTGCACGCGGGCCGAGCCGATGCGGTCGTCCCAGACCTGGGCGGCGGATTGGTACGGGGTGGCAGGCTGCGGCGTATCGGCGTAGCGCACCTGCGGTCGTTTGAATCGCATGGGAGTTCTCCTTATGAATCGGAATCACGAAGGCTTGGCCCCTGGCTGGAGCTTCCGCCGTCGCCGCCGCGCAGCGTGTGGGCGGCCGTGGTCGCGGCATGGGTGAGCTGCTGCCTGCGGTGCAGGCGCTTGGCCCAGGCAGGCTGTTCGTTGGATGGAGGCGCATCTGCGGCATCAGCGCCAGATGCCGGCGCCTCATCCGGCCGGAAGGCCGCTGCCACGCGCTCCTTCATCGAGCGTGCGCCGTCGGCTACCTTTTGCCCGGCGGTCTTGGCCACGTTGCCCGCGCCAGCGGCAGCGCCTTGGATGCCACTGCCTGCGGCCGTAGAGCCAGCATCGAAAGCCGCCTTGGCGCCGCGCGCGCCGCCGGCCGCAAGGCGGGCTGCACCAGGTGCCATCCGCGCCCCTGCAGCCACGGCGCTGCCGACGCCAGCAGCCGCAGCCCCGACGCCAATGGCAGCGCCTGCGGCCCCCAGCGTTGCTCCGGCCATCGCACCGGCTCCAAGCTGTGGCCCGCCGGACACCAGCCCGGTGGCAATGCCCGGCCCGAAGATGCCCAGGGCCAGCATGGACAGCGAAGCCAGCATGATGACCAGCGCCTGGTCGATGGAGGGCTCGGCACCTGCGGGAATCCTGAACTCGGCAAACAGCCCGGTGCCGATCCCCACGATGACCGCGAGCACCAGCACCTTGATGCCCGAAGACACCACATTGCCCAGCACCTTCTCGGCCAGGAACGCCGTCTTGTTCCAGAGGGCGAACGGCACCAACACGAAGCCCGCGAGCGTGGTCAGCTTGAACTCGATCAGCGTCACGAAGAGCTGCACCGCCAGCACGAAGAAGCACAGGAGGACGATGCCCCACGCGAGGAACAGCACCACGATGGAGGTGATGTTGACGAACACCTCCGGGAAGCCCGCCATCTGCTTGATCTGCTCCAGGATGGGGGCCGCCGCGTCGATGCCGGTCTTGGCCAGCCGCCCCGGCTGCAGGAAGTTGCCCATGCTCACGCTGGAACCGCTGGCCGTCAGGCCCAGCCCCGCGAAAGAGCGAAACACCACGCCCGCGAGCATGTTGAAGTTGCCGATGATGTAGGCGAAGGCGCCCACATAGAGCACCTTGCGGATCAGCTTGGCGATCACGTCCTCGCCCTGGCCGCTGGCATGGCCCATCGCCCAGAACAGTCCGGCGAGCGTCATGTCGATGACGATCAGCGTGGCTGTCAGAAACGCCACCTCGCCCTGCAGCAGCCCAAAGCCCGAGTCGATGTAGCGCGAGAAAACATCGAGAAAGCGGTCGATGACCGATACGTCGTTCATGGCCCGGCCCCGTCAGCGGTTGTAGAAATCGACGGGGTGCGGCGTGTATGGCGTTCCAGAGCCCAGAAAGCGCCGCGTGATTTCGCGCCCGCGCTCCGTGGCCGCGGCCTGCCGCGCCTGCTCCAGCGATACGGCGCGATCCTGCGTGAGCTGCAAGCGTTGCGTCTGGATCGACTGCTTGGCCTGCAGGGCCAGCAACTGGTTCATGGCCTGCATCGCTTGCAGCGCGCCCACGGCCGATTGGCTCTTACCCACGAGGTCAGCCAGCACGGCCTCGTCATCCTTGAGGTTCTGCGAGGCCTGGGCCTGCATCTGCATCGCGGTCTGCAGGCTGGTGAGCGTGTTCTTCCAGCGTTCCTGCGTGTCCCGGTACATCTGGTCGCCGCTCACGGTGGCAGCGTACTGCTCGGGATACAGGCGCTTGAACTCCTTGTCCATGTTCGTCACGTCGTAGGCCAGGCCCTTGGCCTGGTCGATCAGCCGCTGGGTCAACGCCAGGTTGGCGCGCAACTGACCGACCACGCTGGATGGCAAGCTCGCCAGGTTGCGCGCCTGGTTCTCCAACATCTTGGCCTCGTTCTGCAACTGCTTGATCTGGTTGTAGAGCTGCTGCAGCGTCTGGATGGCCGTCAGCATGTTCTGCACGAAGTTGGACGGATCGAACACGATGAGGGCCGCCGCGGGCTGGGCGAACATCAGGGAGCCGGTCAGGACGGCGGCGATTGCGGCGGGAAGGATGCGGGTTTTCATGGTGAGTTCTCCTGCGGGTGGGAAGGAAACGAGGACAGCAGTTCGGCGGCCCAATGCAGGCCGCGATGGCGCAGCCAGGTGGCCGCGAACGGGGTGGAAGCGGAAGATGTGGAGGTGGTGGCGGCAGCGAGCACCGCGTCGATGTCGCGCTGGTCTTGCGGCGTGGACGCACCCGCGAAGGCCAAGGTCGCGGCGCCCAGGTCGAGGTCGAACAGGCGATTGCCGAGACGCGACTGGTAGTAGTAGTCCCGCTTGGGCTGTGCAGTCGCCACGATCTCGATCTGGCGGCTGTTGAGCCCGAAGCCTTCGTAGATCGTGCGAATCTGCGGCTCGGTCGCCTGCGGGTTGGGCAGGAAGATGCGGCTCGCGCAGCTCTCGATGATGGCCGGCGCGATGCTCGAATCCTTGATGTCCGCCAGGCTCTGCGTGGCAAAGATGACGCTGACGTTCTTCTTCCTGAGCGTCTTGAGCCACTGGCGGATGTGCGCCGCAAACACCGGGTCATCGAGAAACAGCCACGCTTCGTCGAGGATCAGCAGCGTCGGCGCACCGTCAAAGCGTTCATCGAAGCGCGCAAAGAGGTAATGCAGCACGGCCATGACAGCGGCCTTGCTGTGCATCAGTTCCTCCATCTCGAAGCACTGCACGGAACCAGCGCCCAGGCGATCCGAATCCGCATCCAGCAACTTGCCGTGTGCGCCACCTAGCACATAGGGCGCCAGCGCTTGCCGCAGTGCGTTCGATTGCAGCAAGACGGAAAGCCCGGTCATCGTGCGCTGCTCCAGCGGAGCACCGGCGAGACTGCCGAGTGCCGACCAGATGGCCACCTTCTCGTCGGGGCCGACCGCGACACCCTCATGCCGCAAGCGGCCTTCGAGCCATTCGGCCGCCCAGGTGCGATAGCCCTCGCGGTCGATGCGGGCGAGCGGCTGGAAGGCAATTTCTCCATCCGTGCCCAGGTCGTAGTGCTCGCCGCCCAGGCCCAGGATGGTGGCGCGCATCGAGCGCCCCATGTCGAAGGCGAAGATGCGCGAGCCGCGATAACGACGGAACTGCATCGCCAAGGTGGCGAGCAAGACCGACTTGCCCATGCCCGTGGGGCCGGCCACCAAGGTATGGCCCACGTCGCCAATGTGCGTCACCAGCCGGAACGGCGTTGCCCCCTCGGTGCGCGTGACGATCAGCGGCGGGCCGTCGAGGTGGTCGTTCTTCTCCGGCCCGGCCCATACGGCGGACACCGGCATCAGATGTGCCAGATTCAGCGTCGAGATGATGGGCTGGCGCACGTTCGCGTAGGCGTGCCCCGGAATCGACGATAGCCAGGCATCCACGGCATTGAGCGTTTCGGGGATCGTCACAAAGCCGCGCCCCTGGATGACGCGTTCCACCATGCGCAGCTTCTCATCGGCCTTCGCCGGGTCGGCATCGAGCACCGTCACCGTGGTGGTGACATAGCCGAAGGCCACTTGGTCGCTGCCCAGCTCCTGCAACGCCGCATCGGCATCCGCCGATTTTTTGCTCGCGTCGGTATCGACCAGCGGGGTTTCCTGCTGGAAGATGGTTTCGCGCAGCAATGCGATGACGTTCTTGCGCTTGGCGAACCATTGGCGGCGCAGGCGGGAAAGCTCCTTTTCCGCATCGGCTTTGTCGAGGCACAGGAACCGGGTTGACCAGCGATACGCAAAGCCGAGGCGGTTGAGGTCATCCAGAATCCCCGGCCAGGTCGAGGTCGGGAAGCCGCGCACCGTCGCCACGCGCAGGTGCTGATCGCCCAGCATGGGCGCCAGCCCGCCAATGAGCGCGGAATCGGCCAGCAGCGCATCGAGATGGAATGGCACTTCCGGCACACCGACGCGATAGCACCGCGTGGAGATGGTCGAGTGCAGGTAGGTCAGCGTCTGGCTGTCATCGAGCCACGCGATCTCCGGCATCACGCCATCGAGCAGGTCAAAGATGCGATCCGTTTCCGCGACGAAGGCCGTCAGGCGCTCGCGCCAGTCCACGCCTTCGGTCGGACGGTTCTCGTAGAGCAGGCCCGCCGCGCGGGCGCGTGCCTCCTCGGGCGGCAGATACATCAGCGTCAGGTGGTAGCCGCTCTCGAAGTGGTTGCCCGAGTCCTGGAAGGCGGCGCGGCGTTCCTCGTCTACCAGCCACGACAGCGGCTCGGGAAACTCCGAGTGCGGGTAGTTGGCGGCGGGCCGGCGCTCGGCTTCGATGAACAAGGCCCAGCCCGAACCCAGCCTGCGCAACGCGTTGTTCAATCGTGCTGACGTAGAGATCAGCTCGCCCTGCGTGGCACTGTCGAGGTCGGGGCCACGAAAGCGCGCCGTGCGCTGGAACGAGCCATCCTTGTTCAGCACGACGCCCGGCGCAACCAGCCCGGCCCAGGGCAGCCAGTCGGCCAGCAATGCGGGCCGCTGGCGGTATTCGGCAAGGTTCAGCATGGCATTCCCCTCACACGTCCAGCAGCGGCCGGTGCTTGATGTGGCGGGCGAAGACCTGCATGAACTGCGGATCGACGCGCGCGCCCCAAACCGCCAGCGCATGACCGACGATCCAGAGCACCACGCCGGGAATCCACATCTGCAAGCCCAGGCCCACGGCAGCGGCCAAGGTGCCGTTGGTGATGGCCACGGTGCGCGGAGCGCCGCCCATCAAAATCGGCTCGGTCAGCGAGCGATGCAGCGGCACCTCAAAGCCGGGAGCGAAGCCCTGCACGCCATCGTGGGCCGCGTTCATACGACGGCCCCGCCCGAGAAGCTGAAGAACGACAGGAAGAACGAGGACGCGGCAAACGCGATCGACAGACCGAAGACGATCTGGATCAGCTTGCGGAACCCGCCCGAGGTATCGCCGAAGGCCAGCGCCAGGCCCGTGGCGATGATGATGATGACCGCGATGATCCGGGCCACCGGCCCCTGGATGGATTCGAGGATGGATTGCAGCGGCCCTTCCCAGGGCATCGAGGAACCCGCGGCCTGGGCGGTGCCCGCAAGCAGCAGCATCAGCGCCGCGAGCATCAAGCCTTGCATGGCCGGGCGAGCCAGGTTATCCAGCCGCGCGGGCCGGCGAAGAGGATTTGCGGAAGTACGGAAAGCAGGAACGATCATCTGCGTCATGGCAGTTCTCCAGAGTGGTCAGGGGACGGGGAGGAAAGGTCGGACTGCGGCAGCAGCTCCGGGAATGGAGCCTCCAGTGCATCCGCCAGTTGGTAGCCCACGCCATCGAAGCCGACGACGCGGGCGATGCTCTCGATGCGGCGCT
>CALMPB010000123.1 GCA_937871985.1 uncultured Burkholderiaceae bacterium
GAGGTGTTGTCGCCCACGCCTTCCGGCCGCCCCGGACGATCGCGCTTGACCCATGTTTTGCGGACGGGAGAGGTTTGCGTGCTGCCCATAAAAATCTCGATTCAATAATTGAGAGCCGTAAAGAAGCGACTTCCTCACGATCCAACTGCCGACCGCCCAAATAGTAACAAATCCGTCGAACAACTATTGATCGAGATGAAGACTAAGCTGCTGCGATGAAGTCCGTGGCGTTATACGCATAGACCCAATTAGCCTTGATGCCGCCGGCATGAGGGTCTTTTTTTTGCTGCTCGCGATACTCAGCGTCGCGCCTGGCCTGTTCCTCCTTCGAGGACAGATGATAGGTCTTGCCCCGCTCACGCGCCTCAAGCTGAACGCGACTGGTACGAGGCAGTCGCTCAACCTCGTACCTGGCCAAGGCTTCGTCGAGACGACCCGGCAAAGCATCCAGGGCCTGTGCCAGCACATAGCCGTCTTCTATGGCCATGGCCGCGCCTTGCGAAAGAAACGGCAGCATGGGGTGGGCCGCGTCGCCCAGTAACGTCACCCGCCCCTTGGACCACTTGACCATAGGGTCGCGGTCGAACAAGCCCCAGCGATACACTTCGGTCACGCGCTCGAACAACTTGGCAATATTCGGATGCCAGCCTTCGAAATCCGCCAAAAGCTCTTCGCGCGTGCTGCGCGCATTCCACGACTCTTCCACCCAATTGGCCGTTTCACTCACGGCGACGATATTCACGGCCTTGCCGCCATTGACGTAATAAGTCACCACGTGGCTCTTCGGGCCCAGCCAAAAAGACGCCTCGGGCGCCACGAAATCCGGCATTTCGTCGAACGGAACCACGGCGCGATAGCACATGTTCCCGGTAAAATGCGGCTCTTCCGCGCCGAATAAGGCATGCCGGACCTCGGAGCGCACACCGTCCGCGCCCACAATCAGATCCGCTTCGAATGTCGACCCGTCGGCAAAATGCGCCACCGCCTTTCCCGCATCCTGCGTCACGCCTGTGCACTCCGCCGAAAACGTCACATTCGCATCAGTGATCAGCTCCGCCAGCAAATGATGCAAATCCGCGCGGTGCACGTGATAAAACTCGGCCCCATACAAACGAAGGCAATCCTGCTTGAGGGGGATGCGGAACGTCTCTTCGCCGCTATCCCAGTTCCGCCCCACCAGGGCTTCGGGTAAAAAACCCACCTTGGCCAAGGCATCGCCCGCCCCCAGGGCCTTGATGACCTTGACGGCGTTGGGAGTCATCTGGATGCCCGCGCCCACCTCGCCAAACTGCGCGGCCCGCTCGAACAAATGTGTCTGGATGCCCCGCTGCGACAGTGCCGCCGCCAACGTGACGCCGCCGATACCACCGCCAATAATGCCTACTTTCATCTTCGTGCTCATGCTTTATCCTTTTCCATTCCGACTTGAACACTCCGGCCATCATTTTTTGCTGCCGGAGAATAAATATTAATTAAATAAACAAATAATAAATTCCAAAAATCAAGCGCCTGGCGTTGCAAGAAGCTGGACACGCAAGCTGGGATAAGGGACGACCTCACCGTATTTTTGCTGGATGTCGAACAAGTTCGCCCTATGCGGCTCCAGCGCCCTGTCCCCCACGCAATCTTCCAGAACAAAGGGACGGAACCCATACGACATGGCATCGACAACACTGGCCCGCACACAGCCGCTGGTGGTCGCGCCGGCGATCAAAAGCGTCCGCACGGCATGCTGCGTCAGCCATGCTGAAAGATTGGTGCCGAAGAACGCGGAAGGCACCGTCTTGCAAACCACCAGTTCCCCTTTTGCCGGCGTCAGTTCGGGAACGATGGCGCTTGCGGGGCTGTCTCGTCCAAGATCCGTCAGGGGCGGGACCTTGAGGCCGAATATATTCAGATCCGCCTTGTCGTCGGCGTACACGATCCGGCTGTGGGCGACGGGCCAGCCCTGCTGGCGCGCATCCGCCAGCACCTGCCGCGTATTGGCGATCGCGTCGGCGATATTCCCGCCGCCGAACGCTTTGGGGTCGGCAAAGCCGTTGACGAAATCGACGATCAGCAGGCCGATGTTGCCGGCCACCTCCAGGCGGTTCCCGAAGCCCTGGCGCGCATAGACATCCTGGCCGGCCATCATGCGTCGTCCTGGCAAACCACGCCCTTGCGAACGACCACTCTATCGTCCACCGATACCGTGCACTGCCTCAATGGAACGTCGATATGGCATGGCGTGGCGCGGCTGCCGCCCACCTCATTGTTGGGCCCCATGGAAAACAGGAAGTTGCCTTCGTAGGCGCGGGCATCCATGCCCAGGGTCTGCTCTTTGTCGTACAGGCCCAGCGTCGACCAGTAGGCGCGAGGCTGCAACCCCCAGCCCACGTGCGACATGGCGTAGGCGTCAGGGTCGTCGAACGACTCCATGTACTCGTTCAGCAAGTCGGCATCCAGCCCGCCTTCGATCTTGGTGACGAAACCGTTCTGGACCGTCATTTCAATCGGCTGCGCCACGTACGACTTCATGGGCAAAAGAATATCGCCCCGATCGAGCACGATCTTTCCATGCGCGCCGCCTTCGTTGGGCCAGGTCAGGATGAAGCCGCTGGGCCAATGGTCCCATCGGCCCGGCTCGTCGACAAAGCCATATTCCTTGACGACGGGGTATTGTCCCAGCGGCAGCACCAGGTCGGTGCCCGCATCCGATACGGCCCGCATGGTCCTGGCGCCTTCGAGTATCCCGGCGGCCTTCACGACCCGCGCGCGATCTTCCTCGGTGGGCACCAGGCGGGCCAGTATTTCAGGAGGCTCGACCGCCAACAGTATCTTGGTGCCGGACTTGAGGATCTCATGCTGCTCGGGTGAAAACAGCAGGGTCATCAGATCCAGCACCAGATCGCTGGCCTTGAGCGCCGCGATGGCGGCCGGGTTGTCCGTCAAAGGAGTCGTGCCCAGATAGGCCAGCGAGTCGCGGCTCAGGGACAGCTCGGCATTCACAGGAGGAAGGTCGATTTGCGCCATATGCGCCCCCATTCCGGCCAGTGCGATTTTCGCGGTGGCCAGAGTCTGTGGGTGCGTATTGGTGCTGGTCAGGATGCTGACCATCTGTCCCTTCCCCACCTTCGACAACTTGAGCACCTGGTTCCAGGCCTGGATCAATTGATAATCGGAAACCGCCATGATTGCCTCTCTGGATTTAGATGGTTACGCCCAGGAACTGCGAGCAGGCCCGATAGAAGCCTTCTTCATTGTCCCAGGGAATCATATGGCCGGCCTCTTCGACGCGAGTCATGGCCAGACCGGGGTTCAGTGCGCGCATTTGCTCGAGATCTTCATCGAGGATGACGTCGCCTCGCGCCGCCGCCATCACCAGCGTCGGCACGGATTGGATTCGCGGCAGATCCGGGAACATGTCGTCGGTGTGGAACCATTCGTAGCTTTCCAGCACCGCCCTGAGATCGCAGGTATGCAGCCATTCCGCCCGCAAGCGCAACTGCTCCGGCGTCCAGCTTGGGCAGAACGGGCGCATCTGCTCCGCATCGCCGCCCTTTTGCATCAGCGCTATCGAATCCCGGTACCAGGCGATGTTGGAGGGATAGGCGCGGCGCCCGGGGCCCGACACCGGCGGATCGACCAGCAGCAGCCTGGCCAGCGGCATGCCCCCGCGGGCCGCGGCCCGCAGCGCGATCCGCGCGCCCATCGAATGGCCCAGCAGCACGACGTCGCGCAAGCCCAGCGCGTCGATGAAGGCCCGCACGTCCTGCGCGCAGGCGTCCACGCCGTAGTCCAGCGTATCCGAAGCCTCGGACAGGCCGCGCCCGCGGACATCCAGGACATAGGTGTCGAAATGCCTGCCCAGCCTTTCCCCCACGAATCCCCAGGTCGGCGCGGGGCTGGTAATGCCGGGCACCAGCACCAGGGCGGGGCCGGAGCCTCCGTACCGCAGATAATGCTGGCGAATATTATTGGCGTGGACGTTCGCCCCGTAGCAAAACGTCGAGGGCGCAGCAAGCGTATTCATGCAAACTCCTTTCATCGATCAACCTCCCAGATAGGCGCTCAGCAGATCCGGGTCATTCAACAAGCTATGACTGCTTTTCTCGGCAATGATCTTTCCTGTTTCGAGCACGTAGGCGCGCGATGCGACGCTCAGCGCGTTGTGCACGTTCTGCTCGACCAGCAAAATGGACACCCCGTGCGCGTTGATTTCCCGCACGACGTCGAACACCTCCAGCGCCATCTTCGGGCTCAGGCCAAGGCTGGGCTCGTCCAGGATCAACAGCGAAGGCTCGGACATCAGCGCCCTGGCGATCGCCAGCATTTGCTGCTCGCCCCCGCTCAAGGTGCCGGCCAACTGCCCCGCGCGCTCCCGCAGCCGGGGAAACCGATGAAACGCAATATCCTTGCGCCGCTGCAGTTCTGGCTTGGACTTGAGCAAATAGCCGCCCAGCTCGACGTTTTCGGCCACGGTCATTTCGGGCCAGATGTGCCGTTCTTCCGGACAATGGGAAATACCCAGGCGCAGGATGCTTTCCGGCTCGCGCCCGGCTATGGCATCGCCCTTCCAGCTCACGGATCCGGCAGTGGGCCTGATCAGCCCGGAAATCGTGCGCAGCGTCGTCGACTTGCCCGCGCCGTTGGCCCCCAGCAAAGCCACCACCTCGCCCGACATCACCCGCAGGCTGATTCCATGCAGGGCCGTCAAATTGCCGTACCCCGCCACCACGTTGTCCAGCTCCAGCAGCGACTGCGATTCCGTTCCAATGCTCATGCCGCCTTCCCCATGTATGCCTCAAGCACTTCTTCGTTGCGCTGGATTTCGCTGGGTGTGCCCTGCGCCAGCTTCTTGCCGAAATTCATCACCACGATGCTGTCGGACACCTTCATGATCAAGTTCATATTGTGTTCGACCAGTAAAATGGATTCGACCCATTTCCCGGGCAGTCCCGACAACAGTTCCGCCAGGCCGTCGGCTTCGCGCGTATTCAGGCCCGCCGCCGGCTCGTCCAACATCAACAGGCGGGGCCTGGCCGCCAGCGCCACACCCACTTCCAGCAGGCGCAGCTCGCCGCAGGACAAGGAACTGGCCTGGACGTCCGCCCTTTTTGCCAATCCCATGAGGCCGAGAATGGCCAGGGACGACTCGCGGATTTCCGCCCGGGCCGCCGCGACGCTCGCATCCGGCCAAAAAACGCGCCAGAACGAGGTGCGGTCGCGCAGGTAATGCGCATGCATCAGGTTTTCGTAGGCGGTCAGGTTGCGCAGCACATTGGTTTTCTGGAAGGTGCGTATCACACCCATCTGCGCCATACGGCAGGGACTCGTCGCCGTCACGTCCGCACCGTTCCACAAAACCTGGCCTTGCGTGGGCCGGTAGAAGCCGGTGATCAAATTGAAGCAGGTCGTCTTGCCCGCGCCATTCGGGCCGATCAGACTGACGATATTCCCTTTGGGCACGTCGAACCCGATATTCTGGACGGCATGGATGCCGCCGAACGATTTGCTCAGGCCTTTGATTTCAAGCATGGCCGGCCTCCTTGAAGAACGACTGGAAACGTTGCCGTGCATAGCCCATCACCCCGTCGGGAGCGAACAGCACCACGGCCATGACGATCAGGCCGAACAGGGACAGACGCAATTCGTTGAATTCACGCAGGTACGCTTCCAACAGCGTCACGATGACGGCGCCCAGTACAGGCCCTATCAACGAACCCTTTCCGCCCAGCAGGACAATGATGATCATGGTTGCCGTGAACGGGAAGCTGAACACCTCGGGGCCCACGAAGGAGATATAGGTGGCGTAATACGCTCCCGACAAACCCGCCAGGAAAGCGGCCACCACGAACACGAACAATGAATAGCGGAAAGGGTCTATGCCCACTGACTGAGCGACATAGCGGTTTTCACGCAGGGTCACGGCCGCCCTGCCCGCGCTGGAATACACCAGCCGATGCCCGACGAAGAACGTGATGGCAAGCAGCGCCACGCCCAGCATGACGAAGCCCCGCTTGCCCGCCAGCCAGGGCAGCATGTAGAAAACGGCGGGATGCGGAATGCCGGCAATTCCCATGGGGCCGTTCGTCAGGGCAACCCAGTTGCCGGCAAGCAGGCGCAGCACCTCGGCGAATGCCAGGGTAATGATGACGAAGAAGGGGCCGTTCAGGCGCAGGGTGATCCGCCCGATAAGCCAGCCGAACGCCGCCGCCACCAGGGCGGCCAACGGGATGGTGACCGCCAGCGGCAGGCCCGCGGCCGGCGTGCTGAGCAGCGCGACCGTATAGGCGCCCAGCCCGAAGAACGCCACGTGCCCCAATGGGAATTCACCCACATAACCCACGATGAGGTTGAGACTGCTGGCCAGTATGGCGTACATCAGCACCATGACGAGGATGTGCAGCAGGTAGTCGTTCTGCAGAAAGACCCCCAGCAGTACCGACACAGCCAGAAACCCGGCCAGGACATTACGTTCGAATTTCATTTAGGCACGCTCCGCACGAACCGAGAACAAACCGTAGGGACGGAAAAAAAGTATCAAGATCACCAGGGCGAATCCCACCATGTCGACGGTGCCGGTCTGGACATATCCGCCCCACAGCGCCTCGGCCACCCCGAGGATCAGGCCCCCGAGAATGGCGCCGGCAAAATTGCCCATGCCTCCCAGGATCACGACGACGAAAGCCTTGAGGCTGATCAGCCCGCCAATGGACGCCTGCGCCACATAGATGGATCCAAGCAGCATTCCCGACGTGGCGGCCAATGCCGAGCCCAGCGCGAACGTCGATGCGTAAATGGACGCGGTATTGATGCCCACCAGGCTGGCTGCCGTCGCGTCCTGGAAGGTCGCCCGCATGGCTTTGCCCAGCTTGGTCTTCTGGATCAGCAAACGGGCACCGACGATGGCGGCGATGGAAACCGCAATGGCAAACAAACGCACTTCAGTGATGATGATGGGGCCCAGGAACAGCGGTGTGCTGGGAACCGGCGCCAACACTTTCTGGGGCGCCGTTCCAACCAGCATCAAGGCCGTGTTCGTCAGGAAGATCGCCAGCCCTATGGTCAGCAAAATGCCGGGCTCGGGCCCTTTGTCGCGAATCCTCACGATCACGTAGCGATCCAGCAGCCAGCCAAACGCGGCCATGATCACAACCACCACGACCAGCCCGGAAAAGAAATCCATGGACAGTTTCTGGGTGACAATCCAGCCCAGAAGCCCTCCCATCATGTAGAACTCACCATGCGCGAAGTTCACCAATCTCATCAGGCCGAATATCAATGTCAGGCCAAGCGCCGACAAAGCGTAGAACGTCCCGTTGACCAGTCCATTCACGACAAACTGCAAAAACAAATCAAACACAATTCCTCCCTCCATGAATGAACCCGTTGCGCATGGCGGCCCCGGTTCCCTGATCGCCTATTTGTCGTCGGTGACCGTGGCTTGCGCGACGATTTCCGGCTTCCCATCGTTCAGGCGCACCAGGACGGCGTCGAAACCATAAGCCTGGCGCTTGGCATCGAACTTGAAGGAGCCGTTGGGGCCGTGATAGTCGGTCTTGGCCATTGCCTGGCGGATCTTGTCCGGATCCGCCGAGCCGGCGCGCTCAATCGCATCCATGATGATGTTCAGCGCGTTGTAGCCGGCGGCCGAGTATTTGCCGGGCAGTTCCCCGTACGCGGTCTTGTACGCGGCGACGAATTCTTTATTCTCGGGGCGGTCGATGGTGTAGGCATAAGGCACCGCGGCATGTATGCCCTCGGCCGCGTCGCCCGCCAGCTTCGCGAAATCGGCCGTGGCCCAGCTACCCACGCCGAAAACCTTGCTTTGAAGATTGACCTCCTTCATCTGCTTGACGAGGATGGAGCCGTCCTGGGTTTCCGCCGCAACGAAGACGCCGTCGGGCTTGGCCGCGCGCACTCGCGTCAACATGGTGTAGAAATCCGTCGTGCCGTGGTCGAAATAAAGCTTCATGGCCGTCTGGCCGCCCATGGCCTCGATCTGCTTCGAAAATTCGCTCATGCCGCCGCGGCCCCAGTCATCGTTGACCCCAACGTATGCAATCTTCTTCAGATGCAATTGGTCGACCAGAATCTTCGCAAAGGCGCGGGCCAGCAAGCCGTCGGTTTCCGCGCTGCGGAAGAACCACTCGTTGCCGCGCTCGGTCAGATCGCTTTTGGACGATACACCCGACAGCAGCGGCACCTTGTACTTTGCCGCCACGCTCATCGCCGCGATCGTCGCCGAGCTGCAGAACGCCCCCGAAATCACCGGCACCTTGTCCTGCTGGATCAGTTTTTCCGCCGCGTTGACCGTCTTCGACGGCTGGCATTCTCCGTCCTCGATGACCAGTTCCACTTGCTTGCCCAGCACGCCGCCCTTGGCATTGCGTTCTTTCACGGCAATTTTGGAGCCGTTCACATCGGCCGCGCCGTTATACGCCACCGAGCCCGTCAAAGGCTGAATCACGCCGATCTTGATCGTGTCGGCGGCCTGGGCCGTCATCGCGGCAGCGCTTGCGACAATCGACAATGCCAATACTGTCATCCTCATAATCCATCTCCTTGTGTTCGTGGTTTTGCTGCGCCGTCGTCGTGTGGCAAAGCAGTGCCATAATATTAACTAATCGTTTAATAAATAAAATCTAGGGAATTCCCTTAATTGACTGATTGATTAATTAAATAGGGAAATGGAAGAGCACAAAAGGTCTGCCGGAATGCACATCGGGGGCGGCCGATCCCAATGTGTTGTTTTTCACGAAAGCCATCTGGCAGACTCACAAACCCCCAAGCCAACTTGTACATTTAGTTGTACAGGTTCGGGTTTTCTGATAGACTTGTTCAATAGATCGTACAAGTGAGACCCACATGAAAATAGTCTCTTTCTCGGAAGCACGCAACAGCTTGAAAACGGTGCTGGATGCCGTAGTCAATGATGCGAATACCACAATCATTACGCGCCGGGATGCCGAAGATGCGGTGGTTATGTCGCTGGATTACTACAACAGCCTGATGGAAACCGTGCATCTATTGCGCTCGCCCGCCAACGCAGAGCACCTCAGTCGTTCCATCGAGCAGTATCGCGCTGGCAAGGCAAAGGTTCGAGAACTGGTCGATGACTGACCGCCTGCTGTGCTGGACTGATGCAGCGTGGGACGATTACGTTTACTGGCAAGATCAGGATCGCAAGACGCTCAAACGAATCAACAAGCTCATTGAAAATGTAAGGCGCACACCTTTCGAGGGCATTGGCAAACCTGAGCCCTTGAAGGAAAATTTGTCGGGCTTCTGGTCTCGACGCGTAGACGATACCAACCGCCTGGTGTATGCGGTGGATGAGGCTGCTATCACCATAATCTCTTGCCGCTACCACTATTGACGGAACGGAGAACGGCGCCGCAACTCGACATGCAATCCGGGGGGATTACAAAAGACAGGAAAACGCGCCAAATAGAAAAAGCCGCCCAAGGGCGGCTTTAACATATTGATTCTTTTAGATTTATTGGTGGGCTGGCCGGGGCTCGAACCCGGGACCAACGGATTAAAAGTCCGGTGCTCTACCAACTGAGCTACCAACCCATTTTGAACCAAAGAACGCGATTATGAGTTCTTTTTGGGGTGTTGTCAAATTGGCACACCGCACGGCTTGCGTCAAAAACCCTCTCCGCAAGCCGTGCAAATCCGCCTTCGCATTGAGCCTCGATGCCAGGCTTCCGGCAGCAAAAACGGCTCCCGCCAGGCCTGCTCCTAAGGCTTTTTCGCGCAATCGGGGCCTTCGTTCTCCTGCTTCAAATACGCAATCAAGTCCGCTCGCTCCTGGGGATCGGGAATGCCGGCATACCCCATGGCCGTCCCGGGAATCGCCGTCATGGGACTGGCCAGAAACCAGTTCAGCGTTTTTTCATCCCACACGATGTGCGAATCGCGCATCGCCTTGGAGTACTGAAACCCCTCGACCGATCCGGCCTTGCGCCCGAACAAACCGCAATGCCGGGGCCCGGTTCGATCATACGCCAGGGCGTGGCAGGCCAGGCAGCGGGAATAAATGTCCTTCCCCCGCGCGGCATCGCCCGTCATGGGGGCCTGGGCATAAGCACTGCTTATGCCCAGGCCCCCAATACAGAGACAAAGCAGCCAGGCAAACCTCCCGTTCACGACATGAAGGCCGAGGGAACCGGGGCCTCTCCGAGTGCTTGCCGCAAAACAGCCCAATGCATGGCTTCGTCGCCCAGTATGCTGGCAGCCGCCTTGGCCAGATCGCGATTGTCGAACACGGGCACCGCGCCAAGATACGCGCTGACAGCGCCCTTTTCGAGCATTGCCGCAAAGCGCAGGACGTCGGCCTGCGTTTTGAGCGTGTCCGTCGGGAAGTGGTATTTTTCTTTCGCGACCACCGCTTTACCGCCCAGCTTGCCCACGGTTTTTGCCAACAGCTCCGCGTGCTCGCGGTGCTGCCCCTGGAAGGTCAGGGCCAGATCCAGCGCCGGCTTTTTCAGCAAGCCGCTGTCCGCCCCCAACTGATAGGCGGCGATCGCCTCGAGCTCGGCGCCCAGCGCGCTGTTCAGAACCCGCACATCCGATTCGGCCGATTTCGAGCCTTGGCCTTTGGCCAGCGCCTCGTTGCCCGCCATCAAGGCAACGGCGGCCCCCGAAAGCATCAAGCCCGAACGGCCCAGGAAAAAACGCCGCGAACCGCTCAAGCCCAGCTCCGGCTGTGAAAGATAATTGAGAAACGACATGGCACCACTCCTATTCAAGAACTTCGTCCAACAAAAGGCAACAGCAGTCCCGTCCTCATCGGCCAATGGCCGGAGGATCGGTACAACGACAAGAAAGGGATCAGGGACGGGCGTCAGGAAGGCGGCGTCGAAGCCCGCTCCAGGCGGCTCAACACCGCCGCGACGATGCGGTCGCAACGCGCGCCGGCAAATGAAAATGCGTCTTCCAGGCCCAGCCCCACGTCACGCGCCATCATCTTGCGCAGCAGGGCCCTGGCCCGGAAGTAGCGGGTGCGCACCGTCGAGGCGGGAATGCCCAGGCATGCCGATACCTCGTCGACCGGCAAACCCTCGATCGCGCGCATGACGAATACCGTCCGGAACTCATCGGACAATTCATCGATTTTTGCTTCGATCAATCGGCGCATTTCTTGACGTGCCATGGCCTGCTCCGGCTGCTCGGGCCTCGCCCCGTTGATATCGCCGCGCTCGCCGTCGTCGAACGACTCGAGCGCATCGCTGAATTCCAGCAAGGAGGAAAGGCGCTTGCCTTTGCGCAGGCGCCGGGTCGACTCGTTGACGACGATCCGCGTCAGCCATGTGGAAAGACTGGCATCCCCCCGGAACGTGCCCATGGCCCGGTACGCAAGATAAAAGGCTTCCTGAACCGCCTCTTCCGCGTCGGCCTCGTTGTGCAGAATACTGCGCGCCACACGATAAAGCCTTTGGTTATAGCGGCGCATCAACACCGTCAGCGCGCGCAGATTGCCTTGCGCGACGCATTGCGCCAGCCCGGCATCCGTGTCGGGCAAATCGGGGGGATGAATCAGCGCGAGCGACATGCGGCGTCCTTGTTATGAGTAGCTTTACCCATTGGAGGCCGAAAATCGGGCCGGCGTTCCCGGCCCGCCGAATCAACGTATGCGGGAGATGCGCACCTCGGCCCCACGGCGTTTTACTTCCAGCCCTTCGGAGGGCAGAATGCGCAGGCCTTCGAGTCCTTTGATGTAGCTGGAGCCCTGCATCTGCATGACGCGTATCTTGTTGCGCATGACGACCGGACTGTGCTCGGGCATGCCGAACATCCAGACCTCGTCGAGCAGGCGCGCCGAGTTGAACTCGCTGGTATTTTGAACCACAGGCCCCAGGCACAGCATATGTCCTTCCCGGCCGAAAATAGGCAAGGTATCGAGCCCCGTCCGCACCGTCCAGGTGGTTCCGCCCTCGTAGCGCCAGCCGGTGTTCAAGTCCCACCACGCATCGCCTTCGGGCAAATACACTTTCGTTTCCTCGCCCGACGCCAGGACGGGAGCCACCAGCAGGGCCGGCCCCAGCAGATATTGAGTGTCCCAGGCATGCGCAACGGGATCGCCGGGAAAGGCCAGCGCCATCGACCGCTGCACCGGCAGGCCGGTGCGCACCGCATCCTCGATGATGCCGAGCACGTACGGCACCAGGCGGTAGCGCCATTGCAGCCAGTGCTGCACGAGGGCCTGGGTTTTGGCGTCGAAGGCGCTCGGCAGCAAGGCGGGCGAACCCTGGAAGCTGAAGTTGGCCGAAAACACGCTGGCGGCAAGCCAGCGTATGTACAGTTCGGCGTTCATGCCGTTGACCGGCGCCGCGGAATTGCCCAAGGTGTGCATCTGCACCGGCACGCCGCTGGCGCCCAGCGCCAACGCCGTGCGCAGCGAATGCTCGAGCCCAGCCCAGCTGTTTTCGACTTTGGGCCCACGTTGCCAGGCGTAGCGCTGCACCGCGGGAAAAAGGTCGGAACTCAGCACCACGCCTTCCTGAGGCGTCTTGTGGCCCGCAACGGCATCGAACAAGGCTCGGCGCGCCAGCAATGGATAAATGGCACGCAATACCGCGCCGGTTTCGCCGCTTCGGGCGGTAACACCGTCGGGAATATCGAATTGCGCATCGCAGGCCGGCGCCCCCACGCCCTCGTCGAACATCTGGCGCTGGCGCTCGGACCAAAGCTTGTAGACATCTTTATAGGTAAGGTCGAGCAAGCCGAACGGCTTGCCGTCCGAAGCCGCGCAGCCCGCGAAAACATGCGCGCCGCCCTCGTCGCTCATGAGCAGCCAGCCGCGGTCTTCCCATTCGTCGAACATGCTGGAACCAGCCAGAACGCCGGGAAACGTGGGCGCCACGAGCTGGACCGCGAGCTCCTGGAAATCCGCCAGCACCGTCCGGACATCCTCGACGCGCGCAGCATCCCACTCGAACGCCGGCTTGTCGGCCTGAAACCCGTAGACGGCGGGCGCCGCCAATTGAACCGCATCCAGGCCCAGGCCGGATTCGCGCAATTGCCGCACTTGCGTCAACGTCGTCTGGACGGACTGGCCGCTGGCCTGATCCAGCCAGATCCCCATGGGCCACAAGCCGGGCTGGCCGGCCCGGCCGGTAAGCGCCGTGTACTGATTGAGAATTTCCGCCGGCTCGCCCGCGAACAAAAAGACGTCCAGCACCGGATCGTGCAGGGCTATGGAATAGACATCGGGATTCTCGACGCCAAGGTCGTGCTCGACCCGTCCCAGGCTGTTGACATAAACGCCCCAGCCCTTGGTGCTCCACACCAGGGGCAGCGCCCGACCCCGCGGATGGTCGGCAACGATTTTTTGCCCGCGCCGCTCCAGGTCGCCAGAGGTTTCCCCAAGACCGTACAGGCTGTCGTCGCCATCCAGATCGAACCCCAGGCGCCAGCCCTGCTCGTCTTCCCGAATGCGGGCCAGGCCCAGCGCCGCCATGGGTTCCGACGCAACCAGGCACTGATCGCCCCGGCTCAATGTGAACTGCAAGGGCGAATGCGTGATTTCCAGTACGACATCGCCCTGCTCCAGGCGCCAGCCCTGCTGCTCGCGTTCGGGAATGGAACTGACCGCCAGCTCGCCCACCGCCTCCTGGCGGGCCAGCAGCATCTCGGCTTGCTGACGCGAACGCATGGTGGGCTTTTCGTCGAGCAGCACGGCAGCCTGCGCCGCGCGCAGGCGATACACGCCAGGCGCATGCGCCTCGACATGAAGCTGCAGGGCGGTGTCGTCGACGGCGAAATCGACGCGCGTCGATTTCGCGGTTAAAAACTGTAAGGCGTTCAGTTGCGTCACGTGAGCAAAGTCAGACTTGGGCGGCACAGCGCAATCCTTGGTAATTGGCTAAAACTCATTAAAAGATACTATTTTGACGGATTTACGCTATAAAATAAAATCGGCTCAATTCCATGCCCTCAGAAAAACCTTGAATATCGCCTAGCGCGGCGCTACTGCGCGCAGTAAATCGCGCTCCAGCATCAAAGGCTCGTGGTGCAAGCCCGCAGCAATAATGTCTCCTGCCAGGGCCGACCATGTCAAGCCTCGCGATCCATACGCGCAGGCCAGCCATACGCCGGGGGCATGCGCCAGCTCTCCAATGACTGGCAGACGGCCGGCAATCACGGCCCGCCAACCCGCCCAGCCGCGGCCGCCCGCCCCCCAGCCCGCCAGTTCGCCCTCCGGAACAGCCAGCATGCCGGACAGCTTCCTGACGATATCCGCCCTGCCCCGGGCCGTGACCGCGCTTTCAGCGGCATTGGGCACGTAGGTGCTGCCGCCCACGCATATCCCGGCGGTACGGGGCAGCCAGTACCCCGCGCCCCCTAGAATCAACGCGGGTTCATGGCGGGGACCAGGCTCGAAATAATTGACCTGCCCGGCCAATTCGTGCATGGCGCGCAATTTGGGCAAGCCCTCGCCCGCCGGCAACAGCCCGCGTGCCCGGGCCGCATTGGCCAGCACCACCGTGGTCCCCTCGGCAAGCGGCACGCCGCCGGCGTCAAGGACTCGCCATCCCCCGGCGTGGGCCGGCTCCAGCCCGCCCACGCTTGCGGCCAGGCAGCGCACGCCCGGACTGCTCAGCAACGCCTCGATAAGCGGCTCGGGCCGGGCCAACTGCCCATCCGCAAAATACACGCCTCCCTGCGGCACCCGAAAACCCGCAAGCTGCGAAGCCTGGCCGCCATCCAGCCACGACGCCCAATCGCGGGGGAACGACAATTCCTCCAGAGTCCGGCGGCGCTCGCTTTCTTCGGCGCCATCCTGCACCAATTCGATGGTTCCGCAACGACTCGGCCGCGCACTGGCGGGTAGAGGCTGCCAGCGCTGCAAGGCCCTGTGCGATCCGGCGCGCGTCAGCCGGGCCCGCAGATCATCGTCGCGCGAGATCAGCGGCGTGATCGCCGCGGCTACATGGCCCTTGTGGCTGGCGCCCAGGCCCTGCTCGAACACCGGGTCGATGACCAGGCACGGCTGGCCGCGCAGAGCCAGGCTGTGCGCCACGCCGGCCCCGGCCAGTCCTCCGCCCACCACCAGCACCGTATCGTTCGGGGCCGAGCAGGGCTCGTCGCGTCCGAGGTTGGGGCGCAGCGCCGCCACTGTCATGTCGCGGGTGCCGCCCAGGCCCGGCGCCCTGGAAACCAGGAAGCCGGCATCCGACAAGGCATCGCGCACTTCCCTGGCCGTGCACCATGTGGCTGCCGTCGCCCCCCTGGCGGCCAGGCGCACCAGTTGCCCGAACAACGAAGGCGTCCACATCTCGGGATTTTTTCTAGGCGAAAAGCCATCCAGGAAAAACGCATCGGCGCGGGCCTGCATCAAGTGAGCCATGCGGCCCACCGCGCCGAATGCCAGGGTCAATGTCACGGCGCCCCCCTGGAACTCCAGCCTGTGCATGCCGGGCAGCAGCGCCGGCCACTGGTCGACGAGCTGGCGCGCCAGATCGGCCATCGGAGCCGGCACGCGGGGCGACAGGACATGCGCCAGATCGGCGCGGCTGAACGGATGCGCCTCGAACGACACCATATGCAGACGCGTCGAACGTTGGGGGTCGGATCGCCAGGCGTGCCAAAGCGCCAGGAAGTTCTGCCCCAGCCCGAATCCCGTTTCGCACACCGTAAAGCCGGCCCGGCCCCTCCAGCGTTCGGGCAGGGCGTTGCCGCGCAGGAACACATGCTCGGCCTGCGCCATGGCGCCCTGCCGGGCATGGTAGATATCGCCATAGCGCTTGCTCATGGGCGTGCCGCCCTGATCGAACGCCACGTCGGCCGGAACCAAGGGCTCAAACTGAAAAGTCATAATGAAATAAGCAACGATTTCCCCGAAAGCGCGTCGGCGCATTCAAAGACACCGGATCAAATGTTGCGTAAACTAAGAAGCCACGTTACCAGAGCACGATCGAATTGTATGAAATCTTCCTCGTTGCACCTTAGCGAATGCCTGAAGACTGCCGTTACCGCGGCCCACGCCGCCGCGGCCATCCTGCAGGCGCATGCTCGCCACCGCAATGATTTGATCGTCGACCAAAAAGCGCAAAACGACCTCGTCTCGCAGGCGGATCGCGAAGCCGAAGCGGCCATCATCGCCATCCTGCGCGAGCAGACTCCCGAATTCGGCATCGTCGCCGAAGAGTCCGGCGGCAGCGACGGCTCGCACGCCACCTGGTACATCGACCCGCTTGACGGCACCACGAACTTCCTGCACGGCATTCCGCACTATGCCGTTTCCATCGCGCTTGTCGCCCATGCCGGCTGCATGAACGCCGACGAACAGCCGCTGCAGCAAGACACTCCCGTCATCGCCGTCATCTACGACCCCAATCGCGAAGAACTCTTCACCGCCATGCACGGCATAGGCGCCTGGCTCAACGAATACCGGATTTCATGCTCGCAGTCCCGCAACCTGGCGGACTCCCTGCTGGCAACCGGCCTGCCGTTTCGCGATTTCTCGTTCTACGACCAATACATGCCGACCCTGGACGCCGCCATGCACAATACGCGCGGTGTGCGCCGCATGGGCTCGGCCGCGCTGGATCTGGCCTGGGTGGCTTGCGGACGCTACGACGGCTACTGGGAAATGGGCCTGGCCCCATGGGACATCGCCGCCGGCACCCTTATCGTCCGCGAAGCGGGCGGGGTGGCCGAAGACATGCTCCACAAGGACTCCTGGCCTGCCAAGGGCTATGTGTACGCGGCCAACACGCATATCGCCGACGCACTGAACACCATGATCCAGCCCCATTTGAAACCCACCAACTCCTAATTTTTTTGCAGGACCTCGTCGCGCAACGCCCGGCGCAGCAGCTTGCCGGCATTGCTCTTGGGCAGCTCGGCGCGAAACTCAATGACATGCGGACGCTTGTAGCCGGTAAGCTGGCGGGCGCACCAGTCGCGCAGATCCTGCTCGGTCAGGGCGGGATCTTTTTTCACGACGTACAGGGCAACCATTTCGCCGGTCTGCGCGCTGGGCAGTCCAAGCACCATGCACTCGAGAACCCCCGGATGCTGGGCAACCACCTGCTCGACCTCGTTGGGGTACACATTGAACCCCGACACCAGAATCATGTCTTTCTTGCGATCGATGATGCGCACCCGCCCCTCGGCGCTCATGATGGCGATGTCGCCGGTCTTGAAAAAACCACTGGCGGTGAACGACGCGGCGGTTTCCTCGGGCCGCTGCCAATAGCCCTTCATGACCTGCGGGCCCTGTATTGCCAGTTCTCCGGCTTCGCCGGGCGGCAGCTCGCGGTCGTTCTCTCCCAGCACGACGATATCGGTGGACGGCAGGGGAAAGCCGATATCCCCCGAATACTCGCTGGCATTGGTAGGATTGACCAGCGCCACCGGCGAGGTCTCGGACAAACCGTAGCCTTCGATAATGGGCAGGCCCGTGACGGCTTGCCACTTCTGGGCAACGGCCTGCTGCACCGCCGAGCCGCCCCCGAAACACAGCCGCAGAGCCGAAAAATCGAGTTTCGCGAACTCGGCCTTGTTGAGCAGCCCGTTGAACAAGGTATTGACGGACGGAAAGATATTGACCGGATCCTTGCGCCAGGCGTCGAGTATCGTGCCGAGCTTGCGCGGATCGGCAATGAGCACGCTGGTCATCCCCGCATGGGCGGCGAAAAGGCCGCATACGGTCAGGGCGAAGATGTGGTACAGGGGCAGGGCCGTAAGGATGACCATGCCTTCGCCCTGCTTCTCGCCCAGCACAGGGCGCGCCACGGCCTGCACCTGCAGGACGTTCGCTACGAGATTGCGATGCGTCAGCATGGCGCCTTTGGGCGTTCCCGTCGTCCCGCCCGTATATTGCAATATGGCAACGTCGTCCCGCGCGATGCCCGGCTGGATGAAGCCCGCCGCCGCGCCCCGGCTCAACATCCGGCTCAGCATCAGGGCGCCGTCCAGGCTGTATGGCGGCACCATGCGCTTTAGGTACCGCACGGCGAAATCCAGCACCCACCCCTTGAACCCCAGCAAGCCGCCCACCGGCACCAGCACGACGTGGCGCGGACGCGCGGGAACAGGCACCTGCTGCAAGGTGGCGGCAAAGTTCTCGAAAATGAAAATGACGTCGGCGTCGCTGTCGCGCAATTGATGCTCGAGCTCCGGCGCGGTATACATGGGATTGACATTGACGGCCACCATGCCGCAGCGCAAGGTGCCCAGCAGCACCGCCATATACGGCATGATGTTGGGCATCATCAGGGCGACGCGGCTGCCGGCGGGAAGGCCCAGGCTTTGCAGCCAGCCCGCCACGGCTTTGGCGTGCCTGTCCAGCTCGGCATACGAAAGGCAACTGCCCATGAACACCAGCGCGCGCCGGTCGGCATGCCTGGCGCAGGCCTGATCCAGCAGATCCACCAAAGACTCGTAGCCGTCGGGATCGATTTGCGGCGGAACGCCTTCGGGATAATGTGACAACCAGGGTTTTTGCACGAACACGCCCCCATAATTTGATGATACGCCGCGATCAGGGTACAGTTTATTGACCAGCATCACAACCAAGACGTGGACCCATGAAACTAGCCGACCCCATCGTCCAGTGGCAAGACGATCTTACCGCCATCCGGCGCGACATTCATGCCCACCCGGAACTCGCCTACGAAGAACTCAGAACCTCCGATCTGGTGGCCCGCCAGCTCGAGTCATGGGGAATAGAAATCCATCGCGGCCTGGGCGGCACCGGCGTGGTGGGCATCATACGGGGCAAAACCGACAACGGCCGCGCGGTAGGGCTGCGCGCCGACATGGACGCCCTGCCCATGCAAGAGGTCAACACCTTCGAGCATGCCAGCCGGCACCCCGGCAAAATGCACGCCTGCGGCCATGACGGGCACACGGCCATGCTGCTGTCCGCGGCACGCTACCTGGCCGGGCACCGGGACTTCGAAGGTACCATCTACGCGATTTTCCAGCCCGCCGAAGAAGGCTTCAGCGGCGCCAAGAAAATGATCGAAGACGGTTTGTTCCGGCTGTTTCCCATGGAAGCCGTATTCGGCATGCACAACTGGCCGGGCATGCCGGCCGGATCCTTCGGCATGGTGGAGGGGCCCATCATGGCCTCCAGCAATGTGTTCGAAATCCACATCGAAGGCAAAGGCGCCCATGCCGCCATGCCCCACATGGGCAACGACCCCGTCATGGCGGCGGTGCACCTGGCCCAGACCTTCCAGACCATCATTTCGCGCGAGCTCGACCCGCAGGATCCGGCCGTGCTCAGCATCACCCAAATCCACGCGGGCTCGGCCGACAACGTCATCCCCAACGATGCAACCATGCGCGGCACCGTGCGCACCTTTTCCACCGCCGCCCTCGACCTCATCGAAAAGCGCATGGCCGAAATCACCGAGCTCGGCTGCCTGGCCATGAACTGCAAGGCCAGCTTCAATTTTTCGCGCAACTATCCGCCCACGGTCAACCACCCCGACGAAGCCGCATTCTGCGCCCGGGTCGCGGCCGCCATCGTCGGAGCCGAACAGGTCGATCCCTCCGTGCGCCCCTCCATGTGCTCCGAAGACTTCGCCTTCATGCTGCAGGAAAAGCCGGGCTGCTATGTCTGGATAGGCAATGGCCAGGGCGACCACCGCTGCGCCGGCCACGGCCTGGGTCCCTGCACCCTGCACAACGGCAGCTACGATTTCAACGACGCCCTTTTGCCGATCGGAGCCACCTACTGGGTCGAGCTGGCCACGCGCCGCCTGGCCCGCGCCGCAGCCGTCTCCTGACGGTCCGCGATTTTCCGGCTTGGCGCAAACGCAACAGTGGAACAGGTCTGCGCCCATTCGCCACGACTTGTCGCAGAGCCGTTAAAATAGCGTGCTATTGTCTAAGGGATCAGGCCGGCCCGCCGCCGATGGCGCCAGCTTACCTTCAACAGGCCCGTTCCCGCGGGCCAAGACCCTCCCGGAGCTGCACTTGGACGCTACAAACCCAACGGCTTTGCCGCCGCCCAACCGCCACGCGATCCTGCGCGTCATGCCCCAGCCCTCCGATGCCAACATTCATGGCGACGTCTTTGGCGGCTGGATCATGGCGCAAGCCGACATCGCCGCCTCGGTGCCCGCCGCCCGGCTCGCCCAGGGCCGCGTCGTCACCGTCGCCGTCAACGCGTTCACGTTCAAGCAGCCGGTTTTCGTCGGCGATCTGCTCAGCTACTACGCCGAAATCGTCGGCACGGGCCGAACCTCGATCACCGTGTTCGTCGAAGTCTACGCCGAGCGCCAGCACATGCAGTCCGAGGTCGTCAAAGTCACCGAAGCCACCTTCACCTACGTCGCCACCGACGATTCGCGCAAACCCCGCCCTCTTCCTTCAGTCTAACCAAGGTTTGCCCATGCAGGAAACCCAAGCCACGCCCGAAAGCGAGCCCATTGTCATCCCTCGGCGGCTGGACCCCGAGGATGCGCAGCAGGCCTTGCAAAAGCTCCAGGGCATCCTCAAACGCCAGGAGGTCGTCGAGGCGCTGGCCCATCGTCAGTTCGAGGACGACGAACGCTCCAACCTGCTTGAAGGCATGGTGCACCGGCAGCACGAAAACGAAATCCGGGCGATCATCAACAATCTGCATCCGTCCGATATCGCCTTTATTCTGGAGTCGCTGCCGGTCAACGAGCGCCAGGCCGTCTGGCAACTGGTCGATGCCGAACACGATGCCGACGTGCTGCTCGAGGTCGACGACTGGGCCCGGGAATCGCTCATCGAATCCATGGATCACCAGGATCTGGTGGCGGCCACCGGCACCATGGACGCGGACGAAATCGCCGACCTCGTGGCCGACCTGCCCGCGGACGTCGTGGCGGAAGTGCAAAAAGGGCTGACCGACGAAGAGCGTGCCCAGCTCATCGAGGCCATGGGCTACCCCGAGGATACGGTCGGCGCCATCATGGACTTCGAAATGGTCCGTGTGCGCGACGACGTCACCCTGGAAGTCGTGCTGCGCTATCTGCGCCGCCTGCACGAACTGCCCGACCACACCGACCAGATCTTCGTGGTCGACCGCCAGGACAAGCTGCTGGGCACCCTGGCGCTGTCCAAGCTCCTGGTCAGCGAGCCCGACATCCACGTCGCGCAGGTCATGACCACCGACTACCTCACGCTGAATCCCCTCGACTCCGACGCCGACGCGGCGGGCGCGTTCGAGCGCTACGACCTGGTCTCCGCGCCGGTCATCGACGACCAGGGCCGCCTCATCGGCCGGGTCACCATTGCCGAGGTGGTCGACGTCATCCAGGAAGACTCGCAGGAGCAAGAACTTTCCCGCGCCGGTCTGCAGGAGGAAGACATCTTCGCGCCCGTGCTGGACGCCATGAAAAACCGCGCCCCCTGGCTGCTGGTCAATCTGTGCACGGCGTCGTTCGCCTCGTTCGTCGCGTCGCGCTTCGAGGACACCGTCAGCCACATCGTCATCCTGGCCTTCCTCATGTCCATCGTCGCCGGCATCGGCGGCAACTCGGGCAACCAGACCATGACCATGATCATCCGCGCCATGGCCGTGGGCCGCATCTCCGGCTCGAACGCCTGGCAGCTGGTGCGGCGCGAATCCACCGTCACGCTGCTGGTGGGGCTGTGCGGCAGCCTCATCACGGCCGGTTTCGCCTGGTTCATTTCCAGTTCCTGGGCCATCGCGCTGGTCATGATGGCGGCCATGATCGGCAATATGCTTATCGGCGCAACCCTGGGCGTGCTCATCCCCATCCTGCGCGACCGCTTCGGCAAGGATCCCGCCATGGGGTCGTCCGTCTTGCTCACCTTCGCCACCGACACCCTGGGCTTCTTCCTTTTCCTGGGCCTGGCATCGGTCTTCTTGATGTAAATAAAGTGCCCCCACGCCGCGCCGCTGACGCGGCTTGCTGCCCCCCAAGGGGGCTCTTTCGCCTTGGGGCGGCCCGGCGGCGAAAGGCGTAAAAAAACCGGATGGTCGCATCCGGTTTTTTCTCTACCCTAAGCCAACCTGCCGTGGCAGTGCTTGTATTTTTTGCCGCTGCCGCAGGGGCAGGGGTCGTTGCGGCCCACCTTGGGCATGGCCGCCGCGCTGGCGGCTTCGGCGATTCCGGGGTCGGCGCCGCTCAGGGCCGCGTCGTAATCCGAATGATGGTACCTCACGTTATCCAGATTGGCCGGCTCGGGCTCGGCCACTTCCACCTGCTCGGCGGACTGGATCTTGACCGTCAGCAACACCTTCACGACGTCGTTGCGGATGCGGTCGAGCATGTCGGAGAACAGCTCGAACGCTTCGCGCTTGTATTCCTGCTTGGGATCTTTTTGCGCATAGCCGCGCAAATGAATGCCTTGGCGCAGGTGATCGAGCGCCAGCAAATGGCTGCGCCAATGTGTATCGATGGCCTGCAGCAGCACCGAGCGCTCGAACGGCGCCCAGTTTTCGCGGCCCACGAGATCCACCTTGGCCTGATACAGGCGGTTGGCCTCGGCCACCACGCGCTCATGCAGGTCGTCGTCGGTAAGATTGGGCTCTTTGTCGAGCATCTCGGCCAACGGCAGGACGATTTGCCAGTCGGATTCCAGCAGCGTCTGCAAAGCGGGCACGTCCCACTGCTCTTCCATGCTTTGCTCGGGAATGTACGCTCGGAAGACCTCCGAGATCGCGGCCACGCGCAGATTGTCGATGGTTTCAGAGACGTCGGACGACTCCAGCACCTCGTTGCGCTGCGCATACAAGACCTTGCGCTGATCGTTGGCGACGTCGTCGTATTCGAGCAGTTGCTTGCGCATGTCGAAGTTGCGCGCTTCGACCTTGCGCTGCGCCGACTCGATGGAACGCGACACCATGCGCGCCTCGATGGGCTCGCCCTCGGGCAGGCGCAGGCGTTCCATGATGGCGCGCACCCGGTCGCCCGCGAAAATGCGCATCAGCGAGTCTTCCAGCGACAGATAGAAGCGCGACGAGCCCGGATCGCCCTGGCGGCCGGCGCGGCCGCGCAACTGGTTGTCGATGCGGCGCGACTCGTGGCGCTCGGTGCCGATGATGCGCAGTCCGCCCGCCGCCTTGACCGCCTCGTTGGAAGGCAGCCAATTGGCCTTGAGGCTTTCGATGCGCTCGGCCTTTTCCTGCTCGGGCAGGGATTCGTCCCGCCGGACGAAATCGATCTGCTTCTCGACGCTGCCGCCCAGCACGATATCGGTGCCCCGGCCCGCCATATTGGTGGCGATGGTAATCCGCCCCGGCAAGCCCGCCTCGGCCACGATCTCGGCCTCGCGCGCATGCTGCTTGGCGTTCAGGACTTCGTGCGGCAAGCCGGCCTTTTTAAGCAGGCCCGACAGCAATTCGGAGTTCTCGATGCTGGTCGTACCCACCAGCACCGGCTGACCGCGCTTGTGGCAGTCTTCGATGTCGGCCTTGATGGCGTTGTACTTTTCGTGGTCGGTCTTGAAGACCTGGTCGTTCTGGTCGATACGGGCCATGGGCCGGTTGGTGGGAACGATGACGGTTTCCAGGCCATAGATTTCCTGGAACTCGAACGCCTCGGTATCGGCCGTGCCCGTCATGCCCGCCAGCTTGTCGTACATGCGGAAGTAATTCTGGAACGTAATGGATGCCAGGGTCTGGTTTTCGTTCTGGATGCGGACGCCCTCTTTGGCCTCCACCGCCTGATGCAGGCCGTCGGACCAGCGCCGGCCGGCCATGAGCCGCCCCGTGAACTCGTCGACGATGACCACTTCGTCGTTCTGCACCACGTATTGCTGGTCGCGAAAGAACAGATTGTGCGCGCGCAGCGCCACCATAAGATGATGGATAAGCGAAATATGGCGGGGTTCGTACAGCGAATCGCCCTCGGGCAGCACCTTGATGTCGACGAGGATCTGCTCGGCCTTGATCATGCCGGCCTCGGACAAATGAACCTGCTGGCCTTTTTCGTCGACCCAGAAATCGCCTTCGGGTTCGGGCTCGTGGGGCTTGGGCTCGCCCGACATGCGCGTCATCATGGGCGGCACGACGTTCATGCGGATGTACAGGTCGGTGTTGTCCTCGGCCTGGCCGGAGATGATCAGCGGCGTACGGGCTTCATCGATAAGAATGGAGTCGACCTCGTCGACGATGGCGTAGGCCAGCTCGCGCTGGCGGCGGTCTTCGGCGCGGTACTCCATGTTGTCGCGCAGATAATCGAAACCGTATTCGTTGTTGGTGCCATAAGTGATGTCGGCCGCGTAGGCGGCTACTTTTTCCTCGTTCTCTTGCTGAGGAACGACCACGCCCACCGACATGCCCAGGAAGCCGTACAAGCGGCCCATCCACTCGGCATCGCGCCGGGCCAGGTAATCGTTGACGGTCACGACGTGCACGCCGCGGCCCGACAAGGCATTCAGATAGACGGCCAGGGTAGCCATCAGGGTCTTACCCTCGCCGGTGCGCATTTCGGCGATTTTTCCGCTGTGCAGGGTAATGGCGCCCAGCATCTGGACGTCGAAGTGGCGCATGCCGAATACCCGCTTGCTGGCTTCCCGAACCACGGCAAAGGCTTCCGTCAACAAGCTGTCCAGCGAGGCGCCTGCCTGGTACCGGGCGCGGAACTCGTCTGTCTTGGCCTGCAGCTGCTCGTCGGACAAGGCAGCCATGGCAGGTTCGAGCGCGTTGATTTGTGCGACTTGCTTGCGATATTGCTTGAGTATCCGATCGTTGCGACTACCAATAAGCTTTTTTAGCAAAGAAACCATTCTTGTGTCGATGATGCGGGCTAACCGGCCTGCGGCCTGCTGCCTGGCTCATATTATTTAGGGTTGGCGGCAAAAACCGCGGGAAAACGAGACAGTTTAACGCACCTTAGGCAAGATGGCTTTAACTTGCTTCGACGCATCCGCGACCATGGTGGGGCCGGGCTGCGCCTTGGCAAGAAACAGGGTTGGATCCAGCGGATGGCCCGCCATGCGCACCTCGAAATGCAGGTGGGGCCCGGTCGAACGCCCGGTGGTGCCCACATTGGCGATCACCTGGCCTTTTTCGACGATATCCCCCGCCTTGACGTCCAGTTTGGAAGCATGGGCATAGCGGGTCACCAGGCCGTTGCCATGGTTGATTTCCACCATTTTGCCGTACCCTGAAACCCGCCCCGCTTCGGTCACGACGCCCCCCGACGCGGCCCGGATGGGGGTGCCCCTGGGCGCCGCGAAGTCCAGGCCTTCGTGCATGGCGTAGCGGCCCGTGACGGGATTGCGGCGCCATCCGAACGACGAGCTCAAATAAGGATAGTTGACGGGCTGGTAGGTGGGCAGACTGGCCTCGACCCCCGCACGCTTGGTCAGGGCCAGATCCAGCATGGCGAAACGGTCGCCTTGCAAAGCCACCTGCCGTTGCAGGCGGTCGAGCTCGCGTCCCAGGCTTTCCGAGGAACTCAAGTCGGCGGCGTCGTCGGGGGTGATGTAGTCCATGACGCCCGCCTGGGCCTGGGTGGAAAGATCCGCCTGGATTTCGGGGTCGGTATACGAAACCCCCGCCACTTGCGCCACCCGTTTGCTCAAGCCTTCCATGGCGATGAGCTTGGCCTGCAGGTCGCCCACCTTGGCGGCCATAAGGTCGACATTGCCGCGAATATAATTGGAATCGCGCACCGCCAGGTCGGCCAGGGCGCGCTCTTGCGTGGCGCTGAGCGCGGCGGGCGGGCTTAGGCGGGCCTGCACCCAGGCGCCGGCCCCGGCGGCCATGCCCAGGCCGAGGACGGCCAGGACCCCGGCCAGAGGCAATTTAAGCCCTTTGGCCGCGGATTCGCCAGACAGCCCCTTCAACAATACAATTCTCACTAGAAATCCTTACTAACTTTAGGTATTAGAGCCGCATGCCCCGAAACCCAGGTCAACCGTTCGACAAACGCGGCTCCGCCAGCCACACGGCGGTGGACTGGCTGGACAGCGACCAGCACGGCGCCAATGTGCTGTCGACGGCACGGATGCTGCTGTCGATAGAACAGGCCGCGAAACAGGTTTTACCGCCCGCCCTGGCGCAGGTATGCAAAGTGGCACGCATAGACAGACAGCAAATCACGCTGGCGGTTCCCAGCGCTGCCTATGCGGCAAGATTGCGGCAATTGGCTCCCCGCATCGTTCAGCTGTTGGCGGGGAGTGGATGGAACCTTAATGAAATAAGCGTCAAGGTTCAAGCCGGCTTGTTACAAAGCCAGACAAAAACGACACAGACCAAAATAGCCGTGCCTTTGGACAACGACGCGCTGAGCGCGTTTGCGAAGCTCAGAGACACCCTGAAGCCCGGGCCCTTGGCCGATGCCGTAAACAGGCTGCTGGTTCATCACGGCAAAGCCGAATAACCGGCCAAGCCGCCATTTTAATGCAAACAACCTGCTAGGCGAATTTCCATTCGTTGGCGAACGCCTTGGGCGCCGCGGCCGGAGACTCGTAGGTAACGAGTTCCCAGGATTCCTGGCTGGCGAGCAAGGCGCGCGCAAGCTGGTTGTTCAGGCCATGGCCCGATTTGCAGGCCACATACCTGGCCACCAGAGGCTTGCCCAGCAGATACAGGTCGCCGATGGCATCGAGTATTTTGTGCTTGACGAACTCGTCGTCGTAACGCAGGCCGTCGGAATTCAAGACCCGGTATTCGTCCATGACGATGGCGTTGTCCAGGCTGCCGCCGCGCGCCAGCCCCGCCGCCCTCAAGGCTTCCACCTCGCTGACGAACCCGAACGTGCGTGCGCGCGCAATGGTCTTGACGTAGGAATCACGGGCGAAATCGACTTCGGCGAAGTTGGCCGTGGAATCGATGGCCGGATGATGGAAGTCGATGGCGAACGACAGGGCGAAGCCGTCGTAGGGCTCCAGACGGGCCCATTTCAGGTCGTTGCCTTCGCCCTCTTGAACCTCGATGGTTTTGAGAACCTTGATGAACTGCTTGGCCGCCGGCTGTTCAAGCAAGCCCGCCGAGCGCAGCAAATACACGAACGTGCCCGCGCTGCCGTCCATGATGGGCACTTCCTCGGCCGTCAGGTCGATATGCAGGTTGTCGATGCCCAGACCGGCCAGCGCCGACATCAGGTGCTCGACCGTCGAAACGCGGACATTGCCTTTTTGCAGAACCGACGCCATGCGCGTGCCGCCCACGTTCACGGCCTGGGCGGGAAAATCGACCACCTGGGGCAGGTCGACACGATGAAACACAATGCCGGTGTTGGGATCGGCCGGACGGAGCGTGATCTCGACTCGACGCCCGGAATGAAGCCCCACACCCTTTGTGCTGATCGCTTTTTGGATGGTGCGCTGACGTAACATGACTGTGTTCGTTGAAAATATGAATACGGATTGCGCGCAAGATTCACGCAATCAACCCCGTATTGTAACAAACTTGGGAACCTTTCCTTAGGTTTTAGCGCAATCGCCTGCCGATTGCTCTTTCAACATGTTTCAAAAGATCCGCAGCCGCACACCTTCCCCGGGGAAGAAGAAGCTGTGCGGCCGAGCCGGAAACCGATACCGGGTCACCGGCATCGGCAAACATGCGAGAGTCGTTGTTTATAACTTATAACAATACGCCGATATCAGTCCGCCTGTTTGCGCAGGAAGGCCGGAATATCGAAATGATCCATGCCCGCGGTTTCCAGGGCGCGCACCTGGGCCGTGGCCTGGCTGCGCGGGTTGCGGATCACCGCCGGCACTTCCGAATTGGCGAAATCATGGCTGCCGATGAAGGGCTGGTTGTCCGTGCCCGTGCGCTGGACTTCGGCATGATTCTGCACCAGTTGCGGGCGCGAGACGGCGTTGGCGCGGCCAAGGCCGGTGGCCACGACGGTAACGCGCAGGTTTTCGCCCATGGATTCATCGTAGGCCGTGCCATAGATGACGGTCGCGTCTTCGGCGGCATAGCTGCGGATGGTGTCCATGATTTCGCGGGTTTCGCGCATCTTGAGCGTGCGGCTGGCGGTAATGTTGACCAGCATGCCGCGCGCGCCGTGCAGATCCACGCCTTCCAGCAACGGGCAAGCGATGGCCTGTTCAGCCGCAACGCGCGCACGATCCGGGCCGGAAGCGATCGAAGTACCCATCATGGCCTGGCCTTGCTCGCCCATGATGGTCTTGACGTCCTCGAAGTCGACGTTCACATTGCCTTCGACATTGATGATCTCGGCAATACCCGCGCAGGCGTTGTGCAGCACGTCGTCGGCCGCCTTGAAGCAATCTTCCTGAGTCGCGTCTTCGTCCATCAGGTCGTACAGGTTTTCGTTGAGGACGACGATCAGCGAATGCACATGCTTGGACAGCTCGTTGATGCCGTCTTCAGCCATTTTCAGGCGCTTGGAGCCTTCGAACGAAAACGGCTTGGTCACCACGCCGACCGTCAGAATGCCAAGCTCCTTGGCGACCTCGGCCACCACGGGACCCGCGCCCGTGCCGGTGCCGCCGCCCATGCCGGCCGTGATGAAGACCATGTGCGCGCCGGTCAGGGCGGCACGGATCTCTTCACGGGCGGTTTCCGCCGCCGCGCGGCCTTGCTCGGGTTTGGCGCCGGCGCCCAGGCCGGTGCGGCCCAGACGGATCTGGACGGGCGCTTCGCTGGTCGTAAGCGCCTGCGCATCGGTATTGGCGCAAATGAAATCCACGCCATGGATGCCCGAACGGATCATGTGCGCGACGGCATTGCCGCCCGCCCCGCCTACGCCTACGACTTTGATAACGGTACCGCTGCTGCTGTTATCGAGCATTTCAAAATTCATCATGATTGACTCCCTCACATATCCAAATAAAAGCGATTAATACGAAACAAAATCCCCGGTACTGCTATTTCGGAAATCGCTTCAAAAGAAATGCCAGCCGGTCGACTCGCACCTAATTTGAAAC
The DNA here is from genome assembly GCA_937871985.1 of uncultured Burkholderiaceae bacterium. The sequence goes on from CALMPB010000123.1 coordinate 28,804, forward strand.
GCCTCCCGAGTACGGACGATGCTGCCATCCGCCCCTCAAGGCCTTCTCACGGGCCTTAATTCATGAACCACTCCTTCATCCGTGCCAGCAGGGACTTGACGCTGCCCTTTTGCTGGGCCACCTTGCGGCCGCGCGCGCGCTGCAATCGCGCTTCGATCAGCAAGCCCATGACGGTTGAAAAACGTGGATTATGCATGACATCGGCCAGACTGCCTTCGTAGTCGGGCACGGCGACGCGCACAGGTTTCAAAAATACGTCCTCGGCCAGCTCGACGATGCCCGGCATCAATGCCGTGCCGCCGGTAAGAACCACGCCCGAAGCCAGCAAATCCTCGTAGCCGGACTCGCGCACGATTTGCTGGACGAAGGTGAACAGTTCTTCGACGCGCGGCTCGATGACGGCGCCCAGCGCCTGGCGCTTGACCTGCCGGTTCGGCCTGTCGCCCAGGCCCGGCACCTCGATGTGCTCGTCGGCATTGGCCAGCACTTGCTTGGCGACGCCGAAACGCAGCTTGATTTCCTCGGCGTCCGGCGTCGGGGTGCGCAGCATGGCGGCGATATCGCTGGTGATCTGGTCGCCGGCAATGGGCACGACGGCGGTGTGGCGTATGGCGCCGCCGGTGTAGATGGCGATATCGGTCGTGCCTCCGCCAATGTCCACCAGCACCACGCCCAGCTCCTTTTCATCCGCGGTCAGGCAGGAAAGGCTGGACGCCAGCGGCTGCAGGATCAAGTCCTGAACCTCCAGGCCGCAGCGGCGCACGCACTTCACGATGTTTTGCGCGGCGCTTACCGCGCCGGTCACGATGTGCACCCGCACCTCCAGGCGCAGGCCGCTCATGCCGATGGGCTCGCGGATATCCTCCTGGGAGTCCACGATGAACTCCTGCGTCAGCACGTGCAGCACCTGCTGATCGGTGGGGATGTTCACGGCCTTGGCGGTTTCGATGACGCGCGCCACGTCGGTGGGGGTGACTTCCTTGTCCTTCACCGCCACCATGCCGCTGGAGTTGAAGCTGGTGATGTGGCTGCCCGCAATGCCCGTATACACCTCGCGGATTTTGCAGTCGGCCATCAGCTCGGCTTCTTCCAGTGCGCGCTGAATCGAATTCACCGTGGCTTCGATATTGACCACCACGCCCTTGCGCATGCCCTGGGATTCATGCTGACCCAGGCCAATCACTTCGAAGCGCCCTTCCGGCAATATCTCGGCCACCACGGCCACCACCTTGCTGGTGCCGATATCGAGTGCAACGATCAGATCCTTGATGTCACGAGTCATAGGTTTTCTATTTAGTAGAGGTATGTGAAACAGGGGCCAACGTAATGGCGAAACCGTTGGCATAACGTAAATCGGCACTATTTACCACACGCCCGTTCAGGCGTTTCATCAACATCGGCCAGGCGTTCACGAAGCGCTCGATCCGGGCAGCGAACGGCAGCGCTCCGGAACGCCCATGCGGATCGGCCACGTCGGCCGCCGGGTCACGCCCCAGGCTCAGCCGCAGCCCGTTCGACAGCTCGACCGACCACGCATAGCGCGGACTCAACGAGATCTCGCTGACATGTAGATTGAGAGGCGCGAACCAGCGAACCACTTCGGCATAGCGCTGCACGACCAGGCGCTCGGAATTGTCGGGACCGTAAAAATGCGGCAATCCGGCATCGTCGGGCAGCTCGCCCTGGTTGGCGTTGAACGCTTCGCCCCAGGTATTGATCATCTCATCTTCGTTCCACAAGGCCAGCGGCTGCTGCTCTTCGATCTGAACCCGCAAGGTGTTGGGCCAAATACGGCGAATGCGCGCATGGCGCACCCAAGGCACGGTTTCAAGCAATTGACGGGTTTTGTCCAGGCTGACCGTAAAGAAATTGCCCTTGATCTGGCCGGCTATGGTGGCCTGCACCGTCGCCGACGACACATAGCTCAACGCACCCGCCTGCAGCGGTTCGATCTGGATCTGCGAAATGGCGAAATACGGCCGCTGCGCCACCCAGACGATGACGCTCGCGATCATGGCCAATACCGCCAGCAAAGCTAGCGTATTGGCTATGAAATTCGTGAGGCGGGCGTCGTTGAACACGGTTTGGCTGCTCCTCTGGTTAGACGATGGCCGGCGGCGGCTGCACTTTGCACGACGCGCTTTCCAGAATGATCATGCAAAGCTCGGCGTAGCCGATGCCCGCCGCCTTGGCGCCCATGGGCACCAGCGAATGGCTGGTCATGCCCGGCGAGGTGTTCATTTCAAGCAGCCACGGCCGCCCCTGGGCGTCGAGTATGAAATCGGCCCGGCCCCAGCCTTCGCAATCCAGCGCGCGGTACGACTCGACGGCCAGGCGCTGCAGCGTTTCGGCAGCGGCCTCGTCCAGCCGGGCGGGGCAAACGTACTGCGTGTCGTTCGACACATACTTGTGCTCGTAATCGTAGTTGCCCTGCGGCGCAATGATCTCGACGGCGGGCAACGCGCGCGCATCCGCGCCTTTGCCCAGCACCGGCACGGTCAGCTCCCGGCCTTCGATGAATTGCTCGACCAGCACCTCTTCGTCGTAGCGGGCCGCCAGTTCGTAAGCCGCCCGCAACTGAGATTTTTCCGTCACCTTGGTCACGCCCAGCGTCGACCCTTCATGCGGCGGCTTGACCATGAGAGGCAACCCGAGTTCGGCGATGGCGCCGTCGAAGTCCATCGCGCCGGCCAGCACCGCGTAGCCGGGCGTGGGCAGGCCGCGCTCGAGCCAGACCTTCTTGGTCATGATCTTGTCCATGGCCAGGCTGGAGGCCATGGGGCCGCTGCCGGTGTACGGAAGCTGCATGAGTTCGAGCATGCCCTGCAAGGTGCCGTCTTCGCCGTAGCGGCCGTGCAGGGCGATGAACACACGATCGAATCCCGCATTGACCAGATCGATCAGGGTGCGTGTGCCGGTGTCGAACAAGTGGGCGTCCACGCCCTGGCCGCGCAATGCATCGCACACGCCCTGCCCCGACATGAGCGACACCTCGCGCTCGGCCGAACGGCCCCCATACAACACACCGACGTGGCCAAACCGCGCGTTCATAACAACTCTCCTACTTGTGCGGGTACTTTGCTGATGGATCCCGCCCCCATGACGATCACGACGTCGCCGTCCACGGCAAAATCGGCGATCGCCCGCGGCAGATCCTTGACATCTTCGACGAACAAAGGCTCGACCTTGCCCGCTACGCGTATCGCCCTGCTCAAGGCCCGGCCGTCGGCCGCAACCAGGGGCTGCTCGCCCGCCGGATACACGTCGGTCAGCAGAACCGCGTCCGCCGAACTCAGGACCTGAACGAAATCCTCGAAACAATCGCGCGTGCGCGTATAGCGATGCGGCTGGAACGCCAGGACGATGCGCCGCCGCGGCCAGGCGCCGCGCGCTGCCGCAAGCGTAGCAGCCATCTCGACGGGATGGTGTCCGTAATCGTCAATTAATGTAAAGCTTCCGCCGCCGCGGGCGGCCGATACCGGAAAATCGCCGTGCTGAGTGAACCGCCGGCCCACACCGTTGAACACTGTCAGGGCTTCGGCGATCGCCGCATCCGGCACGCCGAGCTCGGTCGCCACAGCAATGGCGGCCAGGGCGTTCAGCACGTTGTGCACGCCAGGCAGATTCAGGCTGATGGCCAAGAGCGGCAAAGAACCAGCCGCACCGCGCCGCTCTACGTCGAAGTGCATCACCGTGCCCTGGGCGCGCACGTTCACCGCGCGCACCAGCGCATCGGGGTTCACACCATACGTCGTCACAGGGCGGGAAATGAAAGGAATGATTTCGCGCACATTGGCGTCATCGCTGCACACCACGGCGCTGCCGTAAAACGGCAGCCGCTGGGTAAACTCGATAAAGGCGCTCTTGAGCTTGGCCACGTCATGGCCATAGGTATCCATATGGTCGACATCGATATTCGTGATGATGGCCATGACCGGCAGCAAATTCAGGAACGACGCATCGGACTCGTCGGCCTCGACGACGATGTATTCACCCTGGCCCAGCCGGGCATTGGCGCCCGCCGAGGTCAAGCGCCCGCCGATCACGAACGTGGGATCCAGGCCGCCCCCGGCCAACACACTGGCCACCAGGCTGGTCGTGGTGGTCTTGCCATGCGTGCCCGCCACCGCGATGCCCCGCTTCAGGCGCATGAGCTCGGCCAGCATCAAGGCGCGCGGCACCACGGGAATATGCGCGGCGCGCGCGGCCAACACCTCGGGGTTGTCGCCCGACACGGCGGTCGACGTAACGATGGCGCCCACGCCCTTGACGTTGTCGGCGCTATGCCCGATGGTGACCTTCGCGCCCAGGCTCGCCAGCCGGCGCGTCACCGCCGACTCCTGGATGTCGGAGCCGCTTACGGCGTAGCCCATGTTCAGCAGCACTTCGGCGATTCCGCTCATGCCCGAGCCGCCGATCCCCACGAAATGCAGGCTTTGTATTCTATGTTTCATGCGGCGCTCCTTGATACTTGTTCGCATGCGTCCGCAATTTGCCGCGTAGCGTTCAGGCTGGCATGCTCATGCGCATGGGCGGCCACCTGAAGCAGTTCCCCGCGCGTCCGCTCCTTCAACCACTGCGCCAGCCAGGACACTGAAAATTCGGATTGTTTGCGCAGCCAGCCGCCTTTGCATTCGCTCAGATAGCGGGCGTTGGCCGTTTGATGATCGTCGATGGCGCCCGGCAGCGGAATGAACAGCGCGGCCACGCCGGCAGCCGCCACCTCGGCGACCGTCATGGCGCCGGCGCGGCAAATCAACAGATCGGCCTGGGCCAGCGCCCCGGCCATATCGTCGATGAACGCCACGCATTGCGCCTGCACGCCGGCCTGCTCGTAGGCGGCGCGCACGGCCTCGATATGCCGTTCGCCGGCTTGATGCGTCACGACCGGCCGATCTTCAGGCGCAAGCTGCCGCACAGCCTGGGGCACCGTATCGTTCAGGGCCTGGGCGCCAAGGCTTCCGCCCACGACCAGTATTCTCAAAGGCCCCTGGCGCGTTGCGTAGCGCTCGCCAGCGGGAGGCAACTGAACCACTTCGAGCCGCACGGGATTCCCGACCATCAACGCGCCCGGCAACGCGCCAGGAAATCCCAGCAACACTTTGCTGGCGATGCGAGCCAGCCAGCGGTTGGCGGTTCCGGCAACCGCGTTCTGCTCATGCACGACCAACGGAATCCGCAGCAATGCCGCCATCAGCCCGCCCGGAAAGGCTACATACCCGCCCATGCCGAGCACGACATCGGGCTGCAACCCACGCAAATGGCGCGCGGCCTGCCGGCAGGCGCCAATCAGGGTAAAGGGCAGCTTCAGCAGCGCGGCAACGCCCTTGCCGCGCACGCCCGAAAAGCGCAGCGCCGCCATTTCGATGCCCTGGGCGGGCACAAGCCGCCCTTCCATGCGTTCCGGATGGCCCAGCCAGACGACACGCCAGCCGCGCGACTGCATTTCGCGCGCCACGGCCAGGCCCGGCATGATATGCCCGCCAGTGCCGCCCGCCATGATCAACAAGGTGCGCGCTTTCATGTCCGCTTGCCTCGCATCAGGTTCCGGTTTTCATGATCGACGCGCAACAGCAGCGCCACCGCCACGAGATTCATGACAATGCCCGACCCCCCGTAACTGACCAGCGGCAGGGTAAGCCCTTTGGTGGGCAGCAGGCCGACGCACACGCCGATATTGATGAAGGTCTGCACGCCGAACCACAGTGCCACGCCCTGCGCCACCAGGCCATTGAAGATGCGCTCCATGGCGATGGCCTGCCGGCCGATGTCGAAGGCCCGCCATACCACGTAGGCAAATACGGCGATCAGGCACGCCACGCCGACAAAGCCCAGTTCTTCGCCGATGACTGCGACGATGAAATCGGTGTGCGCCTCGGGCAGGTAGTGCAGCTTTTCGATGCTGGCTCCAAGCCCCACGCCCAGCCATTCGCCGCGGCCGAAGGCGATCAGCGAGTGCGACAACTGATAGGCGCTGCCGTAGGCATTGTCGGGATTCCAGGGATCCAGGTAGACGAACAGGCGCTCACGGCGCCACGGCGAGGCCCAGATCAGCAGCAGGAAGCTGCCCACCAGCACGCCCAGCAGGCTGGAGAACAGCTTGCCGTTGATCCCGCCGATGAACAGAATGCCCACGGCGATGGCCACGATCACCATGAAAGCGCCCAGGTCGGGCTCGAGCAGCAGCACCATGCCCACGGCGCCAAGGGCCGTGGCCATGGGCAGAAAACCGCGGAAAAAATTATGCATGTGCTCCTGCTTGCGCACGGTGTAATCGGCCGCATACAAAATGATGGCGACCTTCATCAATTCGGAAGGCTGGAAATTCAGCGGCCCCAAAGGCAGCCAGCGCCGCGCGCCGTTGACCTCGCGGCCCAGGCCCGGCACCAGGACCACGAGCAGAAGCAGCATGCTCACGATGAACAGCGGTATGGCTATCTTTTGCCAGACCTTGAGAGGCACGCTCAGCACGAAGGCGGCGCACAGCACGCCGACCAACCCGAACAAACCGTGCCGGATCACGAAATAAAAGCGCCCGTAGCTTTCATAGCGCGGCCCGTCGGCCAGGGCGATGGAAGCCGAATACACCATGAGCAGGCCGAACAGCACCAGGGCGCCCGTGGCGACGAGCAGCCCGAGATCGAAATTGGACATGGTCGTGCGGCCGGGCCGCACGGCATTCACGCCGGAAGTCAGATCCGCGAACAGGCTCATGCCATTTCCCCCTTGTCCAGCGCCAGCTCTTGCACAGCCTGAACGAACACCTGGCCGCGATGGTTGTAGTTCCTGAACATGTCCATGCTGGCGCAGGCAGGCGACAGCAGCACGGTATCGCCCGGCTGCGACAACGCCAGCCCGCGCTCGACGGCTTCTTCCATGGTCGATGCATATTCCAGGGGAACGCCCGCCTCGGCCAAGGCCTCGCCGATGACCGGTCCATCCTCGCCGATGAGCACGACGGCCCGGCCATGCTCGCGCACGACCTTGAGCAAAGGAGAAAAGTCCTGTCCCTTGCCCAGGCCGCCGGCAATCAGTACCGCCTTTTGACCCAGCCCTTCCAGCGCGGCCACCGTGGCGCCCACGTTGGTTCCTTTGCTGTCGTTGACGAAATCGACGCCGGCAATGGCCCGAACGAACTCGACCCGGTTGGGCTCGCCCGCATATTCACGTAACGCGCGCAGCATCGGCGCCCACCCCAGGTCGAGGCTGCGGCACAATGCCAGCGCGGCCAGGGCGTTCAGGGCGTTGTGCTGACCGCGCACGCGCAGCGCATCGGCCGGCATCAACCGCGAAACCCGGCCGGCATCGCGCAACGGTTCCTGCTCGGCTTTGCGGCGCTTGCCCGTGCTTGCGGCGGGCAGGTCGAAATCGTTGGCCTCGCTGGCGCACAGCCAGGCAACGCCATGGCTGCCTTCCAGCCCGAGATCACCCACCCAATGCGGGGCATCCCTCCCGAAAGACCGGACGGACACCGCCTTCGGCTCGGGCACCATGTCGGCCACGATCGCGTCGTCCCGATTGATCACGGCGACCTTCGCCATGGCCAGCAGCCTGGCTTTGGCGGCGGCGTAAGCCTGCATGGATCCGTGCCAGTCCAGGTGATCCTGGGTGACGTTGAGCACCACGGCGGCATCCGGAGCCAGCGACGACGTGGACTCCAGTTGGAAGCTCGACAGCTCCAGCACCCAGACGTCGGGAAGATCCGCCGCATCCAGCGCATCGCCCAGCGCGGCCAGCGCCGCCGGGCCGATGTTGCCGGCCGCGCGGGCGCTGCGCCCGCATGCCTGCACCAGAAGCCGGGTCATGGAGGTCACCGTGGTCTTGCCGTTGGTGCCGGTCACCGCCAGCACATTGGGGCGGTAGCCTTGCCCGGCCATATCGGCCAGCGCGCGGGCAAACAACTCGATTTCACCCAGCACTTCGATACCCTTTTGCCGGGCCAGCGCCAGAAGCGACTTCACGGGCTCCTGCGCCGGCGACAAGCCCGGGCTGAGCACGATGCGCGTCACGTCGGCCAGCGCATCCTCGACGAAGCATTCGCTGCCCAGCCGGAAATCGGCGTCGACGCCGTCCAGCTTCGCGCACAAGGCATCCAGTCCCCCCGGCTGCGCACGCGTATCCAGCACGCGCAGGCGCGCGCCATTCCTGGCGCACCACAAGGCAGCGGCCGCGCCCGTCTCACCCAGACCAAGAATCAGGTTCAACGTTCCCGCACCGACCGAAGGAAAGGAATAATCGCTCATCGCAGTTTCAACGTCGCCAGGCCTATCAGCACCAGCATCATGGTAATGATCCAGAAACGCACGACCACCTGCGTTTCTTTCCAGCCGCCCACCTCGAAATGATGATGCAGCGGCGCCATTCGCAAGATGCGCCTGCCCTGCCCATATCGTCGCTTGGTGTACTTGAAGTACGACACCTGCAGCATCACGGAAAGCGTTTCAACCACGAACACGCCGCCCATGATGAACAGGACGATCTCTTGGCGCACGATCACGGCGATCGTGCCCAGCGCGCCGCCCAGGGCCAGCGCGCCGACATCGCCCATGAACACCTGAGCGGGATAGGCGTTGAACCACAAGAACGCCAGGCCCGCCCCGCCGATGGCGGCGCACAGAACCATCAGCTCGGAGGCGCCGGGTATATACGGAAACAGCAAGTACTTGGAATAGTCGACGCGGCCCACCACGTACGCGAAGATGCCCAAAGCGCTGCCCACCATGACGGTCGGCATGATGGCCAGGCCGTCCAGGCCGTCGGTCAGATTCACGGCATTGCTGCTGCCCACGATCACGAACCAGGTCAATGCCGCAAAGCCGAATACGCCCAGGGGATAGCTGACACTCTTGAAAAACGGCACGATCAGGTCGGCGCGCGTCGGCAGAGGCATGGTGAATCCGCTCAGCGTCCAATCCCGGAACAAGGGCCACAAATCGGCATTGGCGGGCGCGGCCACGGCAAACGTCAGATAGATGGCGGCGATCACGCCAATTACGGCCTGCCAAAAAAACTTGCGGCGCGACGACATGCCTTCCGGATCGTGGTTGACGACTTTTTTATAGTCGTCCGCCCAGCCTATCCAGCCAAAGCCGAACGTCACCAGCAGAACCACCCAGACGAAGCGATTCGTCCAGTCCGCCCACAGCAAGGTGCTGACGGCGATGGATATGAGGATCAGGACGCCGCCCATGGTCGGTGTGCCGGTTTTCTGCAAATGGGATTCAGGGCCGTAGGCGCGCACGGCCTGGCCGATCTTCATTTCGGTCAGTTTGCGGATGACGCGCGGCCCCGCATACAAGCCGATGAGCAGCGCCGTGCCGCAAGCCAGCATGGCGCGCAATGTAATGTATTCGAACACGCCGAAAGCGCGCATATGGGAATCAGACAGCCAACGCGCCAGTTCAAGCAGCATCGTATTCCCCTTTGTTTTTATTCATCGTCTTCTGCATGAAACCTTGGACGACCCGCTCCATGCGGGTGCTTCGTGAACCTTTGACCAGGACGTTGGACGGGGCCAGGCCGCATAAATGCGCAATCAATTCGTCGATCGAATCGAAGGCGCAAGCCCCGTCTCCGAAAGCCTCGGCCGCGTATCGCGCGGCCGGGCCGAACGTCAGCAAAACCTCGATGCCGCGCTCTTTGGCATACGCCCCCACCTCGACATGCATGGTGGGCCCCTCGGCGCCTACCTCGGCCATGTCGCCCAGCACGAGAACCCTGCCGCCAGTCATCCCGGCCAGCACATCGATGGCGGCGCGCACGGAATCAGGATTGGCGTTATAGGTGTCGTCGACCAACTGCAGCCCGCCAGCCAGCAAATGCGGCTGCATCCGTCCCGCCACGGGATTGAATTGCTCCAGCCCTTGTCTGACCGCATCCAGAGGCGTCCCCGCGGCAATTGCGCAGGCGGCCGCCGCCAGCGCATTGCGCAAGTTGTGCAGGCCAGGCGCCGACAGGGACAACAGGCATGAGCCCGCGGGGGTATGCAACTGGCAGCGGGTTCTTGCCGGCTCGGCCTGGATCTGGTCGGCATGCACGTCGAATGCCGCATCCAGCCCGAAGGTCAGCACGGCCCGCGCGCCCGCGAGCTCTCGCCATAATCCGGCAAAGCTGTCGTCGCCGGGGAATACCGCCACACCGCTTTCAGGCAGTGCGGCCAGCACGGCGCCGTTTTCCCGGGCGACAGCTTCGACCGTATGCATGAACTCCTGATGTTCGCGCTGGGCATTGTTGACCAGCGCGATGGTGGGCTGGGCCATTTTGCCCAGTTGCCCGATTTCGCCAGGGTGGTTCATGCCCAGCTCGAAAACCGCCGCGCGATGCGCATCGCGCAGCCGCAGCAAGGTCAATGGCACGCCAATATCGTTGTTGAAATTGCCCGCCGTCGACAACGCCCCCTGCTCGCCCTTCCACACCCTGAGGATGGAAGCGATCATTTCCTTGGTGGTGGTCTTGCCATTGCTGCCCGTGACGGCAATGGCGGGCAGGCTGAACCGCCGGCGCCACATCGTGCCCATCCGGCCAAGCGCTTCGCGGGTATCGCCCAACTCGAACTGCGCCAGCGCCAGGGCCGGATTGCGCCGTTCCACAATGGCGGCGCACGCGCCCGCCTGGCCGACCTGCGCCAGATAGTCGTGGCCATCGAACGCTTCGCCCTTCAGGGCAAGGAATATCTGCCCCGGCTGAATCGAACGGGAGTCCGTGGAAAGCGTCGGATTGCGCAGCCATGTCAGCGCAAGGCGCGACCACTCCCTGTCGTCGAAAGGTGTACGCGCGCCCCGCACTTCCTGATACGTTTCGTGGCCCTTGCCGGCCAGCAGCACGACATCTTCCGGCTTGGCGCTCCACACCGCCGACAGAATCGCCAAGGCCCGGTCGGGCTCGACAACCGGAGCCTGCGGCATGCCGGCAATGATCTCGCCCAATATGGCTTGCGGGTCTTCGTCGCGAGGATTGTCGCTGGTAAGAACGACCCGATGCGCCAGGCGCGCCGCAATACCTCCCATGATCGGCCGCTTGCCGCGGTCGCGGTTGCCTCCGCAGCCGAACACGCACGCCAGTTGCCCCCCGCGCGCCTGAGCCACTTCACGCAGCGCCAGCAAGGCTCGTTCCAGCGCATCGGGCGTGTGGGCGTAGTCCACCACCACCATGAGCAGGGCGACGGCAGCATCGCCGCAGGCCTCGGGCTCGACGATCTGCAGCCGACCTTCCACGGAACGCAAGGTGGCCAGCACGCGCGCAATCCGCGCCAACGGCCAACCCAGGTACTGCAGCACGCCGGCCACCAGCAGCAAATTGGAAACATTGTGCTGCCCGACCAGACGCGTCACGATCTGCGCCACGCCATCCCGGGTCTCGAGGTTGAAGATCAGGCCATACGTGCCGGTCTGGATGTCCCGCGCGTGGATATCCGCGGCGCCGCCTTGCTGCAGCGAATACGTGAGGGGCTCCAGCCCCGACGCGGCAGCCGCCAGCTCGACGCCGGCGGGGTCATCCACATTGATGACGGCATGGCGCAATCCCGGCCAATCGAACAGCGAGAACTTGGCCCGCTTGTAGTCCGCCACCGTCTTGTGATAATCGAGATGGTCGCGCGTAAGATTCGTGAATCCGGCGATTTCGATGCGCACCTGATCCAGCCGGCCTTGATCCAGCCCTATCGACGACGCCTCGATCGCCGCGGCCTTGCCGCCGGCATCGCGAATCGCCGCAAGGCTGCGGTGCATGGTCAGTACGTCGGGCGTGGTCAACGCGCCGCCCAGATTCGACCCATCGGGCAAGGTCACGCCAAGCGTGCCGACCGTGCCGCAGGGCACGTTTTCGGCGTTCAGCGCCGCCGCCACCCATTGCGCCGTCGTGGTCTTGCCATTGGTGCCGGTAATCGCCACCACGGACAATGCCTCGGACGGACGGCCATACCATTCGTGCGCCAATGCGCCCAGCATGGCGTACAGCCCTTCGACTTCCAGCATGGGCGCCGCAACGCCCGTTCCGCCTTCCCAGCCGCGGCCCGGCTGCGCGACCACGGCGGCGGCGCCGTTTTCCAGGGCCTGGCCAATATACTGGCGCCCGTCGGTCATCGCGCCCGGGCAGGCAAAGAACACATCGCCTTTTTCTATCAGGCGCGAATCCAGGCAAAGCTGCGCGCCCGGTTCGACCCTGTCCCTCAACCACTGAATGATGTTTTCCATGCTGCTCATCGGGCGGCCTCCTCTTTAGGGCCAACCGCCACCAAGGAATCGATCGGCGCATCGGGCTGCACGCCCATGCGGCGCAAGGTGCTGGACACGATCGTTGAGAATACCGGGGCCGCGATGCGGCCGCCGTAATAGCCGCCGGCCTGCGGCTCGTCGAGGGTCACGGCCACCACGATGCGCGGATTGGAAACCGGGGCGAAGCCGACGAATGAGCCGCGGTAGCGTGTCGTACTGTAGTGTCCGTTGACGATCTGGCGCGCGGTTCCGCTCTTGCCCGCCACGCGGTAGCCCTGAACCTGCGCCAGCTTGGCGCCGTCGGGACCGGCCGCCGCTTCGAGCATGGCGCGGATAAGGCCCGCCACGCGGGGCGAATAAACCTGCACGCTGGTGGGCTTGCCGTGGCGCTTGAGCAGAGTCAGGGAAACCATGTCGCCGTTGCGCGCAAACGCCGTGTAGGCATGGGCGATCTGCAGCAGCGAGACCGACAAGCCATAGCCATAGGCCATGGTCGCGCGCTCGATGGGGCGCCAGCGCTCCCAGGGACGCAGCCGGCCCGACGCCACACCCGGGAAGTTCGCTTGCGGCGCGCGCCCGAAACCCAGTTGGGTGAATTTGGTCCACATTTCCTGGGAGGTCAGCAATTCGGAAATCATGGTCATCCCGATATTGCTGGAGCGCCTCAGGATGCCGGCGACATTCAGGACGCCATTGCGGCTCACGTCCGAGATCGTGGAGCCCTGGTAGCGGTAATGGCCATTGCCCGTATTGAACATGGTCGAGGTCGTGATGCGGTTCAGATCCAGCGCCAATGCAGCCGTGAACGGCTTCATGATGGACCCCGGCTCGAAGGTGTCGGTGATGGCCCGGTTGCGCAGCGCGCTGCCCTTGCGGTCGTCGCGATCGTTGGGATCGTAGGTGGGCAGGTTGACCAGGGCAAGGATTTCACCCGTCTGCACATCGACCACGATCGCCGCGCCCGATTTGGCCTGGTGCTCTTCGAGCGCTTTTTTCAGCGCCGAATACGCGTCGAACTGCATGCCGGCATCGATGGAAAGGCTGAGATCCTGGCCATCGACCGGCGGCACGACCGCCTTGACGTCTTCGACGATGCGCCCAAGCCTGTCCTTGATGACCCGCCTGCTGCCGGGCTGGCCCGAAAGCTCCGAGTCGTAAGCCAGCTCCATCCCTTCGATGCCGTGATCCTCGATATTCGTGAAGCCCACGATATGAGCCGTCACCTCGCCTTCGGGATAGGAGCGCCGCATTTCCGCCTGCTGATGAATGCCGGGGACCTTCAGCTTTTTGATTTGCTCGGCCAGATCCAGCGGCACCTGGCGTTTCAGGTACACGAAGTTCTTGTCCTCGTTGGACAAGCGCCTTTGCATCTCGCTGACAGGCATGTCCAGCAGCTTGGCCAACGTTTCAAGGTCTTTGGAACTGGCGTCTTTCGTGTCTTCGGGAATCGCCCAGATCGCGCGCGCCGGCACGCTGGAGGCAAGCACCACCGATCCGCTGCGGTCGAATATCTTGCCCCGCGTGGCGGGCAGCACCAGGGTGCGCTCATAGCGGCGCTCGCCCTGCTGCTGCAGGAAATCCTTGGACATCCCCTGCAAATACATGGTTTTGGCGATCAACGCGACAAAGCCCAGCATGAGCAAAATAAGCACCAGGCGCGAACGCCACAAAGGCATCCGGACATTGAGGACGGGGCTGTTGTAAAAGCGGCCGCGCTTCATGGCCGCCCTCCGGTCGAGGAGCCGACGGTCTCGGCAGGCTGCGCACCCTTTATGTAGATCGTACGGTCGGGCGAAACCTGCACCATCTTCAGCTCATCGCGGGCCATCTCGTCGATGCGGGCATTGCGGGCCTGTTCCGCGCGCTCCAGTTGCAGTCGGCGCCAATCGATATCGAGCTCGCGCGCCTTGGCGTCCATGCGTTCAGCAACGACGAACAATTGCCGCGACTGGAACCGCGCCGTAACCAGCGATATGGAGGACACCATGAGCAAGGCGGCAAACACGAGGCAAAGGCGGCCCATCAGTTCCTCCTGTGCGCGTGTTCGGAGAGCCTGGAAACCAGGCCGGCCGTCTTGATAAAAGAAGCGCCCTGATCGGGCGGCAAGGGAACCGAGGTGCGCTCGGCGGCTCGCAGCACCGCGGAGCGCGCCCGCACATTGCCTGCGATTTCATCGCCGCCCGGCAGCACGCGCCCCAAGGAAACAAGCACCGGCTGGGGCATGTCTTTTTCCCGGATGGGCAAGCGCGCCTGCGCCTCTCCGGGCCGGGACGCCGCGGCAATGCACTGCTTGACCATGCGATCTTCCAGCGAATGGAAGCTAATCACGGCCAGCCGCCCCCCGGGGGCCAGAACCCTTAGAACTGACGCGAGGGCGCCCGCGAGTTCCTCGAGTTCTTCATTGAGGTAAATCCGTAGAGCCTGAAAGGTGCGAGTGGCCGGATGTTGACCCTTTTCGCGCGTACGGACGACACTGGCGACGAGCTCGGCGAGGTCGAGCGTTGTGCGCATCGGCCTGGATTCGCGGCGAGCAACAACCGCCTTTGCAATCTGGAAAGCAAACCGTTCTTCGCCATATTTTGCTATGACCTCCTTGATTTCTTCGAGGCCGGCCTGGGCCAGCCACTCCGCGGCGGTCAGGCCGCGACTCGTATCCATGCGCATGTCGAGGGGACCTTCGCGCATAAAAGAAAAGCCTCGATCCGCATCGTCGATCTGAGGCGAAGACACGCCCAGGTCCAGCATGACGCCGTCGACCTGGCCCAGGCCCAGCGCGGCCAGCTCGCGTTCCATGGAGGCAAAGCCGCCATGAACCACCGATACCCGGCCATCCTGGCCCGCCAGTTCCTGCGCCACCGCAATGGCCTGGGGATCTTTATCGAAAACGACAAGCCTGGCGTCGTCCGCCAGCTTGTCCAACAGATAGCGGCTGTGCCCGCCGCGGCCGAAGGTGCCGTCCACGAAGATGCCGTGCCGGCGTACCGCCGCCCGCTCGTTGCTTTGGGATCGTTTGGACTTGCGCCCGAACTCTTCGTCAATCAGGGCGCTGACCGTAGGCTCAAGCAGCACGGATCGGTGAACTCGCTCCATGGACGCCCCTTAAAAAGAAAAATTCTCGAGGGCGTCGGACATGCCGTTGGCCAGGTCTTCGGCCTCTCGGCGAGCCCACTCGGCGGCATCCCACAATTCGAAGTGGCTTCCCATGCCCAGCAACATGGCGTCGCGCGTCAGTCCCACGGCATTGCGCAGTTCGGGAGCGACCAGGATGCGGCCTGAGCCGTCCATTTCGACATCTTGCGCATTGCCCAGCAGCAAGCGCTGGAACGGACGGGCCTTCATGGGCAGAGCGGCGATTTGAGCGCGGCGCTGCTCCCATACCGTGCGAGGGTATACAAGCAGGCAGCCGTCAGGGTGGCGAGTCAGCGTCAAACGCCCCTCGACCTGGGAAAGCAGCGCGTCACGATGCCGGGTGGGTATCGAGACCCTCCCCTTCGCATCCAACGTGAGTGCACTGCAACCCTGAAACACGCCTTTTAACTCCACTTTTTTACACTAAATCCTACTTTTTCCCACTCTACGGGATCGAAGACGGCAGGTCAAGCGCTAACTTGTATTTTTTTCAATCACAACAAGCACTTAGAGCTGTTTTTGCGAACAGGGGATAAAAAAATCCATAGTGAAATCAAGAAATTGCAGTTCTATCTACAAGTGCTTTATCAGCAATGCAAGAGGAAGTAAGCAATCGCAGTTGCCTGTATGCCATGTTTTCGGCCTGATGGGATCGTCGACGAGCACGGATTGCCGCCCGCCTCAGGGTAAGCACCGATACACAATCACGCTCGCCAGAAATAAATTTGTATTTGCAATTATTTATTGTGAGCTTGAAAAGAAAAATCCAGCGCATGACCCATTTCGTCATGCCTTACCAGCAGGTAATTTTATCCCCGTTTTCAGCCGATATAGGCCGCCAGGTCACAATATCTTCATAGCCCGGAAAGCCGTACTTTTATTTGCATAAACAATAATCCTTGCGCACTGCGACCTACCCCGTCACGCCGTGCCAAAGGAACCCCGCAGGACTGGCACACGGGACGGCTCCTCGTCCAAAGCCCAGGCAGTCAACATAACTATCGGAGGCAATAACATGGTTGAGCTTTATCATTTCTGGAGTTCGGTGTGTTCGGTTCGGGTGCGCATGGCCCTGGAGGAAAAAAAAGTTTCCTGGACCAGCCGCTACATCGACCTTTTCAAATTCGATCAATTACGTCCCGAGTACCTGAAGATCAGCCCCGAGGGGGTGGTTCCCGTACTCGTTCACAATGGACACGCCATACACGAATCGGAAATCATCAACGAATACATCGATGCCGCGTTTCCAGGGACAAGGCTGGTGCCGCAAGACCCGCTGCAGGCCGCCCGCATGAGGGAGTTCGTCAAGACCTGCAACGACGGTTTCGACGCCATCGTCAAGCTGACCATGGTCAAGTACATCCTGCCGAAATTGCGCAAGCGCTGGGGTGACGAGGTGTTGCGCGAACAAGCGGCGCGGCGGCCGTCGAAGTATCTCAGGGACATGCACTCGCGCGCTGTCCGTGGCGAAATCAGCGAAGCGGAACTCCAGGAATCCCGCGCCGATATCGAACACCTGCTCGACCAGCTCGAAGCCACGCTGGATCCCGGCCCCTGGATCGTCGACCAGTTTTCCCTGGCGGATATTTCGCTGGCGCCCTTCATGTTTCGCCTGGCCGCGCTGGGCCAGGACCAGTTCTGGTCGGCAAGCAAACGGCCCCGGGTCAATGCCTGGTACGCCGCCATTTCGACCCGCCCTTCGTTCAACGTGGCGGTCTCGTGGCCGGACGAAAGCGGCGGCGGCTATGAAGAAGTGGGGTTGACGACGCAAAGCCTCAAGGCGTGAGTAAAAGCAGGACAGATCTATAGGCCGGATTCTGTACACCAAGCGAACTTGGCGGGCAATCATTCCTCTGGGTGCGGCATTGCTGCCGCACTCTAGCCATCTACCCGCATGCTCGGGCGAGCAGCCCTTTTGGCCCGAGGGCCAGGCGCATGCCTATTTGATGTTGCTCCGGATAGAGGTTACCGCGTTTCACCCTGCCGCGCCGCAGTCTGTTTCCAGGCTGCGCAGCACGGAGATGGCCGTGCCAGTGCATGCCAGGCATGCCCGCGCCGCAGACTCGTCTCTGTGGCCCTGTTCCTCGGCCCGCCGCACGCCCGTAGGCGTATCGGTGGCCGGACGGCCGTTAGCCGTTATCCCGCTCTGTGGAGTCCGGACCTTCCTCGATGCCTGAACACCGCGATTGCCCGATCTGCCCCGCAGGCGCCATTGTATAGGACTTGGAGCGACGCGGGCGCAAAGCCCGGCAACCTGCGACAATAGAAGCTTCCCCAATCTTTTGCTTCAAACGTGTATGGCCGCCCTGATTTCGCTGACCAACCTTCAACTCGCCTACGGGCATCATCCCTTGCTGGATCACGCCGATCTTGCCGTACAGCCGGGCGAACGCATCGGTCTTATCGGGCGCAATGGTGCCGGCAAATCTTCCCTGCTCAAGATCCTGGACGAGCGCGTCGTTCCCGACGACGGCGAAATCATGCGCCTTGGCGGCCTGAAGATCGCCACGGTCGAACAAGAACCCGACCTGGACGAATCGCTGACCGTCTTCGAGGCATTGTGCGGCGACATCAACGAAAGCGAAGACTGGGCCAGGCCGGGCCGCGTCCAGGCCCTCATCGACGAGCTGGGGCTGGCGGCCGACGCGCCCATCGCCGGCTTGTCCGGCGGCACCCGCAAGCGCGTGGCGCTGGCCCACGCCTTCGCCGACGAGCCCGACCTGCTTTTGCTGGACGAACCCACCAACCATCTGGACTTCATCGGCATAGGCTGGCTGGAACAGCGCCTGCTGAACGCCCGATGCAGCATCATTCTTATTACGCACGACCGGCGCTTTCTCGACAATGTCGCCACACGCATCGTCGAACTGGATCGCGGCCAGCTTTTCAGCTTTCCCGGCAACTTCAGCGCCTGGCAGCAGCGCAAGGCCGAATGGCTCGAAGCCGAAAAACAGCAGAACGCCAAATTCGACAAGGTGCTGGCCCAGGAAGAAGTCTGGATACGCAAAGGCGTCGAAGCCCGCCGCACCCGCAACGAGGGGCGCGTGCGCAGGCTGGAGCAATTGCGCAATGAACGCAAGGCGCGCCGCGAACGCGTCGGCAACGTCAACCTGGCCATCGCCGAAGGCCAGCGCTCCGGCAAGCTGGTGGCCGAACTCAAGCACGTCAGCTTCGCCTTCGGCGAGCGCGTCCTGGTGCGCGATCTGTCCACCACCATCCTGCGCAAGGATCGCATAGGCCTCATCGGCCCCAACGGGGTCGGCAAGACTACGCTCATCCGCATCCTGCTGGGCAAGCTGCAGCCCGACTCGGGCGAAGTCAAGCTGGGCACCAACCTCACCATCGGCTACTTCGATCAAATGCGTTCCCAACTGGACGAAACGGCCACCGTGGCCGACACCATCAGTCCGGGCAGCGAATGGGTGGAAATCGGCGACCAGCGCAAGCACATCATGAGCTATCTGGAGGACTTCCTGTTCTCGCCGGCGCGCGCCAAATCGCCGGTCAGCAGCCTTTCTGGCGGGGAACGAGCCCGCCTGGTGCTGGCCCGCCTGTTCGCCAGGCCGACCAATGTGCTGGTCATGGACGAACCCACCAACGACCTGGATATCGAAACCCTGGAACTGCTCGAAGAACTGCTGCAGGACTATGCTGGCACGGTGCTCATCGTCAGCCACGACCGGGAGTTCCTCAACAACGTCATCACGCAGACGCTGGCCGCCGAAGGAAACGGCGTTTGGCGGGAATACGTGGGCGGCTACGACGAATGGCTGGCGCAGCGGCCCGAGCCGGCCAGCGCCGCCGCGACGCCCGAGATCAAAAAAGAAAAACCCGAAGCCCCGGCGCAAGCCCGGGCGCGGCCCGCAAAAGCATCGCGCATCGCATCGTGGGAACAGCGCGAGCTGGACGAAATGCCCGAGGCCATCGCCGGCATCGAGGCGCGCCAGCAAGAGCTTACCGCCGCCCTGGCCGATGGCAATCTATACCGGGACGCGCCCAGTGAAGTCGAGCGCATCAATCGCGAGCTGGCCGAACTGGAAGAAAAAATGTCCGGCCTGTTCGAACGCTGGGAAGCCCTGGAAGCCAAGCAAAAGGGCTGATACCGCCCCGCCCGGAATACCCACCGGCTATTGAAATGTCGCCGACGTTTTCGGAATACCGCCAGTATTTCAATTTGCGGCCAGCAGGTTCGTTGAACCAGCTGGCACAGATTTTCGGGCCGGCTGCATGTGCTTGACGGGCGGCACGTTACCCCTTCAGGCGCCAGGGCAGAGATTCACCGGCGGCCAGGGGCACGACCGTGGAGTCGCCCAGCGGCAGCTCTTGCGGAATGTCGTAGGCCGAACGCTCCAGCGTGATGGTGCCCTGGTTGAGCGGCAGACCATAAAAGGCCGGCCCGTGGCGGCTGGCAAAGCCCTCCAGGGCGTCGAGCCTGCCCACGGAGTCGAAGGCCGTGGCGTATAGCTCCATGGCGTGCAGGGCCGTGTAGCAGCCAGCGCAGCCACAGGCCTGCTCTTTGAGCCCCCGGGGATGCGGCGCGCTGTCGGTTCCCAGGAAAAAGCGGGCATTGCCGCTGGTGGCGGCCTCGACGAGGGCCAGACGATGCGTTTCGCGCTTGAGCACGGGCAGACAGTACCAGTGGGGCCGTATGCCGCCCTGGAAAATGGCATTGCGGTTATACAGCAAATGGTGTGCCGTGATGGTTGCCCCGACAGGCCCTCCGGCGTCGGTAACATAATCGACGCCGTTCTTGGTGGTCAAGTGCTCGAAAACGACTTTCAAGGCCGGAAATGCCCGGCGCAATGGAATCATGACCCTGTCGATGAACACCGCTTCGCGGTCGAACAGGTCGATGGCCGGGTCGGTAACCTCGCCATGAACCAGCAAAGGCAGGCCGTGTTTTTGCATGGCCTCCAGCGCCGGGCCGCAGCGCCCGAACAAATCGGTGACGCCGGCATCGGAATTGGTCGTCGCCCCGGCGGGATACAGCTTTACGCCGTGCACGAAACCCGACGCCACCGCCCGAGTGATCTCGTCGGCGGACGTGTTGTCGGTAAGATACAGTGTCATGAGCGGCGTAAACGCCCCGGGTTCGACCCCCGCCCCGGCCAGGGCGGCCATGATGCGGCCGCGGTAGGCGCCCGCCAGTTCGGCATTGACGACCGGCGGCTTCAAATTGGGCATGATGATGGCGCGGCCGAACTGGCGCGCCGTATCGCCGACCACGGCCTGCAGCACCGCCCCGTCGCGCAGGTGCAGGTGCCAGTCGTCAGGACGGATCAAAGTCAGGGAATCAATAGCAGGTGGCATATAGGAAAACAATCTACGTAAAATGCGAACGAGCCACGATGTTAACGCGCTTTGGGCGCTCTTGGCAGCATCTGTAACATCCCGCCATCCGGCATTTACTTTTTTTAAAGGGACTCGGCATAAATCGCTTTGTTTTTAAGCCAAACTCAAGTTATGCTCGGGTTACCCGTTTATTAAACAATTCTTTGGAGCACCATTTTATGGCAACAACCGCAAAACCCGCCCGTAAACCGAATGCGGCGTTTATGAAGCCACTGACACCCAGCCCCACTCTGGCGGCCATCATTGGGGCCAGCCCGTTGCCCCGTACCGAAGTCACCAAAAAAATCTGGGAATACATCAAAAAGCACGATCTGCAAGATCCCGCCAATCGCCGCAACATCAATGCCGACGAAAAACTGCGCCCCTTGTTCGGCAAGGATCAGGTTTCCATGTTCGAGCTGACCAAGCTCGTCAGCGGCCACCTCAAGTAACCAGACACCCGATCCGGACACCCCGGCGGCCCCAAGGCTCCCCGCGCGGCTGCCACGCAGCCCGGACGGCAATAGGCGCTTGCGGTGTACGGGTCTTGCCGCACCCAATAAAAAACGCTGCCATCGCGAGCAGCGTTTTTTATTGGTGTTGCCTTTATAGTCGTTACTACCAAGAGCCTCCTGCCCTGGCGCAACAAGGCGGCGCGCCCGTCTGGACGCGCCGTCGGGCGTTCAGACGTCGGCCTGTGCGGGTTCGCCCGCAAACAACGCCAGCCAGCCGCGGATAAGGCGATAGGCCAGCCAGATGCCGAGAACGACGAGGGCTATCCAGCCCAGGTAGAACAGGGTTCCGATAAGGCTCAGGACCAGCCATAGCAGCCCCCACCAGAACGTCTTGAGTATCCAGTCTATATGGCTGGCATAGACCGTGCCGGCCAGGTCGCCCCGCTTCAGGTAGGCCAGCACCACGGCAAAGATAACGGCAAACCCCAAGAAGCCCGAGGTAATGACACCCAGGGCAAAGAGGCCGTAAACAATATGCATAACCGTGCGCATGGACAGGCCGCTGCCATCTTCTGGCGGTAACACCTCGGTCATAAACCCTCCGAAACAAATTATGTGTAATCAAGTGCGGATATTTTACCTGTTTCGGGCGGCACAAAAACAAAGCCCCCGCAACGGCGAGTTGCGGGGGCTTTGAGGGATAAGAGCCTG
>CALMPB010000124.1 GCA_937871985.1 uncultured Burkholderiaceae bacterium
TACGAATGGCTGTCGCAGTACGAGTGGGAAAACCTCGAGCATGTGCAGGATCACGCTACCCGCTGGATGTGGTCCTACAATCACGAACGCCCGAATATGGCATTGGGCGGGTTCACACCAAAGCAGCGGCTGGCCATGGCCGCATCAGTTTCTACTTCTGCGACCCTGTAAGAATGGGGGCATTACCCCCTAACGAGGCAACCTAATCCAATGAAAGCCGCAACAATATATGAGCGTAAGGGCAAGCTTTATGTCCATAGCTCATCAAAAACGACCGCAGGACTTTGGGTTATCAATACCCCTATCTTGGCGGTCGAACGGGATGATGTCCGGGAGGTGGGGCGCTCAATTAGAGAGTGCCTGACGGCTTCCCGTGAAGGCGTCCCCCACCCAGCGTCGTTTGCAAATCTCTTCGATCCCGTGCTCAATCTTGCGGGTGTCAAATCGTTCGGCACTTTCGTGAAGTCGGCAAGATGCGTGGAGATCGAGGCAAATGACGATGCTACTGTGACGTTGATCCCAACACGAAATGACGGGGCGGAGGACGGGTTCGCTCCGTTGCCAAACCGGATGGAAGCCGTTCTAGGTTCAGATGATGCATTGGGTTCTGCGGCGGTCGCAGCCCTCGCAGTCGCACAGTAGAAAGGCCCCATTGGGGCCACAGCAAGATAGAAGCAGTGCCTCCCCCTGTGGGGTAAGTCATTGTCTGCACATCGTTATTTGTGAGATTTAACGGCACCGTGGGGAGACTCCGGTGCCGTTTTGGTGCTGGTTGCGCGGCCAAGCTGTTGGAATACTTGTCTTAATCGAGAGGCTGCCGGGAGCATGTCGGGGGCTATGGGGATCATCGCAAGATAAAAGGCGTGTCGGACGCCGACGCCTATGCGGTTGTGTATGCGTGCCTTTTTTGTCCGACCGCCGATCGCGGTGTCGGACAGAGAACAGCGGCATTGCCGCAGAAAGTGCTGGCGGACTCAAGACGCTGAGGCCAGGTTGGCGCATAGTCACCCCCGCTGGCGAAGGTGCCGCAACAGGTGCTCTGCCGCAGGACTATCGAACAGTTTCGCGCTGGGTTGGTCCCGATGAAGCAGCAGCTTGGTTGGCTGAACGCGGTACCGGCATTCCCACGATTGCCGGTTCAAACAGAATGTATGTCACTGAGTTGGGAGCTGCTAAGCCGGGCGGTACTGGGGCATACGAGTAGATTTTTCTGTGCCTGAAACCGCGCTGCAAAAGGGTGGCAAGGCTGGCTGGTTTCAGATATTTCAGCCTTCGCCAAGCCGCCCCGTCTACAATGTTCAAACTCACGTGCCAGATGGCGTTACAGTCCGGGGATTTTGAATGAGCTATATTGATGCCACTCCAGAATTTGGTTTAATCGTTCGGGAAGGTTCGCTACTAGAAAAGGATATATCGCATTCTACATTGACCGAAATAATGCAGGATATCGACGTTCTCGGTGAGAACGATGATATTATCTCTTATGGTCCGATGTTCGGTGAGGAAGCCCTTCAGGAGATAAGATCGCGCTTGTCATCGGCGGGCTTCGAATATGTTGACGATTACTTTGACCTCAACTTTCTCATGCCGGACTGGGCTAAATTGGGCGTCTCCTCCATAAGCTAATTTTTCGCCATTGACTCCCTCCCGAGATTAGTCCGCAACGAGATTAGAGTCTGCGTTTAAAAAAACTCGGTGCCTCTTCCTGCTGAACTACCACGGTGACCCGTGGGTCATGCGCGTCCGCAAATTGCTGGGGCGTCAACCACCCGAGGCTGCTATGGGGACGTTCTTCGTTATATTCACATCGCCAGGATTCGATTCGCTGACGGGCATCACGCATCGAGACGAACGGGCCTATCCGGGATTTTTTGTGCGGGGCATATCATGAGGACTGTTTTTGCGGGGGATTACCCTCTTACCTTACCTTCAGCTTCCATAAACCGATGCGGCCAACAGCATTTGGGCTGCCATGCGCCATGTAACCGTTTCCACATCGACGGTCTCGCCCATGTTTTTGTAGAAACCGCCCATGTCATTCGCGAAACCGGACAGCCCTCCAAGGAAGTCCTCAAGGCTGTTATTTTCCCACTCGTTTTTCCGCTCGCGGTAATCAGCATTGAGGTATTCAACGAACTTAATGAAGTCCTGTCTCGAACCTACCGTTGCAGCAAAATCGAACAACTCGTCGCTTGTCATAATCACTTTCCTTGACGAATAAGAATGGATGCGCCGTCATTTTGAGTTGTAAATTTGAAGAGTTCTCGCTTCGGAATAGCATCCAGTTTTTGATACGGGACCTCTACACCCGCCTTCTGGAAGGCGTAGAGTCGGCGGTTGTCCAATGTGAAAATCATGCCGTCCTTATCGACAATTCGGATGGGCTCGATCGTCGCCGGGTTGATGCTCTTGTTAGCAAGGCCTGAGGCAAAGTCATCAACCGATCCGAAAGGCGGTTTGAAGTTCGCCGCTACGCTATCTTAGCTGAATCGAATGAGCTTTGAGTCAATCGGTCCTGTCCGAGGCAGCTTCGCGAAACCATTACTCTGGACAGCTATGGGGCCATATTCCTGAGCTTGGTCGCTCTACCGGCGCCAAAACGACACCGGAATATCGCTAATCTCTCTAAATCGCGATGTGCGGAAAATGGCTTACCCCATATGGAGCTATTTTCTTTATCTTGCCTTCACCTCGGCAAGGAAGCTCTTCACCGCTTCCTGATCTTCCGGAGTCTTCGCTGCCTGTTTCAGCACCGGTGCAACATGGTATTCGAATAACTGCTTACGCTCGTCGGTGGGTAGATATTTCCTCAAGGTTTCGATCAGCAAAGTCACCCTCATGAACGACGCGAAGGTTTTGTAAGGCCGAGCGCTGGCGAAGGGTAAACCGCTCAGGTAGTAGTCTGCCAAGCGCTGCTGATCGGGGCTTTTCCACGAAAGGTGCGAGATGATCGTGAAGGCTTCACCGGAGTTCGGGCTATCAACAGGATAGTGCTCGGTCAGCCAATCGGCTGCCTCTCCCGATACCCTGTTTCGTAGATCGCTTACGATCATTCTAAGACGTTCATCCATTGCTGTACCTACCTAGGAAGGAATAAAGCAGGCGGAAGATTAGAGTTACCACCAAGCCGTGAGGGGGGCTGATAATGTCCAGAGTCATTCGACCAAGATCTAATGCTTCCGCGCGTCGCCGTATTCTAGCTTGACCGTACTCGGCCCAATCTGGCACAAATAGAAACCAGCCCGAGACGTAGGTCGGAGGCGAATCGCCA
>CALMPB010000125.1 GCA_937871985.1 uncultured Burkholderiaceae bacterium
AGGGGGCAGTGATGTTGTCCGAGATACGAGTGAAAGGGCAGAGCGGGGAGGATACCTTTTCGGCGGGCCAATTGGCGCGATCGGCCACCTTGGGCGCACTGGGCAATACCGACATCATGGATGCCCCCTTCAGCGTCGTCAGCTACACGGCGTCCAAGATCAACGACGCTCAAGCCCGTACAATCGGCGAAGTGCTGACCAATGATTCGTCGGTTCACACCACAGGGCAGGCCAATGGTGTTTCCGAATCGTTCTCCATCCGGGGCTTTCCCATCAACGAGGGCAATATCGGGGACGTGATGTTCGATGGCCTTTACGGCATCGCTCCCAACTATACGAGCTCGGCCATCTATGCCGAACGCGTTGAACTCATCAAGGGGCCTACGGCGTTGCTGAATGGCATTGCCCCCAACGGCAGCATCGGTGGCAGCTTGAATATCGTCCCCAAGCGCGCGGATGACAAGCCGCTCACCCGGGTCACTCTCGATTACGAAACCAAGTCCCAGTTCGGAGCGCTCTTCGATATCGATCGCCGCTTTGGCGAAAACAACGAATGGGGCATACGTGTCAACGGCCAGTATCAGCAGGGCGATACGGCACGAGACAATCAGTCGGCGAAGAGCCCTGTTGGCGCTGTGGCGCTGGACTACCGTGGTGAAAAAATGCGTGCGTCCCTGGATTATATCGACCAGCGTTTCGACGTGGACGCTCCGGTGCGCCAGCCTTCGCTGGCCGCCGGCGCGGCGCTGCCGGATGCCCCGAATCCCAGCCGCAATCTGAACCAGAGTTGGGAATATTCACGCATTCATGACCAGGCGGTATTGCTGCGTGGCGCCTACGACTTCACGCCGGCGTTGACGGCCTACGCGGCAGCGGGTTTTTCGGAAGAGCATCTGGATGGGTTTTACGGCAATCCCGTCATCACGTCCGGGGCGGGCGACGTACGCATACAACCGGCGCGCATTGGGTTCCACCTGAAGAAACAGACGGCGGAGGTCGGCCTGCGCGGTACGTTCGCCACAGGCAGCATCGATCATTCGTGGTCTTTGGCGGCCAATCGCTACCATGACCATTTCGACGTCGGCTTCAGCTTTTCGCCCACCTCTTTCACTTCCAATCTTTATTCACCGGCAAGCGTTCCCGCCTTTTTTGTTGCCGACCCGATGCAGGCGCCTTACTCGAGGAGCACGCTTGAAGGTGTGGCGCTGACCGATACCATGTCCTTCCTGCACGATCGGGTGCTGCTCACGGTCGGCCTGCGCCAGCAGAAGGTGCATTCGGAATCGCCCTCGGCCGGCACCGTCTATGATGAAAGCGCAGTGACACCTATGGCAGGCATTGTGTACAGAATCTCCAAACCCATCTCGCTTTATGCCAATTACATTCAAGGCTTGAGTATAGGAGACACGGCCCCCACCACGGCTATCAATGCGGGGGAAGTCTTCGCGCCCTACAAGTCCGAGCAGTATGAAACCGGCCTGAAGTACGAAGGCGAAGGGTGGATGGCTTCGGTTGCCGCTTTCCAGATCAGCAAGCCCAGCGGGCAACTGGACGCCAATGGCTACTACCGTCCCGATGCGGAACAGCGTAACCGGGGCCTGGAATTGAATGCGATGGGCGAAATCATGCACGGACTGCGCACCAATTTCGGCGTCACGTTGCTCGACCCAAAATTGACCAAAGGCAGCTCGGCGAACATCGGCAACGATGCGCCGGGAGCTCCCCGCTTCCAGGCCGTTCTGGGCCTGGAGTGGGACGTGCCGGATCTGCCAGGGGCTACGCTTAGCGGGCGGCTCGTGCATGCGGGGCCCCAGTACGCCGACCAGGCCAACACGCAACGCCTGCCGGCCTGGAACCGGCTTGATCTGGGCGCCAAATACGCCACCCGGCTCTTCGGCAAAAACGTCGTCTACCGCGCATCGATCAGCAACGTTACCGACAATCGTTATTGGTCGTCGGTGACCAGCTGGGGCGGTCTGGCTATTGGCGAGCCGCGCACGATACGGCTGTCCATGCAAATGGACTTCTAAGGCGAGGCGGGCATGCGATCTCGACCGCTACGTGTGTGGGTATTCATCCACCGTTGGAGCAGCCTCGTATGTACTCTGTTCATGCTTTTGTTGTGCGTGACGGGGCTGCCGCTGATCTTCAACCATGAAATCAACGACTGGATGCTGCCCCAGCGTCCGGCTCTGCAGGAGGCTGGCCATGCTCCCAAAGTGGAGACGATCATAAAGAGGGCGGCGCTCGCCCGGCCGGGCGAGCGCGTCAACTACGCCTATTTTGACGACACGGAACCCATGGTTCTGGTGGCGACGGCCCCGCGGGCCGATTCCTCGCCCGACGACACCCATTACCAGCTCTTCGATCTGCGTGACGGCTTTTTTTATGACGGGCCGCAGCCTAACGAAGGCCTGATGTACATCATCACCAAGCTGCACGTCGATCTGTTCACCGGCATGAAAGGCATGCTGTTCCTGGGCGCCATGGCGGCCCTGTTGGTGATCGCCATCGTCAGCGGCGTGGTGCTGTATGCGCCTTTCATGCGCAATTTGTCCTTCGGTTCGGTCAGAACGACCCGGTCACGTGGAATCTACTGGCTGGATATGCACAATCTGCTTGGCATCACGACGGCTGCCTGGCTGACTGTCGTTGGGCTGACAGGCGCCATCAACACGTTGGCGATGCCTATCGAAATGGTCTGGCAGGCGACGGAATTGTCGCAGATGGCCAAGGCGCCGCCCGATGCGCCGAACGCACCGCAGGTGCCGGCCGATGACGTTCTTGCCTCCATCGCCGCAGCGGCTCCCGACAAACGCGTACGAACCCTGGCTTTCCCGGGAACCCCGTTCGCCAGCCCGCACCACTTCGGGGTTTACCTCATTGGCAATAGCGCCGTCACCAGCAGGCTGCTGACACCGGCGCTGGTGGACAGCGGCACGGGAAGGCTGGTTTCGATGCGTGAAATGCCGCTATATGCCAAGGCGCTGTTCATTTCGCAGCCGCTGCATTTCGGAGACTATGGCGGCTTGCCTTTGAAAATAATGTGGGCCGTG
>CALMPB010000126.1 GCA_937871985.1 uncultured Burkholderiaceae bacterium
CGCATAGACGACCGGATTTGGGTTGGCGATCACGGCAAGCCCGAGCGCCATGGAAAACAGATAGGTGCCCGGATGGATCTTTGTGACGATCGAGCCGCCCGCGGAATCGTAAGGTATACGGAAAAAGCCGAGGGCGAAGCTCGAGAGTGTCATTATCGCCACGACACCAAGCACGAGCAGCACATCGACGAGGCCACGGCCCGCTTGCTGCGGAGCGCGGAGCACAGAACGGCTGATTGATTGTTCGCCCGGCCTCCAACTCGCTGTCATCGCTGCTCCGAATTAGAAACGCCGAAGGCCAAGGCTAGTCCCGTTAGCCTTTCAAATCGATGAAGGCCGCGGTAATCAGCTGCGAGCAAAGAGCCCCTCACGGAAAGACCGAGTGGGAAGTTCAAGTCGGTTCAGTATCTTCGTGCCTGCGCTCCACTGTTGGTGCTGGCGACACGCTTGTTCTCCTACCAGATCGTCGACCACGCTCGCGTCGTTGAGCTCACCGATCATTTGGGCGTGATGCTCTTCTTCGCCATCAGCGGCTGCAAAATGGTCAAAACTCCAGCGTGGCTCCGTTCTCGGCTCTCACTTTTCTCAAGCGTAGGGCCATCCGTATCATACCCACTCGTATTCGCCGATGCTTCGTATCATGAACGGCAAACGAGCCTCGCCAAACGACATTTCCAGCCGTGGCCACGGACGTAGGCGAAAGACCATAGTCGGCAAGATCGCTAAAGTCGGGGGCAGGCTGCTTAGCATCCTGCCCCGTTTCACCGTAACCTATCGCTACATGCTAGACGGTCGCTTTGGCCATCAGGTCCCAATACGTGCCATTATACTCGAGGTCAGCGAAAGCCACTGAGGTCGGCGCGGCGATCGTCGCGGTGGAGCCGCCACCAGAGCCGTAAGCCACAGTCACGTTGAAGGCGCCGGTCGCGGCAGCTGTGCGGGTGACCCGCACCTTGTCGCCCTTGCGGCCGAGCGCCGGCAAGGTCACCGCCCGCGCCGCCGTCAGGGCTGCGCCGTATATCACCTGTTGCTCGGAGGCCACGCCAAGTGTGGTGGCGGCATTACCCGGCGACGTAACGATCGGCTGCCCGTTCAGGAGCAGGCCAACCCCGCCGACGCGCCACGGAACGGTCATGTCTGGCGGATAAATCGTGTCGATGCCGGACGCCGTGCGGCTGATCCATGGCACGCCGTTGATGGTATCGCCATTGTCGACGACGCCGGCGGGGTCGGTGGCGATGAGCGGCACATCCGCATAAACATTGTAGGAGCCGCTGGCCGTGCCACGATAGAAGCGCGTCATGCCCTGCCCAGGACCGGCGCCCGGTGTGCGAGAGGCGCAGTAGGCGGAGATACTGAGAAGTGAAGACGTATTGGAGATGGTGGCGCTGACCTCGGCGTTGGCCCCAACGTTGCCGATACGCTTTTCGACGTCATACATGCGCACTGCGCGGTAGTAGTAGGTTCCGGTGGCGATCTTCCAGGAATTAGCGAAACTCGCAAACGCAATCGCGCTGTATGGTCCAAGATAGGTACCGCTCGCAGCGGGAATGACGTGATCGAACACGACATTGTAGCCCGGCAGGACTTCACCGTTGCGGCTCAGCAGATCGGCATAGCTCTTCCAACCGGGAACAGGCGTCGTGTTGTCGTCCTGGCCGATCCTGATGCCAACATCGTTTAGAGCGGAATTCGTGCCGTTCACGGTCCGGCGGCAGTTCCGAACGACCAGGCGGCACCCCTGCCCCAGGGAGACATCAAAGGGACTCGACGAGGCGAACTGGCTTGCCGACTGCCAGCGGAAGGAGACGTTGTCCAGTTCCAGGCAATTCGAATTACCGCCCTCGAAGCTGCCGATCATCTGGATAACAGGCGCCGTCAATTCGGTGTTCTGAGCTATGCTTGAATTCACCATCAGGACGTGGGCGTCGGAATCGACTTTCAAGGTAGAGTTCTCGGCGTGCCAGTTCTCGATCGTGATGTTGCGGGCGTCGATATACATCGAGCCGTTGATGCACTGGCGGATGACGCCGCCAAAACAAGCCCCCTGAGTGTAATACACCAGCGAGATCGCCAGAGACTGGTCCGGCGGGAAGTTGCCGCCGTCGATGATCAGACCATCGCCAGAACCCGAAATCTCGAACTGCGCAACGGTGGGATCGACCGGGGCGCTGTAGTATGGATTGAATAGGTGCAGATTGTCGCTATAGGTCGGGAGACCCCCGCGCTTCAGGATCTGCAGCATGAAGCGGCCGCCGACATTCCTGAACTCGTAGTTGTTGCCGAAGACGGCGATGCCCTTGGCCGTTTTCAGATTGGCGACGTCATAGAAGCAGACATCCTCCATACCGCCCCCATAGTAGTTGGCGTTGGCCGACTGGGTGGAATTGTCAGCCGTGTTGAAGCCGAGCATGAAGCCGTTGGTGTAGGACGCGCTCGTCCTGGTGACGATGCGTGTGGCCGGCCGCGACGGGTCGGTGCCGCTCAACTGCCCGCGCACCATGATGCCATAGGGGACGAAGACCGAGCCCGACAGCGCGATGTCACCGCGCGGCAGGTAGACGTCCCGGATCTTCTGCGCATAGGCCCAGTTGACCATCGCCTGGAAGGCGGTCTTGTCGTCGGTCGTGCCATCCGCCACCATGCCGAAAATGGCCGGCAACTGGCGAGGATCGATGACCTTCGCCTTCAGCCGGTGGCTGGCGCCGTCGACACGGACCGTGCCGCCATTGTCCGCGGTGGAGCTGTCGGAAGCGTCATAGTAGAAATCGGCCCCGCCGCCGTCCTTGGCGCTGGCGCGGCCGGCGCAACGGAAGGAAACGCCGTCCGCAAGGCCATACGCCGCGGTCGCGACAAGCAATGCCGTGACCGTGTCGAATACATTGGCCGGCGAGAGCTTCCAGCCGGCATTGTATTGCAGGAGCAACTGCCCGACGCTGAGCTGCTGACCGGCGGCCGGCGCACCGGAAAAGACCCAGGCGCCGCTCGAACGTTCGGCGACCTGGTTCTCCTTGCCGACGAAAACACCGCTCGTACCGGAACCGGCAACAAGGTAGCGGTCGCCATCGACCGGCGAGCCCGGCGGTGTCGCAAGGACGGAAATGACGGGATTTGCAAAGGCTGCTGTAGCCATAAGGTACTTTCTCCACACGAGAGTTCGCTGACGGCAGGTTCGGATTCCCCGCCGCGGTTCCACCCTTTGCTCCGGCCACGGCTCCGCCTTTCCAGATGTCGCCATCCGGATTGAAAGACAAAGCGCAGATCCCAGGGGTTTATCCCTTCGGACTTTGGGTTGCCGTGAGAAACAAAGGAATGGAGCGCGCCGGGTCGCAAATCATTAGGCGCGTTCCATGTATGGATTATAGAACGAAACGGGAACTTTCTCAAACCGGCATTCGCGATCCCGGCATCGAGATACTAGGGAAGCTGCCGGCAAGGGGTGGCGCCGCATCGCGCCAAATAGGCAACGGTGCCGCGAGCATAAGGAACGGCCAGGATGCCGCCCACGACGTGTCCCACGCCTGCCAACTCGGAGCGATCAGACCCGGCGCAAATCCGGCATTGCGATCGTCAGGTGTTGACGCCGAGTTCCGCCAGCCGCTCGACACAGGATTCCTCGGCCTGGTCGAGCTCGGCGAGCGTCTCCTCGAGGTCGCGCCGCTTCTGCCGGAGGTCCTCGCGCTTTTCCTCAATGCGCTTGATCATCAGCTTGAGCTGCCCCACCTCGCCCGGCGGTTCCTTGTACATCTGGATGATTTCGCGGATCTCGTTGATCGAGAAGCCCAGCCGCTTGCCGCGCATGATCTGGCGGATCAGATGCCGATCGGAGGGCCGGAACAGACGCGTACGGCCGCGCCGAACCGGCTGCACGAGGCCCTCGTCCTCGTAGAAGCGCAAGGTCCGCGTCGAGATATCGAATTCGCGGGTCAGTTCGGTGATCGAATAATATTCCCGCATGGTTGCTCCGCGTGCCGGCATGTGGCGTCCATCGCCTTCCCAGGCGATATCGCGCAAGCCCCTGTCCAAGGCGTATTCCGCAACGGAATCAACAACGCCCTCCTCCAGCAGCCTCGCATGGCACTTACGTAAAAGTCAAATAATGTGACTGTCGGGTCGTGCCTCGGTTTGAAATTTGCGCATCCGTCCAGGCGTTATCGCTTACGCCGTCGCACTCCTATATGGTCGTTAGACATTCAGGAGCGGCAAGCCATTGGACGAACTATCACAACAGGAGATCGATCCCCGCCTGGAGCATATGTATCGTCGTGGGTATTTGGCAGGTTTCTACGCGGCAGTCATCAGTTGCGGGCTCCCGCCCACAGAACGAGCGAGGCTCGAACGGTGGCTAGAAGACGTGCTATTTCGCTGGTCAACTGACGATCTAGAACATGCCGTGAGGCCGCCGGTGTTTTCAATCGACGCTGATCCCCACCGGACCTAGCGCGCTGGTAGCCGGCGATGGGGAGACCTTTGCGAGAAGATAGACGCCGATGCACCGAAACCGGGCAAGCGCGACCCTTTCAAGAAGCGACCAACCTGATGCCGGCCAAGTACCTTAGAGATCGCTGCGACATTGAACCACTGAGGCTGAGGCCGGAAGAATCCTCTCGCGATTTGGCCCTGATCAAGGCCGTCGCCTCGCTGGGATTGAGCGGCACCGTCTTCCATTTGATGCGGGACATACCGGACCAACACGAAGATGGGTATGTCCTGCTCATCGATGCAAAAATGGTGGTCCAATTTGAAATCCAGCGCGCCGATGGAGCCCTTCCACAGGACGTGCAAATCTGGTCCCTCGCGGAATATCGACGCGAGATAGGACAAGGCCGTTATAGAATCCTGCTGGACCGAGCTGTCGACGCGGCTCGCGCGATTGCTTCAGG
>CALMPB010000127.1 GCA_937871985.1 uncultured Burkholderiaceae bacterium
ATCGCGGCGATCGAACGTTTGAAGAATGTAGTTCCCGTCTGCCTAATACCTACACACTTGGGCTATCCCATGGGTGGTGGTGAAAGCTTTGTCCATCAGACTTGCCGAGTTCTCAATGAGTTTGCGGTCAAATGCGTATGGATGAGTTTTGTGGAGCCTGGTGTTGGGTGGTACAAGAAAGATTATTTCGTCACTACGCCATACTATATAGACATTCGAAAGTCCGGTGAATGCATTGAAGATGCAATTCTTATGGCGGTAGAGAAATTTCGCCCTGAGATTATTCATGCTCATGGCGGAACGGCGGATCTGAGCATAAAGATCGCAAAAGACAATCGCCTCACGGCAATGATTGGATACCATTTTTGGGATGGGCTGATTGAACTGGGGAGCACTAAAAACAGCCATATCCTAGAAAATATAGATCAGCATCGCCTCAGTAAATATCTAGCTCAGGGTTCACCTCTGATCTATCGATATGTAGCCTCAGAGTTCATGCTGGAGGTTTATCAGAAGCTTGCCGGCGCTGAGCCTCTCAACGTCATCCATCCGATCTCCGACAGCGCCCAATATGCGGTCGATCGACAAGGTGACGGTACCTTTGTGTTGCAGGTGAATACGTGCGTGCTAAAGGGTGGGAAAATTTTCCTGGATTGCGTAAAAAGTCTTGGAGACAAGATTCCCTTCATGGGAATCCAAAGTGAACCCGATAGTCCGGAGTTCAACGCCAGCCTGTCTGAGGAAATGGCTCGGCACCCCCAGTCGGAATTGAAATCTTACGGTAATGTCCGTGATTTCTACCGCTCGGCGCGGATGGTGCTCGTTCCCACACTTGTGGACGAGACTTTCTGTCGGGTTGCGTTTGAGGCCGCGATGAATGGTATTCCGGTAATTTCTACCGCAAATGGTTTCCTTCGGCAAATGCTGGGAGAGACCGGTGTATTTTTGTCGGAAGAATCTTCGGAATGGGTTGAAAAAGTCGGAGAGCTTTATTTTGATGTTGAACGCCTTCGAGAAATTGGAAGAAGACAACGTGATCGCTTGATACAGAACTTCGGCGGAAATTCTGGGCGGTTTGTTCGGGCGGCGATGGATCTGATCGATAACTCATCGACCCGAAATATCGGCATATTTACTGTTTGGGGTGATCAGGGCATTGGAAATCTCTCGCATACCCACGCAAAGGTATTGAGGAAGATCGGTTACAAGGTCCATATATTTTCAGCACAGCCGTATGCCGCGATAGGTCGGGCGCTCCTCAGGCAGGCAAATCCGGAAGATTGGGATGTGCCGGCAAACGCCGACTCGGTTCATTACTCCTTGAATCACAGGGAAGCAGTAACCGTTCATGAGCTGACGCAATTTATTCTAATCAACAAGATTCACACGCTCATCGTGCCGGAAGTTTGTTGGCAGCCTAACTGGGACAGACTTTTCGCATTGGAGATCAAGGCACTGGAGATCTGCACCATACCAATGATAGAGATTGTCATTCGGGATGAAATTCCGAATCACAATCGCTTGACTTCGACGCTCTATTGCACTCGTTTGGCGCAAAATGCTCTCAATTCTGCTGGCATTACTAATGGCGCGTTCTTGGGATATGGTTTCGGGACGTCGCTGAGCAAACAAAGAATCGATGAAAAGCGGCGGCGCCTGATAAAGCGGGGGAAGATCCGCTATCTTCATGTAGCTGGACACAATCCTCAAACCCGCAAAAACACACCACAGGTGATCGAGGCGTTTTCGCAGGCGTTGAAAATTCGGGACGATATCGAGTTGACTATTACCTCGATGGACCCGTTGGGGTCGTACTATCCACATGAAATTCCCCAGGGAATTCATATTGTTGACAAGAGCCTGTCGCGCAACGAAATCCATCAGTTGTACGAGGAGCATGATGCGAGCATCCAAGTCTCCTCGCACGAAGGACTGGGGCTGGGTTTCTATGAATCGATCTGCCACAGCACGCCGATTCTTTCCTTGGATGCAACGCCTCATAACGAGATCGTGCTCGAGGGCAGGACGGGTTGGCTAATTCCCGCATCACCCACTTCCATTCCAGACAAC
>CALMPB010000128.1 GCA_937871985.1 uncultured Burkholderiaceae bacterium
GATTCCAATACCGCCTACCAAATTCCTGCAAAGTGGTGCCAAGCACCGCCTTAAAAGCCGCGTAAGTCTTTGACTTCGCGGCTTTTTGCTTTTCTTGCTGCAAAGTGCTGCCAAGTGGCGCCAAGAGATTTAAGGGTAAGAATAAGGGTAGGGCGAAACCGAATAAGGGTAGGCCCTCCATACCCTCATTTTTCTGGTGTCCCTACGCACTGGTCGAGATAATCGGACCACCACTGCATGAGCTGCCGGCGTTCATCCAGATATTCAGCATGGTTGTACGCACGGCGGATTAAGTTGCGCTCCTTGTGCGCCAGTTGCCGCTCGATAACTTCGGGCCGCGCACCGCTGCGCTCGTTCATGATTGTGGAAGCCAGTCCCCTGAAACCGTGGCCGGTCTGCTCACCCTCGAAGCCCAGAATCTTGAGCGCCTTGTTGATGGTTTCTGCGCTCATCGGAATCTTGGCCGGGTCGCGCAGCCCGGGGAACATCATGCGGTACCGACCGGTGTACTGAGACAGCTCGTCCAGCAGGCCCTGTACTTGGCGCGACAGGGGGATGATGTGGTCCGCGCCGTTCTCCTTGGTGACCAACGTCCCCTTCATCCTGCTCGCCGGGATCCGCCATAGCGCGCCCGGTCTGTCCAGCTCCGTCCATTCTGCCCAGCGCAGCTCATTGGTGCGCGGGAACGTGTGCATCATGATCTGGATGGCAATGCGCGTTTCTGGCCGCCCGTGGTAATTCTTCACGCGTGCGATGAGCGTGCCCAGGCTGGCCTCGTCGACGTGCGGGAAGTGCTTGACCGGCGCGCGCGGATCCAGGAAGCGCTTCAACCCCTGGGTAGGATCCGCTGGCGCGCGGCCGGTGCCGACGGCATACTGGAAGACCATGCTGGCGGCGCTGAGGAACCGCTCGGCCATGTCGGGCGCGCCGCGGGCTTCGATACGCTTCGCGGCATCCAGTACCACCTTACCGGGTATTGCGTCGACGGGTTCGGCGCCGAAGTAGGGATAGGCGTCGTTCTTGAGCGTGTTCGAAATGCGGGCGTGGTATCCAGCGCTCCACGTGGGCAGCCTGAGCGCAAGCAGCTCGGCAGCCACTGCCTGAAACTGGCGCTCGGAGTCGGCCCGCTCAGCCAGCACCGCCTCGAGTCGTTGGGCCACTGGATCGAGACCTTGCGCCAGCAGCTCGTCGACGCGGGCGCGCTCGGCGCGGGCGCGGGCCAGCGGCACAGCGGGATAGTCGCCGAAGGTGAGCATGCTCTCCTTGCCGGTCTGGGGACTGCGATAGCGCATGCGCCACTTCTTGGCGCCGGAGCGCAGCAGCTCCAAGAACAGGCCGCCGCCATCGAACAGCTTATTGCCGCCGGCCGCGTTGAACTTTGCCAAGCGGCACTTGGGGTCTGTCAGCGGTACTACTTGACGTGCCATTGCGTCCTCAATTCTTCGAAGGGGCCTGATAGCCATCGGGGTCGGCCAGCCAGGCCAGGATATCCGCGCCTCGATACGCCGAGCAGTTCGGCGACTGGGAGGCGGGGCGCGGTGCGCGGCCTTGCAGAATGCGGTGACGCCAGGTCTCCCGCGAGAATGGCACGAGCGCCGCGAATTGCCCCCAGCGGTACAGGCCGTCCGGGTGAATAGCAATCTGCGCTGCGGGCGCCGCGGCCGGTGCTTGGTGTTGGGCTGCGTGTGCCATTACTGCTCCTTGTTGTCGGTGGTGGCGCGGCGGTTCCAAGCGGTGGCAGCCGCATCATTCGCTAGATCGTCTGCATCAGGCCCCTGCGCGCCGCAGGAGAAGCAGTGCATTGCATACCAGCGGTCATAGAAGATGGATTTCGACCCACAGAACGGGCACGGTTTCAGGTCAGCCACGTCCGCCTCCGTCCGTGCGGGGGTGCAAGACGCGGAACTCCACGATCCAGACCCAGGGGTTGGCCTTCCAGGAATCAGCGCCGTTGATCTGCGACCACAGCAGCGAAAAGCTGGCGCGTCCGTACCCCTGCCAACTGTCTACCTCGGGTGGCGGCGGCTCATACTGCTTGCCGTCCCAAGTAAACGGACAACCTTCTGCGCGTGCATCTGCCTCGCTGATCTCGTTCAGCCGCTCCACCCGCACGCCGATAATCTCCAGCACCAGGCGGCAGGCAGCGCGCGGCATGTGGATGCTGGGTTTCCACTTCAGGCCATAGTCCTTGCGCGTCTCGTCTGCGTAGCTGCCCGGCGGGGAATCCGCAGCGAAGGCGTAACGCTGGCGGCGGGCGTCGCCGTCGAAATGCTCGACACCCGTGCCGCGCAGGTCCATGAAGGATTCGCGCACCCACAGGCGGTCGCCGGGCTGGCCGTAGGGGCAGAAGTATGTCGGGCCAAAGGATACGGGCCTGTCGCGGTTGACCTGTCGCCATTGCGCCTTGGTCATCGTGGAATCCAGGTTGGCGGGGTCGATTCCCTTTACCACGCGCCGCGTCTGCGTCTTCGTTCCGGCCAGCAGCGCGCGCACCATCGGCGCGCTGAACAGAATAGGACGTTCACGCATCGCTCTCTCCTTTCTCGCCCGTCTGTGTAGCTGTCAAGGATTGCTTGACGACTGACGGGGTGGGGGACAGGGCGGCGTGTTGCTGACGGCACCATTCGACTCCCGCCAGAAAGCCTTCTTGGGCAGAGTGAACATAAATCTGATCATTTGGCTGGTTCATTACCCAGTTCGAGAACGCTTTGAAGCTGCCAGGAATGTCACGGTCTAGGTCTTGGCTCATGTGATCCCCCGCACCCTTCGCGCAATCCCCGCCGTCCTTGTCAGCCGGGGTCTTGAGGGCGCTTTCGAGTTCGTCGTATGCCTGACGGATGCGGACAACCTCATCCATGACCGGCGACCGATAGATCAGTTCCGGGTCATCTGCCTTTCGCGTGTCTGGCCCATCAGCCTTAGCGATGGCAGCAAGTGCCTTGATAACCTTCTCTCCGCAGGCCTTGATTGCTTGGCGCATAGCGTCCGCCTCGCTGGCCTGGGGCGCGGCATAGAAGACTGGCGTACCAATCGGCATTTCCCATGCACTGCGCTCCTTATCCCATTCGAGATACCTAGATGCGTCATCGCCCGCGACCCAGGCTACCGGCTTCGCAGTGACATCGCCGACGGCACTTGCTAGCCGCTTGGCTTCGCGGCGGATGTAGGCCGCGGCCAAGGCGGCGTTTTCGTTGCCCACGATACTTTCCAGGCCATCAGCCAGTGCCCCAAGTTCGCTAGGGTCGTCTGCTTGTGTTCCGGTCGGCATCGGCCCCCATTCGGTAGCTTGGGCGCGGCGGTCCTGATAGGCCTGCTGTTCTTGGCGCGCTTTCTCCCGCAGAGCCTCGGCCACCTTCGCCATCGGGGATTCATCGGCTACAGAGGCGCTCGCCAAGGCTGCGCGGGCTTCCCGTTGCAGGTGGTCGGCGAACTGCTGCGGCGTGGCCGTGCGGTTGACCGTGTAGGCGATGTCGTGCAAGGCCGATTGCAGCGCCTGGATGGCGTCCGAATATTGCTTCTCCGCACCCTTGGCCGGCTTGCATTCGTGCAGCGCATTGAATGCAAGATTGGCCGCGCCGAGAAGGCTGATCCGCTCGTCGGCTACAGGGGCGCTATGTCCAGAGCTTGTGTCCACAGGCTTATGTCCAGGGGCGACGTACTTAGGGTTGCGCATCATGCCCTGTTCAATGTCGTGCGGGTCGTCGATCCATTCCGGCTCGGCTACACGGGCGCGCAATTGAGAACGCAGGGACTGCACCAGATCTTCCTCTTTCTCTTTCCCTAGGTAGCAGTCTCCGTTAACCGAGTCCAGCAGTTGGGCTAGTTTTGCAGTGTCGATCATGGCTACAGGGGCGCTTGCCAGGGCGCGACGTAGGACGTTGACCGACTCGCACGACCCGCGATCATCGCGATTGCAGCGGGCTATGAAGTCGTCCACCCAGTTCAGCGCATCCATGACCTCGGCTGAGGCTACAGGGGCGCGCAGCTTGGACAGCAGGGCGTAGGCGCGGTCGAATCCGGCTTCGAAGATGCGCCGGTTGTCGTTCGTGTCCATGATCCACGTGCGGGCCTTGAAATACTCATCGGCCGCTGTGACACGCTCGGATTCCTGCATTGCCGCATGGGCAGCGGTGGTGTGGTCGGTCATAGGGATTGTCCGTAGATGTGCGTGAGGTTGCCCGGCTGTTTCTGTATTTGAGCCGGTGCGTCATCAGGATTCAGAACGGT
The DNA here is from genome assembly GCA_937871985.1 of uncultured Burkholderiaceae bacterium. Next base: position 4,228 of record CALMPB010000128.1, read on the forward strand.
TAGAGAGCGATCGAACCAGACAGCACGGCCTCGGTTGCAGTCGTACATGCTCACGCAGGTAATGGCGTACTTGGATAGATGTTCCAGCTTGCCGCGCGTCACCGTGTCCGAATAGTTGGGCCGCCATGCGGGACCATCACGGCCCTCGAATCTGCTATGAAGGTAGTATTCGCGCAGAAACTCCTTCGTTGCCTCAAACGACGGCATCGGCGTACTTTCGTCTGGTCCCATCATCAGAAGCTCGGCTATCGTGGGTGACGGTTGAGCGGCCTGCGCGGCGTTGTTCTCTTTCATGTTGGTTCCTTCTCGGCTGAAGCGCAGCCCTGCGGTAGATGCCAATGCGGACACCACAGCCAAGGGTTGTCCGGTTCGTCGGTATCCCACATCCAGCCATCAGGCAGCGGGTCCAGCGTCGGCGGAGCTTTCCCGCATATCGCGCAGCCGGCCCACATCAGCGTCACCAGATCCTTGTCCATCCTTGCATTCCTCCAAGGTCTTTGGATTGCCGCAGTGACAAATGCGGGGCCAGCACGGCCAGCAGTTCCAGGCGGTCCCCATGTCTACCCCTCCTGCTGCTGAGAGGCTGCAATGTGATCGATCATCGCGTCGAATTGATCCGGGGTAGGGTAGGCGCCCGGCCGCAATCCGATTGCCTCACCCGCAGCGCTTATTTGGTCCGCGCCGTTTGCCTCGTCCGTAACCGACTGGCGCACGGTGCGATACCGTGCCGCGTCCTTCGCATCGTCCTGTGCGCTGGCGGGAGGGGTGTCCACTTCCAGCGCATCGTTCGCCTCGTCCAAAATCTCGCCCACGGTGCGGCGGCGCCCTTCCAGCACGATTACATCCTGCTCCTTGCCAAGCGCCGCCAAGCTGCTGGCGGTCCAAAGCAGGGACTCGCGCAAGCCTTCGGCATTCCATTGTTGTGTCATTTGTTCACGCTCCAGGGTAGAAAGGAAACGAGGTGGTAGGCGACGCAGAAGCAGGCCAGGGTCGCGGCGGCCATGAAGATCGCAACGCCGGTCGGGCCAAGCGCCAGCATGAAGTCCGCGATAGGATCGTCTTCGGGGTCGCGCCGGGTCATGGCGGGGATCATGGTCAGTAGCTCCGCGACTTCTCGTCGGCCAGTTGAGCGTCCTTCAACAACTGCTCATCCTTCACCAGACCGAAGAGGCGGTCGTAGTTCCACGTGGTGTCCCGGAACACGCGGCCGTCTTCGAAGTCGGCCAGGCAGTCCGACAGGTCCACCACGATGTCCTTGTCGGTGTCGTCTTCGATGGTGAAACGGTCCAGGGCATTGCGAACCTGCCACGGGCCTTCGCTCCAGTCGCCGCGCGTGCGCTGGCCGGCGATGGCCAAGTCCAGGTACTTGTCCTTGGCGCGCAGCGCGTCCAGCACGTCGGACCATGACGACATGACGTCCAGGCCATAGCGCAGCAGGATGGCGGCCAGTTCCATGTCTTCGCGGCGCTTCGCCTCTTCGGCCTCACGCTCGCGCTGGGCCTTCGTGCGGTCCAGCTCGGCCTGGCGCTTCGCGTCCTCGGCGTATTCCTCGTAGCTCTTCTTCAGGCGTTCGTAGGTGCTGGTGGCGTATTCGAAGCCGTCGCCCGTCTTCGCTTCGCGGCGCAGGTCCAGCAGGTATCCAGCGTCATGACGGATCGACTTGGGAAAACGCGCGCGGCTTTTTCGGTCTGGCTCGCTCCAACTGCTGGGCATGCCGATCTCGTCCATCATGGCCGTGACGCGGTCGTGAATGGCCTTGTTGATCTCAATCCGGGGGATGTTCCGCTCATGCGCGGCGACGTCCTTCTGGCGCGCCTCTTCCAGTTTGGCAAGGGCGTGAGCCGCGACCCTCTCGGGCGTCGGCTTGCTCCAGGTGCTGTTCATGTAGCTGGCGTAGCTGGCCGGGCTGCACTGGCAGCTTCCCACGTAGCCAACTTTCTCCAGTGCCTGGATCTTGATGGGTTCGGTCATGGTCGTTCTCTGTGTAGGGTGGCCGGACACCGGCAGCGGTCGGATGGGGGAGGAAGCCCCGCCGCCGGGCCGGCCAAAGGGTTAGAACAGGCTCTGGCCTTCGCCGCTGTCCGGCGGCGTGATCGTGATGACCACATCCTGGTCCTGCTTCATGTGCAATTCGCCAGCCTGGCCAGCCGAGGGCGAGCAGGCCACGTTCAGCGACACCACCACCGTGCCGCCCTCCTGCGGGTCAAACTGGAACTTGTCCACCGTGCATTCGTCCAGAACCAGGTCAGACTTGCCGCCGATCCCGTGATGCACCGTCACGGTCGCGCCGACGATCTTGTCGGCCAGCGACACCTTGTTCTTCATGTTCGGGTACTTCAGGCAGGGCAAGTAGCCGGGGTCATCCAGGCGCGTGTCGGCCTGGTCGGCCATGTCGCCTTCGTCGTTGTGCGGGCGCCGGTACAGCGAGGCCTTCAGATCGGAGCTGAACTCCGACAGCACGTCGTTGCTGCTGCGGTAGACCAACTGCAGGGTTCCGGCCGGCACGCGCTCGTTGCCGTGCTTGTTGGTCCGGGAAATGAAGTGCATGCGGCACTCTTGCTCGTGGATGCTGAACATTCGGGATTGCTCCGTAGGTTGTGCTGCTGGGAAGGGTTAGGCGGCCAGGCGCTTGAGCTGCGCCACCAGCTCGTCGCGCTCGGCCAGGAATTGCAGGACGGCGCGCTCGTGGTCGGCCAGCTCTGCGGCCGTGGGGGTGTAGCGGCAGACGAAAAGCTGCAGGTCTTCCGGGAAGCGCGGGTCGAACG
>CALMPB010000129.1 GCA_937871985.1 uncultured Burkholderiaceae bacterium
GCCGGTGTAGCCTAAATTAGCCTATCTCGGTGTCCGTCAAACCGGCAGCAGGCCAATGCCACTGTTTCCCGCGTTGGCGCGCTGGGGTCGCAGGTGCCCGTGCCCTGCACTTGAGCCGTCCTCCCTGAGGCGAGAGCAGTTAGTATCAAGGCCATGAGCGTCTTCGCGCTATCGCTCGATGGATTAGGAATCGACCAATTATCATCTGTCGCGCAACTTGGCTTCCCGGATCGCGCACCAGTGAGCCAGAACGCGAAAGGACCGCCCGAACTATCGCCCGATACAGAGCCGACCTTGCTTGTCTGTCCACTTGCTGCCGCTGGACCAGAAATTAGCACGGAAATACAAGCGATCGCCCACAAAATTTTCATATCCCGCCTTTCAATTCGGAATTTATTGAAAGCTTGAGCCGCTGCGCACCATCGATTTCGGATCCCGTCCCGGTGGTATGGCCGCTCGTAGTCACCTGATCGCACCAACCTGCCAGAGGTTCATCAGCTTCAGCGCTTTACCTTCAGCGCCTCGATCTGATCGCGCTGCGCGTGGACCTCGGCTTGCAATTCCTTAATCGCCGCGACTAACACCGGGATCAGGCTTTCCGGCTTAAGGCTATATATTTCCGAACTTCCCGCGACGGGCGCGGTTACGGCTTCGGGTATAATTTCCCGGACTTCCTGAGCGATAAAGCCGATCTGTCGCTCGCCGACTGGAAGCTTGAGGTCTTTCCCGACGGTCCGGTCGGCCGGCTTGCGCCAGTCATAGCGGACAGGATTGAGCCGCTCGATCAACGCCAGGCCACCCGTCACCGGTGTGACATTGGTTTTCAGCCTTCCATCGGATACCTGATTCCAGGCTTGCGTGCCGCCCGCTGATCCGTTGACATAAAGGAGGCTGGAAGGCGAACTTGTTCCAATACCCACATTTCCCGTTGCTGCGATGCGCATGCGCTCCGCGCCGCCCGGCGTACGGAAGATATGGCTCGGAAAATCGATGTAGCCAGCGGTAACGGCCGGACCGGCGGTAACCTGCCAGTAGGGCGATCCACCGTTTTCCATAAGCCCCATGATGGCATAGGAGTTGGGAGTATAGGAGGAGAAGTCGACACGCGCTTGGGAATTACCGCCCGCCGCCGCGTTCGTGACTTTAAAGCCAACCGTCGGGGCGTTTTGATCCGCGCGCGCCTGGACCAGAGCGCTACCATCATTCGCGGCGCCAATTCCGATCCTTCCGGTAAAGGTCGCGCCACCCGTAAGCGCGAGACAATTAAGGTCCGCCATCACCTGGTCGGCATTGGCGACCGCGCCGTTGACGAGCGTATAGGGAAGACTGGTACATTGACCCCAAGCCGGACCTGAGGTCGCCGCCAACAGCATCCCGATTGCAAATCGCTTCATGTCAGTCCCCTAAGAGGAGAAGAATCGACCTTCTCTTGAGCGCCTCAATTTCGCCAAATCGCACCATTCCAGTTGAAACTACCCCAGGTTGCCGGAGGTGTAGCAACGGTGACGACGGCCTTGAGGTTGCCCGCTGCGTCGTATGTGTAATTCGTCGTGATCCCGTTCGCATAGGTCACGGTCTTTAGGCGACCTAACGCATCGTATATATATGTGTCGGTGCCGGCCCAAGCCGAAGAGCTGCCAAAAATGCATACCGCCAAAGCGGTTAACCGAGCTACTATATCTATCAAGGGACGCCTCCCATTTAATTGATTTACCTCAACCCGGCGATGTTCGCGGAGCCAACTGATCAACCCGCACCTCAGTAATACGGCGTTAAGCTTGGCAGTTACCGACTCCTATCCGGGTTCCACCGGTGAATCTGGGGCGGTTCATGCCGCTATGCCTTGAGTGCGATTTTCGCAAGGCGTAGCAATTCAGGAAGTGCGTTTCGTACTTCGGCTATTAGCTCAGCGTTTTCTTCAAATCTATCGTCACTGGTCACGGCATATGGCGGAGACTGAATAAGGCACGCGGCCACTATATCCGCACCGGGCCAGGTTCCCGCTCGCATATTTTGACCATCCGGCGCCTCTGGAGAACGCGAAACTGCAACGGCCCCCATTCGCATGTCATCATCCAGATGGAGAACATGCCATGGCGCGGCGGAGGCCCTGCTCTCTAGCGCAATCAATCTTTCCAAGTCATCTCGCGTCATAGAATTCTCCGATTCCTGTAAGATCACTCCCGTGGTTCATAAACCTCAGTCAGATCTGGCACTTTTTTTGCCAAGGTTTTAACGTCGGATGTAAGCGTCTTCAAACCTTGCGCCGTTCCGGCGGCGACGATCTGAGCGTCGTTGAATTTCAATCCGTTAACCGCCATTAATGTGCCAACTTTGAGTAAATCTCCTGGGGGTGAGAACCTTGCCGCTCCGCTAGCGACCATAGCGGTCAATCGGCCTTGGGCAACTTCCGGGGCGACTCCAGCCTTAGCACTCCCCTCAGTATATTCTAATGCCGCTGTGGGAGAAACCACGGCAACCCTGCCCCCGAGCGCAGCGGAAGCGCTCTGAGCGGCGGGTGTGCCTGGTTTATCCAACAGGTTGATCAAAACATTTGTATCGACATTTATCTGCGGGCGGCTATCTTCTTTGTTAATACCGAGGGCAGCGGTCGCAGCGGTTGCCGCCGCTCCCAGCACGTTCCCCACTGCTGATTGGCAAACAGGGATTTCCGCGCAACCGGCCGCAGCGGCTGTCACGACCTGAGTTTGATGTCCTTTGGGGTCACGTCCATTGACCGGATCGTTTTGGACGTAGGCATATAGGTTGATCTGGTCCTGATATCCAACGGGATCGGTCTGAAGGAACCGGCCGGTAGCGGACGAATAGAACCTCGCCTTGTAGTGATAGAGTCCAAGCTCAGGGATCCAGGCCTGGCCGGTATATTGAAACCTCCCCTGATTGGTCGACGCTGGCGCACCCCAGGGATCGTAGCTGTTGGGAGTCCCGGCATTGAGAACAGTGTCGGTGGTTACAACAACCGAACCCTGATTGTCGGCGAACAGATATCGCAAGCTTGCCGACCCGACCGTCGCGCCCTCATATTGGAGCAGCGGCTGATCGGGGCCTGGCCCATGGACATAGCGACGCAAGAGATTGCCCGACGCATCATACTCTGCGACCAGCGCATCGCCATCATAGAGGAACCGTGTGGTCGCTCCCGGCGACGCGATCTGGAACAGCCGACCGGTCGGGTCATAGCTCAAATTCGCTGTTTTCGAGCCCTGCGCTGTTACGAGTCGGTTTTCCCCATCATAGCCGTAGGTGGTCCAGCCATTCGAGCGGAGGTTTCCGTTCGCATCATAGGATTGATCCTGCCCATTCGGCCCGGAGATGCTGGTATATTGATTGAGGCCGTTCGCCTGATAGCCGAGGCTGAGGGCGTAATTCTCCGTAAACGCGTAGGCGTCGTTGCTCCGTGCTTTCGTGCGAATCTGCGAAGATGGTGTCCACGCGAAGCTGGTGGTGACATCCGCGCCGGTACTGGCGAGGTCGAGCGTCAGCGACGACAGTCGCGACGCGCCATCATAACAATAGCGTACCGTAATCGGGTCCGCGCAATTCGATGACGGAGCGCCCCCGGCAGACCGGGACGCAAGGCGTCCCATCGTGTCATAAGCGAGGCGCGTGATCCCGGTCGCACCATTCGCGCCGATATCGACCGCCCGGTCGAGCCCGTCATAGGCAGTGGTAAAATACTGATTGTCCGGATGCGTGACCCGCGTCCGGTTGCCGTTCGCGTCATACTGGTATTGGAGCAGCCAGTTCACCCCGCCGGTGGTGTTGGTGCTGGTACTCAACCGGTCGGCAAGGTCATAGGTATTGGACACGCCGGGACCGCCCATGCCGAACGTCGCCGAAGTCTGGCGGCCAATCAGGTCGTAACCGAACACCACCGTGGCGATCGCCGGGCCGCTTTTTTGCGACAACCGATCGAGCGCGTCATAAGCAGAGGTTATCGTGTTGCCGTCACGACGACGGAAAGCAGTACGATTGCCGTTGTCGTCATATTGATAGGCTTCATAGTCGAGCGGATTGACCGCCCCGGCCGTCGCATAGACGGTCGCAGGCGTAGCATCGTTGAACGCCGCAGGCCCCATCGTTGCGGGGAACACCCAATAGGATTGCTCATCGAACCCGTTGTAATCGAGCCGGGCGCGATTGCCCTTCCCGTCGATCACATATTGCTGCTTACCATTCGCAGTGTAGCTGTAGGTGACATAGGCCTGCTCGACCCCGGCGACACCAAGCCCCTTGCGGGTCTGCAATACCTCTCCGGCGTTATCGAACACACTCTTCGTGATGCGGTCCGGCCCGTCAGGGCCTGCCGATCCCAATGCGCACGCGTCGCTGCCGATCGCGGGAATCGCTCCCAGGTTCATCCGGACTGCCGTGCAGATCGCTCGGTCGTCGGTATCGTAGCTGAGTTGAGTAACGGTTTGGACGGCCCCGCCCGTACCGCCACTCAGCTGGCGCTCATCAATCTTGTTCCCGGCGGCGTCATAGCGCCCCTGAACCGTCTCGATCACCGAGAAGCCGGCCCACGACGCTGGCGCCACGGTGTCAGGTTGCCAGGAAGCAAGCGTCCCTTTCTCGATCGTCACCAGCTGACCATCGTCATCATAAGTGATGCGCGTCGCCCGATAGGGGCCGGTGCTGGGTGAAGATGGGTCGACGGGCGCGAGGATTTGCCCAACCAGCCGCCGCATCGCGTCCCAGCGATAACCGGTTGTGAAGGGCGCCGGCGAGGTCTGCGCTGTGACCTGCCCCATAGGGAGCAAGGCGAGCCAGACCAGGGCAATGGCCTGAAGCGCGGAGCGCACGGCTCTATATAGGTTATCCGTCATTGGCAGCTCGATGCCAGGGCGCGAGGCTCGGTCGTCGAAGTCATGTTGCCGGTCGTGTCGTAGGCGTAGCAGTGGCGAAGGCTGAGACCGCCCGCGTCGAGCGTCATCTCCGTCGGCACAATCTTCTTTACTGTGGCCGAGCTTAGCGCGCCGCCATAAGTCGCCGGCGCATAGGACCGCAGCGTATAGCCGAAAGCCGTGGTCCGAGAGATGCCAGGCGAGATGGTTTCCGTCTTGCCGAGAGGCAGGAAGATTGTGCCGCTGGCGCCGCCGCTCACAGGATCGTAACCGGCGATCCCACTTCCATAGCCATAGGTCGTTGTGGGACAGGTGCCGCCGCTGACGAGGCAAGTTGTCCCGGCCGCGTTCCACCCCTTGCTCACCGATGTGAGTTCGCCTGAACCGCTATCCCAGCCGTAATTGGCACGGTGGCCGAGCGCATCGATCGTATAAGATGGCTTGTTGCAGGTTTTGAGGTTCGCGCAGGACAGCGAGGTGCCGCTCTCCATGTACGTCGCGTAGGTGATTCGATCGGCGAGCGGTGAGCCCGGTTTCGGCTTTTCCGTCTGCTGGATCGGATTGCCGCGGGCATCATAAGCGGTGATGGTCGAATTGCCCTCCGGCTTCGTGACCCGGAACGGCCGACCGCGATCGTCATAGGCCGTCAATGTCGCCCGACCGAGTGGATCGACTGAACGAATTGCCTGGGCATAGCGGTCGAAATAGACCGAAGCCCCGGTGCCGCCCGATCCGGTCTGCACCGGACTGACGACCTCCGACCGGAAGCTGGTCGAATAATAAGACCAGCTGTTGCCCCGCAGATTGGTAAAGGTTCGTCCGTTGGTGTCATTACCATAGGTGACCAAAACATCAGGGCTGCTGTTGCTAGGCTTGTAGATGCCGGACAGCCCGCTGACGTTCCCAAACATATTGTTGGCCGATGTGTAATCATATCGCCAACTTTTGTTTGTCATATCGGAGACGCTCCTAAGGCTGGAGAGGAGCTGAAACCGCGAAACAGCCGGGTCGGTCGACTCCGGCGGGCAATTTGTCGGGATTTCGCCATCCACCGGCAGCAAGGTGTAGCCCACCTGAGGATCGACCCAGAACCGCACGGAGGTGCCGTCCGAACGCTGATATTGCATCTGACCAGACCATGGATCCTTTTGCAGGATTGGGCCGCCCTTCGTGTCGCAATAATAGAAGGGGGTAAAAGAGCCAGGATCATAACCAGGGCTGTTGCCAAGGTAGATCGCGTTTCCGAGGTTGTTTCGAACCCGATATAGATAAACCATGTCGGGCACGAGCAGGGTAGCCTGGTAATCCGCCCAGATCTTGATCCCGTTCGCAAATGTCCAATCCGTCATATAGGCCGACTTGCGGGTCCATCCGCTCGCAATCCCAGGCGACGACAGATCGGTGCCAGGCGGCAAATTGGCGATCGCGTAATTGCGACGCGCGCCGGTGTTATCCGTGTACGCCCCTGAGATCCCGGCGTAGATGAAGCGATTGATGATGCCGACCGCGGGACCTCCGCTCAACGAGAAGGTCGAACCATCGGGCTTGCTGTTGACGAAGGACGTGCCATCAGCCTGCCGGTAGAATGTCTGCTCGCTGTCGAAGCCGCGCGCGATGACGACCGTGTTATTGAGCGTTTGTTGCGCGAGCCATGCCAGCACCTGCAGACCCGCATAGAGGTGCTGCGCGTCTTGTGTCGTCGTCAGATCATTGATCGCCTGAAAGGCAACAAGCGCGCTCGCGCTTGCCTGCGCGCCCGCCATGCCAAGCGCGGCCTGGCCGTCGTTCGACATGGTCGCGACCTGATACCAATTGTGCTTCCAACCCGACCCGAAGCCATAATTTGTCTGATCGCGCAGATCATATTGGCGCTGGAGGCTGAGCGAACGCGGAAAGTCTCCGGTGCCGTCGGTGATATCCGCGGCCGGCGCATAGGTTACCGCACCCGTACGACCATCGACGTTGAGCGCAGCGCGAATGAAATCCTTGCCTTCGATCTTCGGCAGTTCAGGCTTGCGGATGAGCGCGCCCGAGCTGTCGGCAACAATCGGCACACCGACACCGGCCTTGAGGATGCTTCCTCGCCGCTGATCAAAGAGGACAAGCGAGATACGATCGGGAACCGATCCCGATCCGCCGGACGGGTGCCAGGCAAGGAAGGTCGATCGCCGCACTTCCGCCTCGGTGCTCCCGGGACCCACCCCTTCCCACAAACTCGACGTCCGCGTCGCAGCGCTCGCGATCGTGATCTGCGGCTGACGAAGCGCGCCCTGCTGCGGAGCAAGGAGGCTGAACCCTTCGCCGACATAACCGCTCATCGCGCCGATCGCGCCGGAAGGATAGCCTGACAGCGACGATTGGACCGACCCCCATGTCGCTGGGGTGGCGAGATAGTTGTTGTAGGTACCAGGCGACGGCGCGCGGCCGTCTTGCTCGGCGAGAAGATTGACCGCGGCCATGTCATAAACCGAGTCAGTTTCCTGCCGCGGCACCGCGCCCTCGGCGTAGGACAGCCCCAACCCGGCTACATAAGCGGCGCCGGTGTCGCCAGTCGTTGTGCCGCCGAGCGACATCGCGCTTACTGCCGCTTCGAAATCCATCGAAAGGGCAGTTGCGAGACTGCTTGTGGAAAAGGAAGAACCGGTGGCGAGTTTAAGACTCACGTTGTCGAGTACATGCAGTCCGACAACATCATGGACGAGGAAATTTGCGTTCAGCGCAGGACCGGCAAGATTAAGGAACGACGCATATTGGCTCGGAATGCCGGCGAGTGTTGTTGAAAGCGTAAACAACGACGCATTGGTCGTATCGAACCGGGTATTGTTGGCGATTGGGCTCAAACGGCGCATGATACCATCGCCGACATATCCCCAGTCGTTGGTAAGATAGAACGAACCGTTGTTGCATTTCAGCGCGGTAAGTTGACGGGATATCGTGCGATCCGCATAAGCCCCGCTAGACGCCGCATAGGGATGATTGATCGCGACCGTTGCAATGGCCGGAGCGACTGCAGTACGATTGCTTAGGTAATTGTCACAATTATTCAGAATATATCCAGTGACCACCGGGCCGGCTGGCGTGCCGCTTTTGACGAAGGCTGATCCTGTATATTGGTAACCGAACTGCCAGGCCTCGCCTCCGATCTCATCGGCAAAATAGGTGCCGTACGGATCGCCGTTGAGGGCCACGGTAAACGACGTGCGAAAGACATCCGGGACCTGGCCGGACCAGGTCCAATCGGTCGACAGCACATATGGCAGCGCAGTGCGGCGATTTTCCGAGGGATCGTGAGGTGTGATCGTACGGTACCCGACGACGACCTCCCCGCGCTTGCCGGCGGCATTCGCCGACAAATAGCTTTCGAGGTTGGCGCGGTAGCTTGTGAGCGTTGAGCGGAAGTTTGCTATGTTAAAGCCGCTCACCGCGGTCGACCCTTGGCTGCCACCGGCCGAAGCGAGCAAGCCCGACTGCGAATAGCCTGTGGCCGACGACCAGCCGAGCCCAGCGGTCGCCGTGCTCGGCTTGAGGCCGGGATCGAACAGATAATCCGTTCCCGCTATCGTCACCTTGACCCAGCAATGGATCATCGTGACAGTGAAACTCGACCCGGATCCGCTAACGGTTGCCGGAATGCCGCCGTTTGCCAAGAATCTCGACGCGAGCGCGGCATCGCTAATCCCGGTCCACGCAGCGAAGTCAGCGCTGCTGAGCTGGATACGCCCGGCCTGATATCGAGGGTTGTAGCCCTTGCTAGCCTTAGCGTCGGCCTCTCGCAGCAGATCGACCAAAAACTGCGCCTGATCGAACGCCGTGCCGCGCCCATTGAGAATAACCCCCCGCGCGCCTCCCTGGAGGCCGAAAAGCGGCGTATATTCGATGTTATCGCGCACGTAGTTGAAGATCGTATCGACGTCGTAGCGCAATGCGCGAGCGGTCTCATTAACAAGTGCCTGTCGGCTGGCTGGCGCTGGGCTCGTTGGCGATCCATAATATGAAATCGCACTCGCCGGATCGATGAGCGGCGCAGTCGCGATGTAAACGGTCGGGCTAGCCGCATATGCGGAAGCGGCCGAAAACACGCCAATCGCGGCAGTTCCAAACCCCGCCTGCTTGATCAATTTTCGCATCAAATGCCTTTTCGACGGATGTGCTGTATGTGGCGCGAAACGACAAACGCGCTCGTCACTGCACGTTTGGCGCCAGAGGAATGATCGTAAAGCCGTTGAGCGGTACAACGACGACCCGCACGCCGTTTCCGGATTTGGTCGCGCCGCTTACCGTCTGCGAGCTGCGGTTGTTCGCGGAATCATAGACGGTCCCGGTCGTAAGGCCGTTGTTCACGGTCCCAGATGTCGTGGACTGCACAAGCCGACCGAGAGCATCATAATTGTAGGTGATGGTTTCCGACGCATCGGCGCTATTCGCCGCCGCCAACGCCAATAGCACCACCGACGACCGACGAAAGCGAGCTCGCCTCAAGGTATTTCCAGTCACGAATCAAAGAGCCAAATATTTGTTACGACGCAACCACTATTATTTCCGTAGAAACGAGCCGCTCTATTGGTCGCTTGAGCCGTCAGCAGCGCTGCGAGCACAGCAGAGACGTTCGCCTGTTTATCTGACGATGTTGCGCCTTGCGCGTTGTGGTTCAGGAATGCATCTGCGGCGCAGGTCCCACCGGTATTCGTGATGGTGAACGCGATCCAGCCGGGCATATAATTGGTTTCAATTATGCCAACCTTGGCATCCACGTACAAATCATATGCGCTTGCCGGGGCGGCCAGGACGACGCCGAATACTAAGGAAAGCAAGGCCATCCGGTGGACGCCACTCGCTCGCGCTCTGGCGAAAAAGTTGCGAGATGCGGACCGGGAAGCAGTATCCCTTGCGCGCATAGCAAAAAGGCAGCCGCGCACTGCTTTCATTAGCGGGGAAATCTCGCCAATCAGCGCCGATCGGGCCGAAATTAAGGCGCGCCACGTAGCCAAATACCACCTCCTTACGCTCACTCGAGCTTGGTCGGTAACTCAGATACGCTAACGCGAGTCGATGGAAGGATTTGCACATGAATCCGGCGTGAATTTCAAGCGTCTAATTTGTATTGCCGCAAAAATGGGTGCTTTTTCTTTATCGCACTGACAGTTTATTGAATAATTTCCCGTTAAGTATATATTCCGACCATCTTTAACAATCCGCCTATTGAACGCTATTCCGGCCAATTAGGCAAATCTCGTTTCAGAATGAGAAGCATAGATGCCCCAACTTCACCGCTTTAGATTATTGCGGAGGGTAAACCCGAACCGTGCAGCGCGCCGGCGCGTTAGCTTTCGCGGCGGCCAGTTCGCATACGCTGATGCGGTCATGGTTTGCTCTTCGCATACGAGCCGCGCCAACAATCACCCTCCAACCCTCCGGATCGCCCGCGCGCATCAGACGTACGCCCGCGTCCCACAGTGACGCCTCGCCCAGCGTCCGACGAGCGACAGCTTCGGGCCACAACCAGCTTCGCGGGCCGATGCTGGCCACCCAGCCGGGATAAATCAGCCACAGGAGCGATATCGCCAGCACGGCGCTGGCTCCGCAATAGGCCATGCACTTGTGCTGCTGATCCTTCGTGCGAACGGTACCGATTGCCCGCTTCAGATCGGCATCGGCCTCGCGGTGAAGGTTCAGCGACTGTACTATCGTTGCCCTGTCCGTCTCCCGCGTAATCTTTGCCGCCTCCGCGATCTCCTGAGCCAGGTTTTTCGGCGTCAATCGCTGCGCCGGGGATTCGCGTATCGCCCGGGTCTCGCCGACAAGCGCCGCCAGATGGCTGTTCATCTGGGCAAGCGTCGGCGTGTAATCGGGAATCTCGATGCTCTGCCTTTCGATGGCGAGATGCTCGACCGCGCGCGTCATCATCGCCATGCGGCCTTCAAGCCGCTCCTCGATGCCGGCGACGCGCGCCGATAGCTGCGCGAACGCCTCGGCAGCCGCGTCGGCCCGCGGCTCGGTCTCGCTCAACAGCGATTGTTCGTCGTCCATCACATATCTCCTTGGCTACAGGCCCAGACCGCGACTGATCTCGCGGGCGTGTTCGAACGGGATGGAGGCGGCGAGATCGTGCGACAGGCGCCGTCCCAGATGCTCGCCGATATGGATGCCGCGCTCACGTAGCTCCCGAGCCGACAACACCGATTCCATCTGCGCGTCGCGCTCAAGGCTCTTGGCCAGGCCGTGCATGCCCTTGATGGCCTCATTGGCGCCGCGGATGTTCCCATCGCGCACGCATTCCTTGTGATCGCGCTGCAACTGCTTCCAGTCCTCTACGAACCGGTCAGCGCGCCTGAACGGGTCCATGCGAATTTCCGCCTCAAGCTGCATCGCCCGCACCGCCGCCTGGGTACGCCCGTTGGCGGCCTCGCCTACAAGCGCCGGGCTGCTGCGGAAGGCAGCGTTGAGGTCGGTCGAACCCTCGGGCCGGATCGCCTCCAACGCGTCTCGCGCCCGGGCCAGCGCCTCGCGCTGATGCGACATGGCATCCAGTCCCTGCGCGCGGGTCTGCTGGATCGCATCGACCGCCTTGGCGTAGCGCTCCACGGCACCGCGCAGGCCACCGGCACGCACCGGCTGCAGGGCTTGCTGCGGTTCGCGCCGGACTATCCGTTCCGGGGCCGGGCGCCCGGCGTGGGGCCTAAAGTGCTCGAAGATCCCGCGCGCCTTCTCCGGCGCCTTGCGAACGATCTCGGCGACGCGCTCCCGGAATGTGATCCCGCGCCGCTCGGCAAAGTCGCGGGCGGGATCGGCCTTCGCATAATCAATCGCCATGTCCTTGGCCCGATCGCGTGAGAGCGCGCTGACCAACCGGCCCTGATCGCGGAAATCATCACGGCCATAATGAAGGTCGACGCCGTGCCGGTGGCGCGACAGCGCAACATAGGCGCCATGTCGATCCATCCCCGGTGTGGCGAGGACATGGGTGCGATCGACCGTCATGCCCTGCGCCTTGTGGATCGTGGCGGCATAGCCGTGATCGAGGTCGCGATAGTCCTTCGTGTCGAACGCGATTGAACGCCCGTCATCGGTGCGCACGGCGATATGCCCCTTGTCGACCTGCTCGATGGTCGCCAGCGTGCCGTTCTTTACGCCGAGCGAGCGTTCGTTGCGCAGGAACATCACGCGGTCGCCCGACGCGAACTCGCGTTCGCCGCGCTCGACCGTCAGGCGAACATCGTCACCCAACTCACCGGCCGCGCGCATTGTGTCGCGGGCCGCGTCGTTGAGGTCGCGCACCTCGGCATTGGTGTGGGTGAGGATGATGCGTGTGGCATCGGGGCTCGCTTGCCGCTCGCGATCCCAGCGATCGACAAGATCACGCCGCGCGTCGTCGCGGGTTTCAGCGGCATGGACCATGCCGCCGTCACCATAGGCACGGATCGCGTCACCGGTTCGGCCGGTCGCGAGATGGCGGGTGGCATCGCGCTGCCAGTCGACGCGCTGGCGGCGGATCTCGGTGATCTCGACGCCGCCATGACGCTCGTGGATCGAACGGAACGCGGCGCCGGCTTCGATTGACTGCAATTGCTCGGCGTCGCCGACCAGCACAACCTTGGCGCCGGCTTCGGCGGCGTGCGACAGAACGCGCTCCATCTGGCGCGTGCCAACCATGCCCGCCTCGTCGATCACCAGCACATCGCGGTTGGTCAGAAGATCGCTTCCTCGCGCCCATCCGTGTTCCATGCTGGCGATGGTGCGCGAGGCGATGCCCGAGCCATTCTCCAGCCCCTCGGCGGCAATGCCGGACAAAGCCGCACCGCGGACATTGAACCCGGCGTCTTCCCAGGCCTCGCGCGCGACGCCGAGCATCGCGCTCTTGCCTGTGCCGGCATAGCCGACGACGACGCTCAGATCGCGGCCCTCGGTCGCATAATCGAACGCAGCGCGCTGCTCGCCCGCCAGGTCCAGACCGCGCTCCGCTGCGCGGGCCAGCGCAGCGTCGCGGTCGCTCTCCGAGACGCGATGCAGTTCGCGTTCCGCCATCAACTGCGCGGCGCGCTGCAACCGCTGCTCGGCCTCGATCATCTCCCGGCTGGTGAAGCGATCGTCACCGTTCCCGTCCTTGCCGAGTGCGATCAGGTCGGGAAATGCGCGCACCGCGCTGACCGCGGCATTGAACTGCTCCTGCCCGTCGCTGTGACGGTGGACGAATATCGCGAGGTCGCGGTTGGTGAAGGTCGCCTGTTGATAGGTGATCGCGTCGAGCGCAATGTGGGGATTGGCGATGATGCGCTCGCCATTCTCGCGCGCGATCTCGCGGTGCAGACCGGCGCGATCGGCTTCGAGCCCTTGCTGCTCCATGCGTTGCGCCGGGCCGCCAATCTTGCTCTGGGGTTCAAGGTCGATGCCCTGATCGGCAAGGCTGCGGTGATCGATCCGCGCGTCGATATCGAGTTCAGCGAGGCGTTCGTTGACATGGGCAGCCCAGCGTTCGCGCCATTGCTCGACATTCTCTCGCGCGTTCCACTCGCGCACCTTGTCGCCGAACCCGATCGAGCCATCGTCGCGTTCGACGATCTCCCGCATGCTGAGCATGACATGGGCGTGGGGTTTGGCCTCGCCGCCGGCGCCGATGTCCCAATGCACATTGAGATCAGCGATCATGCCGCGAGCAACGAACTCCGCCTGGACGAAGTCGCGGGCCAGCTCGATGCCCTGCAGCTTGCTCATCTCGCGCGGGATGGCGAACTCGACCTCACGCGCGAGCTGCGCGTCCTTGCGCTTCTCGAAAGCCTCGACGTCATTCCATAGCCGCTCGCGGTCGCGCCACTCCTCGGGCGCGTTCTCCGGCAACAGGATCTCGCTATGCTCGACTCCTGCACGGGCGCGGAAATCATGGTCGCGATCGATCCGCTCGTCGTGCAGCCGCTCGCCCGCACGATAAGCTGCAGCCGCAACGGAAGAGCGACCCGATGCACGGCTGATGACCTGAACGCTGAAATGGTAGATCGCCATAACAGCGAAACCATTTACACTTCTTCGGGCACGTCGGAACGACGTATAAGCGCGCCCTTCTCGAAAAATTCCTTGAAGGGACTGGATGGTTCCAGCGCGTCCCGGCGACTCTACTGCTTCGTCGTTACCGTTCTTCTATCATCACCGCATTGTCACTCAACAAAGGACTTTGCGATGCGCAAGCCACGCGATTTCGACTCGGAGCTGAAGGCGCTTGCCGACAAGGCGCGCCAGCTCAAGGAACGCCGGGTGCGACAACTCGGCGAGCTGGTGACCGCGACCGGCGCCGATGCGCTCGATGTCGATCTGCTCGCCGGAGCGCTGCTCAACGCCGTCGTCGTGAAGGACGCCGCGACAACGGAGGGCTGGCGCAGCGCGGGCGCGGCGTTCTTTCGCGGCCGGGCGCATCAATCTGCGCCACGACCTCAAAGCCACGCGGACGGCGCTCTACCGCTCGACGGCGACGCGCCATCGCGTCGAGGCGGCGAAGGCGCGAACTGACATGCGCGACTGGGCAATAAAGCGTCGCGAGCGAACCCGGCATCTGATCGAGTTGGGCGGTCTTGTTGTGAAGGCGGGGCTGGTCGAACTGACCGATGACAACCGCGCGACGATCTATGGCGCGTTCCTCACCGTCGCCGATCGGTTGCGCGGCGAGGAACGGAGCAATGCGCTGGTGCGATGGCAGCGAAAGGGCAAACGCGCTTTCACGGCGGAGCAGAGTGGGAAGCCCTCGCCCGATTCCACCTAACGATCACAGCCAAAGGCCGCACAGGCTCGGCGCCATGTGACCAGCGCACGCCGCATGCGTTTTTCGACGCCCCTGGGGCCGATCCCGAGTTCGGCGCCGATCTCGGCGTAACTGAGCTGGTCGACCCGGAACATCAGAAACACCTCTCGAGCCTTCGGCGGCATGACGCTGATCGCACGTTGGTAGGCTGCTATCCGATCCGCGGACTCGATCCACCAGAATGGATCGGGCTGCGTGATCTGCATCCGCTCCTCCTCGAACGGAGCGAAGTCGGCGTTGGCGCGCTTTTGCGCCCGCCAACGATTGATCAGCAGATTGCGCGCGATCTGCATCAGATAGCCTCGCTGATGGAGGATCCCGGCGAAGTTTCCGGCGCCGGCCGCCCGCGCGAAAACCTCCTGCACCAGATCGGCCGCATCGTCGTCGCCGACGCTGCGCCTAAGAAAGCAGTGGAGGACACGTTGCTCGCGGCGATATGCGGCTTCCAATGCCCGGGTGGACGGTGTGGCATCAGCGCTGGCCACGACGCTCACCGTTTGAAGGCGGAACGGG
>CALMPB010000130.1 GCA_937871985.1 uncultured Burkholderiaceae bacterium
CCGGCATGACGACTACAAACTGCCTTCGCCTGGCCAGAGCACTTCGAGCCACAGCCGCCTCTCGCCCAAAATCACGCTGAAGTACCAGCCGTGGGAATTCCTGGGTGTCTATGGCAGCTATGGCGAAGCGTTCCGTGCGCCGACCGTCACAGAAATGTTCGGCAATCTCAGCACCAACCAGGCGTTGTTCAATTTCCGGCCCAACCCCGCCCTCAAGCCGGAGATCAGCAAGACCCAGGAAGTGGGGGCCATGTTCTCGTTCAATGACGTGGTTGGCTCGGGCGATCAATTGCGGATCAAGGCGAGCTACTTCACTGAAGACGTCAAGGACATGATCGACCAGCAGACGGTCGGTACCTATGTCCGCCAGGCGCCTTTTGCCGGCACCGGTCTGGTTTTCCAGCGCCTCAATGTCGCCAAGGGCGAGCGACACGGGGGTGAGTTGGAAGTGGCCTACGCCTGGAATGATCTGACCCTGGGCCTGGGCTATTCGAGGCTGCGCTCCAAGAACGCAGAGACTGGCGCCCACCTCTACGCGCCGCCCGACAAACTGGCCTTTGGCGCGCAGTACCGCTTGGACAGCAATTGGTCGCTACGCTACCTCGGCCAGTTCGTGCGCGCTCAGGACTATGACGCGACCGAGTTGCGCCGTCGCAGTGGCTACGCGACTCACGACATCGGGGTGAGCTTCGAGCAGCGGCAGTACCGGGTAGACGTTGGCGTCACCAATCTCTTCAACAAGGGATACGCGACCTATCAACAGTCCTTGGCCAATACCTTCAGCTACGAAGAGGGACGCAGCGTGAATGTCACGCTGAGCGCCCGTTTCTAAGGAGAGACAACATGCGTACGATTTTCATGGCTGCCGCGCTGGTTAGCGCGGCCGGCCTTTCCGGCTGCGCTAGCACCTCAATGCCCGCTGCAGGCGCTATCACGCCCGTGGCGATCAGCTTTGAGCTGTCGGCAAACGGGCGGCCGGCACGGTGCGGGACGCCGCTGGGCAACCTCGGCAGTGACGACAAGCCAGCGACGCTGCGCGATGCGCGCTTCTATGTGCAGGACGTGATCTTGATCGATGACAACGGAACGCGCACCCCTGTGACCCTGAATCCCAGCGATTGGCAGAATCAGCAGGTTGCGCTACTCGACTTCGAGGACGCCACGGGCACCTGCGTGGGCGGGACGCCTGCCACCAACATGCTGGTGCAAGGTACAGCTCCGGCCGGTCGCTACACGGGCCTGGCCTTTACTGTGGGCGTGCCGCCGGCGTTGAACCACACCAGTACTGAACTGGAAGGAGCGCCGCTGGACATCGCCGCCATGGGCTGGAGCTGGCAGGCGGGGCGCAAGTTCGCCAAGATCGAGATCGACCCGGCGGAGGGCGTCACCAAGACCGATGGCTCCCGCTCCCCGACTTGGTACGTACATCTGGGCTCGACCGGTTGTACCGGCAATCCGGTCACCGGGGAGATGGTCTCCTGCCTGCGCTCAAACCGGATCCCGCTGGTGATAGACCAGTTCGATCCTGCCAAGCAACGGGTCGAGTTAGACCTGGGGCGGCTATTCCAATCAAGCCGTGTGTCTGAAGACCGGGGAGGAGCTGTCGGCTGCATGAGCGGACCGACCGACCCGGAATGCAAGGCCATCTTCGATCGTCTCGGCTTGTCGCTCGACAAAGGCGTCCCGGTGGATCCTGGGCATGCACCCGTGTTCTCTGTTGGACCAAAGCGCTGAAGCGCCAGGCACTGCCCATGTCGACGCAGGCCGCCCGCTGGCCGGTTCGGTCTGTGCCGCGCCTTATACGAATGCCCCTGCACCCTTGCGGGCGCACGTCGGCTCAGCCATCCGGCATAGCGACCCCGTCCACATAAACAACCCCACAGGAATCGAGAATTTTTATGTACCCACCGAACGCCACTGGCCTTGCAGGCGCAATCATCACCGTAGGCATGGCAGTGTCGCCCCTGGCATTTGCACAGACGGCTTACCCTTCGGGCCAGCCACCAACTTCGACAGACGCAAGAGAGCTTCCTGCTGTCACGGTCACGGGAACCACTGACGACTACGGGGCTCCCGAGACGCAAACCGCGACCCGGACCAATACCCCATCCCTGCAAACTCCGCAAAGCGTGCAGGTGGTTCCTCGCGCTGTGATCGAGGACCAGAGCGCGCTTACCCTGACCGAGGCCGTGCGCAACGTTGCTGGCGTACAGTACGACTTCGGGTTCAACGGCGCTATGCAGCCGTTGCTCATCCTACGCGGCTTTCCCACCACGTCCATGACCGCCATGGGCCCGATGTCCGGCATTTCCAGTTACTACCTGGACGGCACCAAAGTGCTGGGTGTGCCCGTCAACATGGCCAACGTACAGTCGGTCGAAGTCATCAAGGGGCCAGCCAGCGTGCTCTACGGTCGCGCCGAGCCGGGTGGAATGGTCAATGTCGTCAGCAAGCCTATCTCCATCGCACCGGCATTCGGTTTCGAGCAGACCATCGGCCAGCACGGTCTTTCGCGGACTTCGCTCGAAGCCTCTGGCGCGCTGAATACCGACCGGACGCTTCGCGGCCGCCTCGCAGCTTCGTACTACACATCGGACTCCGTTCGCGATTTCGTCAAGGACCGGATGGGCGCCTTCACCGGCAGTCTCGCCTGGGTGCCCGATGCACGCACCAACATCACGGCAACCCTGGATTACTCCGACAAGCGCGCCTCCACCAACTGGTATCGCGAAGAGGAGTTTCTGAAGAAGTACAAGGCCATCCCAGCCAACGAACGATACACGCGTGACGGGAAATACTGGACTTCGGCTGGTGTCACCGCCGGCATGGACATGTCATTGGCGCTGCTCAACGAAAACTGGGGGGAGCGTTACGCACAAGGGGTGATGCTGGATATGGAATACGACCCCGCGCCGCCCATTCAGGGGGGCTCTCCCGAGAAGACCAGTTGGCTGGTGGAATGGATGGTCAAGGCCATGTACGACGCTGGCGTTGATCCACTGATCAAGCGTTTGGAGGGCGAGAACAATGCGCACGCCAAGTGACCCGCCTCGGCCCTCTCCGAACTTGACATGCTCCCATTGGAAGGCACAAAAGCGCATTGCTTTCCCGCAGGCCCATGCACCACGGCATCTCGGTCTTGCTGAGATCAGCCTGCAATGGATTGCAGCCCCACGTGTCCTTTTTCTGCAGTCCCAGGCCACCCCACGTACCACTGGAGCCTGGCCATGATGCGCCGGACGCTATCCACCGCGATCGGGTTGGTCGCCGCGCCGATGGCGGTTGTGGCCATCGCTGCCACAACCATCTGGTCATGGAGCCTGCCCACGCACGTCCCCGAACCACGTGTCCCCGAAAACAACCCCATGTCGGCAGCGAAAGTCGAACTCGGGCGGCGCCTCTTCTATGACACACGGCTATCTGGCAATGGCACCATGTCCTGCGCATCGTGCCATCAACAGCAGCGGGCTTTCACCGACGGGCGCCCTTTGTCCGTGGGGTCGACGGGCGAGCGTACGCATCGCAATGCGCTGGGGCTGGCCAACAGTGCTTGGCACGCAACCTACAACTGGGCCAATCCTGCGCTGGTCTCACTGGAGCAGCAGATGGAGATTCCGCTGTTCGGCGACGATCCCATCGAGATGGGCGTCAACGACGCAAACCGTCAAGAGATACTGGACCGCCTGCGCAACGATCCGGCCTACCCCCCGCTGTTCCGGCAGTCTTTCCCCGATGAGTCCGATCCTGTGGGTATGTCGACCGTGATCAAGGCCATCGCGGCCTTTCAGCGCTCCATGGTTTCGGTCGATAGCCGCTATGACCGCTACCTGCAAGGCAAGGAAACGCTCTCGGCCTCCGAGGAGCGCGGCATGGTTCTGTTCTTTGGTGAGAAAGCTGAGTGCCACCACTGCCATGGCAGCTTCAATTTCAATGACCAGGTGGTTCACAAGAAGAGCCGGCTTGTCGAAACGCTGTTTCACAACAACGGGCTGTACGACATCGACGGCAAAGGTGGCTACCCGTATCCGAACCGAGGTGTGTTCGAGGGCACGGCCAAGCCCGAAGACATGGGTGCCTTCCGTGCGCCGAGTCTGCGTAACGTGGAGGTGACAGGGCCCTACATGCACGATGGCAGCGTCGCCACGCTGGAAGAAGTCATCGAGCAGTACTCCCAGGGTGGACGGGTCACGCCGTCCGGTCCAAACCGGGGAGATGGGCGGCTGAATCCTTACAAGAGCGGGCTGATCTCAAGAATCGATCTCACCGAGCAGGAGAAGCAGGACCTGGTGCATTTTCTCAAGACGCTGACCGACGAGACCTTCCTGAACGATCCGAAGCTGTCGGATCCCTGGAGACCATTGCAATGAGCATGGCCGTTCGATGTACCCAAGGTTCTTTCACTGAGAAAGGAGGCTGCCTATCGAGACAGAGAAAAGATGCATTTCCCAATCAAGGTCAGGCGTGATGTCCGCCGTAATTCCCCGGCTCAATGTCACCGACTGAGGTGGCGGGTCGCAGGGGCGGTATCCGCTTTTCACATCTTCGTTTTAGCAAGGAGTGACTCATGAAGATCAAAGTAGCCAAGAAAACTACGATGGCTGTCGCCGGACGTGCGGGCGCTTGCTGCGCCTCGTGCTGCGCCCCGGTTGGCGTGAACTAAGCCTGGCCCGCCACTAGCAGTGCGCTGCCGGTGGCGGGTTCACCATCGGAGGGGATGAAATGCAGATCGGATTCAACTACACGCTTGGAGACACCGCACCCTTGGTTCGCCGCCTACTGGCATCTCGGCGGATCGACTATGTCGAATTGCTGATCGACAACTTTCTGTCTGTACCCCTGGAGGATTTGGTGGAGGGCTTCGGTAGTCCCGTGGGCTTTCACATCATGTTCTCGAAGTTCATCGAGAGCGACGAGGCCGCCCTCGAAAACATGGCCCGGAGGCTGCGTGTTCTCATCGACCGGCTCAATCCGCTCTACGTGTCCGACCACATCGCCCGCTTCACCCATGACGGGCGCCAGCTCTACCACCTCGCCGAGATCGACTACATCGGCGACTACGAGCGAGTGCGACGTCGGGTGGATTGGTGGCAGCAAAAGCTGGGGTGCCAGCTGCACCTGGAAAACTATCCGTCCATCATGGACGGTGGATACGACGCCCCCCATTTCCATGAGCGGCTTCATCGCGACACGGGTGCTGGAGTGCTGTTCGATGTGTCGAACGCGGTATGTGCCCATCTCAACTGTGGTGTCCCCCTGCAAGCCTGGGAAGGAATCATTGAGGCCAGTAGCCACTTTCATGTAGCTGGCTACAACCTGTCGATCCTGGCCCCGCACCTGGTCGTCGATACCCACGATCACGCGCTATCGGA
Organism: uncultured Burkholderiaceae bacterium; assembly: GCA_937871985.1. Next base: position 5,370 of record CALMPB010000130.1, read on the forward strand.
TGCAACGCTTGCTTTTCTCGAACGCTACCGCACCCGCTTCGACACGCCGGGCGCCACCATCACCTACGAACGCGACGACAACTTTGACGAGTCAGAGATTGATGACGATCTCGATCGCCTGCGCAACCTGTTCTCTCAGCCACCACTGGAGGTTCGCGATGCACAGCGTGTCTGACGGCCGCGTGACCGACGCAGATTTGCTAGATGCCTTGAGCGTGCCGGCACGTCAGGGAGACTACCCGCGTGATTCACGAGCATTCGTGCGCATCGACACCAGCCTGCGGGTGTACTGGCATACGCTGTTTGACATCTGTCCCGCTTTGCTGGAACTGTCCGGCCCGGATGGCTTGGCGATCTTCCGACCCTTCATGGCATGGGCACACGAGCACAAGCTCTCGCTGAACTGGACCTACTACCTGTGGGTGGATGTCTGGCTTCAACAGTCCTCATTCCGTGAGCAAGTCGCATCGGAGTTGCGTTACGCCCTAGTTGGAGCATCGGCGGCCCGTTGGGCCACTGGCGATCGCTCACAGTTTCAGGGGATCGTCTTAGGTTGCTCAGATCTTCCTGATCTCGTCTGCGGTTGGAAGACGGCGTCGCTTGGTGGTGGCCGCGAGATCGAGCGTATCGAACTGGAGGCGGCATTGCCAGCACCAGATGGGCCTTTCGGTTACTTCCTGGTGTCTGGTCGTTCTCTGGATGACGGCTTTCCTGGCTGGCTGACCATACCGAGATGATGCCTGAATGATGCCCACACCCACTATCCGCTCCAAAGTTTTCTGGCAGGGGTTCTTGGCCCTGCTGGTAGCCTTTGCAGTGGCCCAATTGTCACTGCAAGTGGATGTGGTGATGCTCGCGCAGCGTGTACCTGGTATGACCGGCGCGTACGTCATGCTCACACGGTTGGTGGTGATCGACCTGGTAGTCACGATGGCATACGGCGCAGTGGTATCCGTCGCCATTGCCCAGGCAGTGCGCCAGGGCAATGCGGATCTGGTCGTTCGCTGGTCACTGGGGTTGGCGAGCCTGATCGGCTTGCTGTTGCTGGTGGCAGGCTGGGTCTTCTACCCCATGCTAGCGCCTTGGGTGGCTGGAGGCGATGTAGCTCTTGTGGCAATGCTGAAGATGGCAATCCCTTGGTTTGCAGTCGGTGCACCGTTTCGCGTGCTCAATGCCTGTGCAGCCTTTGCCTTGCATGCGACGCAGCAGGGAACCTACGTCGTGCGCTGGAAACTTTGCGAGGTAGGTGCCAAGGTCGCCATGAACATCGTCTTCCTTGATCTCCTGGATGCCGGTTTCGCCGGGTGCTTCATGGCTTCGCTACTTGTTCATGCGACGTCGAGCGGATGGGTGCTGCTGCATCTGCACCGACAGACTGGCGGGTTTCCAACACTGCCGCCGCGACGCTGGAGCGGCGAGCAGGCCGTGAAGAGTGCTTGGGAAACCCAACGTATCCTGGCAATGCAACTGCTGGGGCTGCTGACTATAGGTCTATTCGCATCGCCCTGGATCTCAACGGTCACGCCGGAGCGCCTGGACGCTTTTGGTGCCGGGCTGGCGCTGGCCATGCTGGTCTTCGCCCCCATCGCTGCATTCTCCCGCTTCCTCGCCATCCGCTTTTCCGCGCGCTCAGCCCGCGAGGTCGACGCGTTGATGCACGAACTGCTGACCTATGGAGTCGCGGTGGCGACTTCGGTGGCCATACTTCTGGCGCTGGGGCAGCACTGGCTCGGCCAAGCCATCTACACGCAGGAGGGGCTCTGGTGGGCCACCTTCATTTGGTCCCTTGCGCTGTCCTTACCGTTGCGGCTGGCAGCCAACATCTTGCGTGCGGCAATGCAAAGCCGCGGCAGCTTCAACAGCGTGGCCAAGGCTGACACCTTGTTGAGCTGGGGGCTAGGCCTACCTCTTGTCGTTGTCGGGTTGAACCTAGAGCTGCCCATGCTGGCCTATACCTATCTCTGGCTCCCGGAGACTGCGGTACTGGCATGGCTGACCTTCCGCTACCGGGCATTGGCCCGACGGGACCAGGCACCTGCAGGTGCCGTCGAGAAACCATGATGCGAATGACCCAGCGGCTGGCCGCAATCGCTCTCTTGTGTCTGATTCTTCTGCCTGCCGGACAGGCTCACGCTCATGCATTCCTGGTCGAGACAGTGCCGGAGGACAGCACGCAGCTTAAAGCCCCGCCAAGCCACATCGTCCTGCGCTTCAATGAGCCCGTGTCACCGGCACGGGTCGAACTGCTTAGCGATCAGAAGACCGTGCTCACGGGTGCTGGCGACTGGACGGTGGACGGTGACACTGTGCAACTCACGCCTCCGAAGGCGCTGCCAGCCGGCGTGTACCACATCGCCTATCGAGTCACGTCTGCGGATGGCCACCCCGTTGCGGGCCAGATCCAGTTCGGCATAGGTGTGAAACCCGACGAAGCCAAAACCGTCGACA
>CALMPB010000131.1 GCA_937871985.1 uncultured Burkholderiaceae bacterium
TCTCCGTCTTTGAGTTCGAACAAACATACAAGCGCTTACCGTCCGCCAACATCCGTTCCATCACTGTGAATCGCACCGGATTTTGTGGAGGCTCCAACTCTTGAGAGAATGGAGCCATGAACAAGAAGCCAAGCAAGTTTTCCCCGGAAGTCCGAGAGCGCGCAGTGCGCCTGGTACGCGAGCAGCGTAGCGAGCATCCTTCGATGTGGGCGGCAGTCGAATCGATTGCGCCGATGATCGGCTGCACGCCGCAGACGCTGTTGGATTGGGTTAAGCGCGACGAGGTCGACCGTGGAGAGCGCGATGGCGTGAGTACGGCCGAGCGTGAACGCATCAAGGCCTTGGAGCGCGAGGTCAAGGAACTGCGCCGGACCAATGAGATTCTCAAACTGGCGAGCGCGTTTTTCGCCCAGGCGGAGCTCGACCGCCGTTTCAAGTCCTGAAGGCCTTCATTGATCAGCATCGCGACACCTTCGGGGTCGAGCCGATCTGCAAGGTCTTGCGGATTGCCCCGTCGGGCTACCGACGCCATGCAGCACAACTTCGCGATCCGTCGAAGCGCTGCGCCCGCGCGAAACGCGATGAGCTTTTGCAACCGGAGATCAAGCGTGTCTGGCAGGCCAACATGCAGGTCTACGGCGTGCCGAAGGTCTGGAAGCAGATGAACCGGGAAGGCATTGCAGTGGCACGCTGCACGGTCGGACGGTTGATGAAACTGCAGGGCTTGCGTGGCGCAGTTCGCGGTAAGCGTGTTCGCACGACGATTCCCGAGGTGACCGCGCCGCGCCCGCTGGACCGAGTCAACCGGCAGTTCAAGGCTGACCGACCGAATCAGCTCTGGGTGTCGGATTTCACGTATGTCTCGACATGGCAAGGCTGGCTGTACGTGGCATTCGTGATCGACGTGTTTGCCCGCCGTATTGTTGGCTGGCGCGTCAGCTCGTCGATGACCACGGACTTCGTTCTGGATGCACTTGAACAAGCGCTGTACGCCCGCCAACCGGGTGAGGACGGGACTTTGATTCATCATTCCGACAGAGGGTCTCAATACGTCAGCATCCGCTACAGCGAACGGCTGGCTGAGGCCGGCATCGAGCCGTCGGTCGGCAGCCGGGGCGACAGCTACGACAATGCGCTGGCCGAGACGATCAACGGCCTGTACAAGACGGAACTGATTCATCGGCGCGCCCCTTGGAAAACGAGGGAATCCGTCGAACTGGCAACGCTGGAATGGGTCGCCTGGTACAACCATCATCGGCTGATGGAACCGCTCGGCTATATCCCGCCTGCTGAAGCTGAGGCAAACTACTACAGGCAACTCAGAAATGCCGCTGACGTGTCCGCATTAACTTAAACCAACCAGCCTCCACGATTCCCGGTGCGGTTCACCTAGATCGGTAGATCCGCATATTCAATGGCATTCCGATTGGTCAGACCCTCATGGGGTATGATTTTTGGGCATGACCGACAGAGAACCTTCCCGGGTTCCTACTCGAAAAAAGGGATCGGCACTTCGGATGAGCACACATCAAAACACCGAACATCATTCCTCCTCCCCTTCGGCATCTGATCAGCCGACCGACGAAGCGCGTACACGCAGCGTCCAGTTCGCGCACTTTCTCGATCACAAATTGGGGGAGTTTGAGCACTGGTTACGAGAATTACTGGATATATGTGAGAACTCTCTCTGCCAGTTCAACGCCGAGATGACGAAGGCTCAGACAAACGAGAGTCAGACGAAAAACTATGCTCGTAAAGAGGATTCCCTCGCTAGGGGCGGGCGGCAGCTGAACTACGTGTTGTCAGCACTCGCCGCTGGCGCACAATCGTTGAAGGACATACTCCCCATCGTGCTGCAAACTCCGGTGACATGGACGAACCTAGCGCGTATTCAACATATGGAGTTCTTCAGAGGGATACGAAACGCGATGACGCATGACGGACACCCCGTAGTCAATACTTGGATGGACGGAAAATTTTACGTTGGTGCTGATTTTGAACGCGTCGGTGACAGAGGGCAGGCCATCGTCGTAGAACGACCAACACAAGACATCGCCACAGTATCTATCGAATTCACCGTCGATTACGTCCGGGAGATACGAAGTTTCCTTCGTACGGTGAAAAACACACAACACTTCGCGGAACCTCTGTATCGAGCCGACTTTTATAGATCTGTCGCCCAACACCCTGCGATGCCAGCATTTGCACGCGAGATGGTCTCCCAGTCGAAAGACCTTGACCAGCCCCTTCATTTCACTTCTAACGTAATTGAAGACGTGCGAAAACGGCTAATGGACCTTGAGATGTACGCCAACTTTAGACTTCGAGATTTCGGTAATACGTAGGGATAGCAAGGGCGACCAAGGAAGTCCCAATACCGCCTGAAACCGGGCCAAAAGGAATCTCAAAA
>CALMPB010000132.1 GCA_937871985.1 uncultured Burkholderiaceae bacterium
CGGTGGAAGCGGTGCGGGTCCAGCAAGGCGGTGATCTCGCTGGATTCGAAGAGGTGGCTCACGTCCAGTTTGCGCACCTTGGGGAAGGTCGGCAGTATGGCCGGCAGGATCGTGATGCCGATGCCCTCGCCGACGCAGCGCTGCATGGTGCTGGCGTCGGACGCGTAGAGGGCCGGCTGCGGCGTGAGCCCCATGGACTTGAAGCGCTCCAGCATGCCCCAGGTGGCCGCCGACAGCGACTCGTGGCAGATGAGGGGATAGCGCGCCAGGTCCGCCAGCGTGAGCGTGTCCAGCGAGAGCAGGGGGTGGCTTTCCGCCACCAGCAGCGCGGGTGGCGAGGTGGTGATGGGGATCCTCAACAGCCGCGCGGATTCCGGCGGGCGCTGAAACGCGATGGCCAGGTCGACCTCGCCCGCCTGCACCATTTCGAGCATGGCAGCCGGTGAGGTGGTCCTTATCTCAAACATGACCTCGGGGTAACGGGCGCGGACGACCGCGACGGCCTTCGGCAGCAAGGCCAGCGATGCCGTGTGCAGCGTGGCGATGGTGAGCTTGCCCGAGGTCTGCTGCATCAGTTCCTCGCTCATGCGCGTGAGACTGTTCGCTTCGTTCAGCACGCGCCGCGCCGCCGCGACCGCGCGTACGCCGTTGTCGGTCAGGCCGACGATGCGGCCGCCGTCCCGCACCAGCAGAAGCGTGCCCATCTGGTTTTCCAGCACGCGGATCTGACGGCTGATGCCTGGCTGCGAGGTGTACAGGGACGCGGCGGCCCGTGAGATGTTGAAACCGCAGTCGGCCACGGCCACGAGGTAGCGGAGTTGGGTGAGTGTCACGGCATGGCGGGTCGCCGCTCAGTGGGGCGCGACGATGCCGGTTTCATGATAGACGTGTTTCGTCTCGAGAAAATCGTTAAGTCCCTCGAGGCCATGCAGCCGGCCGCGCCCGCTTTCGCGGTACCCGCCGGTCTCGGCTTCGGCGAACAGACGGTTGTGTGCGTTCATCCACACGGTGCCCGTCTTGAGCACGCGTGCCACGCGCCGCATGCGCGTTTCATCGCGCCCCCATAGGGACGCGGCCAGGCCGTAGCGGGTGGCGTTAGCGCGGCGCATTGCCTCGTCGTCCGAATCGAAGCGCTCCAGCACCAGCAGCGGCCCGAACAGCTCCTCCTGGATGTAACGGCTGGACAGGTCCTGCGTTGCGAGCAGCGAGGGCGCGATGAACGCTCCCGCGGCGGGCAAGTCGACCGGCACCGCGCCCCGGTACAGCACTTGCACGCCCTCGCCGGGCGCTTCCTCTACCAGCCGCGCGACTCGCTCGCGCGCAGCCAGGTCGATGAGGGGGCCCATCTGCGAGGCGGCGTCGTCGCCGGGGCCCACGCGCATGGCGGCCAGGGCCTGCGCAAGGCGCGCGGCGAAGGCATCGTGGATGGTGTCGTGAACCAGCACGCGCGCCACGGCTGTGCACATCTGTCCGGCCATCACCATACCACCAGCCACCACGCCGCGAACCGCGGCGTCGATGTCGGCGTCCTCGAACACGATCGCGGGCGACTTGCCGCCGAGTTCCAGCGACAGCCGCTTCAGGTGTTGCGCGGACGCGCGGGCGATGGCTTTGCCGACCCGCGTGGAGCCAGTGAAACTGATGACGTCCACGTCGGGGTGCGCGCACAGGGCCTCGGCGCCGGCCGCGCCAGACTCGACGAAGGAGTTGACGACACCGCGCGGCAGTCGTTCATCGACCGTGAGGCACTCCATCACCATTTGGTGCACGGGCGAGGTCTGATGCGCGGCCTTGATGACTACCGTGCAGCCCGCCGCCAGGGCGGGCGCCAGCGAGCGAACCAGCAGCGTCACCGGCGCGTTCCACGGCACGATGACAGCGGCGACACCGATCGCTTCGCGCTCAAGCTGCGACCAGCAGCCCGGCTCGACTTCGATCATTCGGCCGAACACGTTACGCGCCAGGCCCGCGTAGTAGCGCAGCTCGGAGACGCCGGCACCGATTTCGCCCAGCGCCTCGCGGCGCAGCTTGCCATTCAGCAACACCAGCGCCTGGGCGATTTCTTCGGTGTGCGCCTCCAGGCGGTCGGCGAACAGACGCAGCACGTCGGCGCGCAGCCGGGGGTGCCGCGCCCACGGGGAGGTCTCGTGTGCCTCGCGCGCGGCACCGATGGCCGCGAGCACGTCGGCCACGCTGGCGTCGTGGAAGTGGGCCGCCACAACGCCGCGCGCGGGGTCGAGACAGTCGCGCAAGAGCGCATCGCCGTGGCCGGGCATCCATTCGCCGGCAATGTATTGCTGTGCTGTGAGCATGGGGTATTCGGAGAATGTTCAGGTGGCTTGAGGAGAGGGCGGGACGACCAATTCGGCGAAGCCCAGTCCGGTCACCCAAGCCCCCACCGTTTCGTACGCGATTACTCGCGCCGCGTGGCCGGGCAGCGCGGCCATCGCCACGATCCAGTTGCGCAGCTCTAGCGCGCCGTTGCCGGCGGCCTGCACGATCTCATCATCTGTCATGGCGATCAGCGCATCCAGCTGGCCCCCCTCGACTAGGCCGAGCACGCGGTGGTCGAAGTCGGCGTTGACCTGGCCCATCTGCGGCATACCGACCCAGTGGCTGACGCCACCGGTGCCCAGTATCACGACCCGGCGCTCGGCCGGGAAGCTGGCCACTGCGCGCGCCAGCAGGGCGCCCAGTTCCTGGCAGCGCGCGCCGCTGATGTAGGGCTCCACGCCGCAGGACACGTAGACGGGAACCACGCGCAGGTTCGCCGGTACGGCCAAGTGGATCGGTACCATCGCCGAATGGTCAAGTGAGAGCGTCTTGGACACCGCCCAGTCGAAGCCTTGCTCGAAGCCCTGCTGCATGAGGTGCCGGGCGAGCTCGGTGTCGTTGGCCACCGGGCGGCGTGTGATGTTCAGCCAGGGCTCGATCGGGCCTTCAACATCGCCGATGCCGATGAGGATGCGCGGGTTTATCTCCGGGCCGAACATTGTGTAGTGGTCGTCGCCGACCACGATGACCGTGTCGGCGCGCAGCCGCTCGATGCCGGTGCGCACGCAGGTGAAGGCATCCATGACGCGAGCCACTTGGTCCTTCGAGGGGGCGTCGGGCGCGCCGGTGATGAGGGGGTTGTGGGGCAGGCAGAAGCCACCGACGAATTGGGCCATGGTGGTGGGCTCTTTCGGGTTCAGCCGCGCGCGGGCGCGTTGATGCGCCGCATGTATTCCGGCATGCGGGCGCGACCTTCGACGGCATTGAACGCGCGCATGGCCAGCATGGGATCAACGCCGCGGGCGAGCATGGCGCCAGCATCGAGAGTGCGGAGCACGACTGCTTCGTCGCCTTCCAGCGGATAGGCCGAGAGAAAGGCCGTCGCGTCGGCGCGGAGCCGGGCCGGGGCCGTGGGATCGCTTGTCAAGTCGAACAGCACGCGCTCAATGGTGTAGACGCTCATGTTCTCGCCCGCTCAGGCCGCGTTCCGATAGCGGCGATCGAGCTCGGCCCAGAGCTCGCCGGAGCGCCGGGCTCCGGCGGCGTGGTCCTCGGGGACGAGGTGGTACGGCGGACGCGGCGGGCCAGCCTTCATCCAGCCCGCCGCGTCGATCCGCGCCTTCTCCAGTCCGATGTTGTACTTGGCGAACTCGGCTACGTCACCGCGCGGGAACAGCGGCGCGAGCGAAGCCTTCACCTCCTCGGCCAGCAGGCGTGCCGCCTGCCAGTCGCCGCTGGCCCTGGCCCGCCGCACCTCGTCGCGCAGCCGCACGGCGAGCGCGGGGCCGCAGGAAGCGCCGCTGCTCCAGAAGGCCGTGCAGGCCTCGGGATCGATGCGGGCCGCGGCGTAGTGGTCGCCGTCCGTGGTCAGAAAGCGGATGCGGCCGCGCGTGAGCTTCAGGTCCGTGAAGAGTTGCGCGATCGTCAGGTACTTGGCTGATACGACCTGCGGGATCTCCGATACCTGGGCCCAGAACGCGCGCGGAAAGTCGAACTTGAAGGCCTCCACGTTGGCGTAGATGCAGAGCGGCATATCGGGGCAGGCCGTGGCCACATCGCGGTAGAACTGGACGGCGGTCGGCAGGTCCGCCCGGCACCACATGGGCAGGCCGAGCATAGTCCCATCTACGCCGAGGTCCAGCGCCTCGCGCGTCAGTTCGACGGTCTCGCGCGTGTTCAACGCGGTGGTGCCGCCGAAGAAGGGCACGCGGCCGCGCACGGTTTCCACCATGGCGCCCAGGAAGGCTCGTTTTTCCGCGCGACTCAGAGTCGCGCCTTCGCCGAAGGTGCCCAGCGTCAGAATGCCATCCACGCCCGAAGACACCATCGCTTCGACTGCGCGCACGGCCTCGTCCAGGTCCACCGTGTCCATGGCGCGCCAGTCGGACGCATCGGGTTTGGCGGGCGTGGGCATGATGGCCCAGGCGCCTTGAATGTCTGCGGCGGTCAAGCGTGTCTTGCTTGTCATGTGTTCTCTGTGAGGTCGTTGGTCAGTCGGGTCATGTGCGCTTCGACGAAATCCAGGCGGTCGTTGCCCCACCAGAGCTCGTCACCGATAGCCATGATGGGAACGCCGAACACGCCGCGCTGCGTCGCCGCCTGCGTGGATTCGCGCAGGCGCCGGGAGGCGGCGTCGGATGCCGTGTATCGGAGGAATTCATCGGCGTTCCACCCGAGCGCCTCGGCGACTTCGCCCAGCAGCGCGTCGTCGTTCATGGCGCGGCCCTCACCCCAGATCCGTTGCCATGCGACCCGCACGTAGGCCTCGCCAAGCCCGCGGTCCAGCGCGAAGAACGCGCCGCAGTTCAAGCGCTCCGAGCCGTAGCCGGCCGGCGGTTCGAATGGGACGCCATAGCGCTCGGCCCAGCGACGCAGGTCGGTGCGAAGGTAGCGGTGCTTCACGGGCATCTCGCGGTTGCCCGGCCCGGTGTTGCCGATGGAGCGCTTCGCTCCGGCGAGATCGATCGGCCGGTGGTCAAGCGCCCACCCGAGACGCCGCGTTAAGTCCACCAGGCGGTGATGAGCAAGGTAGGCATACGGGCTTATGAAGTCGAAATAGAACTGGATAGACCGCATCGGCGCTCCATTCGGGGAAACGGTCATCGTAAGAGCTCCCTCACTGCCTCGACAGGAAGCTTTGGTAATCTGTCCATGCTCGCTCGTTATGCGAGGCCGGCCTGCCAGGCTCACAGGTCGAGCACCAGCAGCGGGGAATGCGATCGCGAACAGCATCGCAAGAACTGACCCTTGGCAACTTGCTCGGTGGGCGTTGGATGGTGGGCACGGTGGTCGGGATCGCCGCTCAGCACGCGTGTGAGGCAGGTGCCGCACACGCCCTGCTCGCAGGAAGTGGGCACCCAGACCCTGCACGCGACCAGCGGCTGCACCACAGCCTGGTCCGGCGCGACGGGCACGACGGCGCCCGTGCTGGCGATGAGGATGTCGAAGACCGTGTCACCCGTCGCGTGACGCTCGGGTGCGCTGAAGCACTCGCTGTTCAAGGAGGCCTCGGTCCAGCCACGCGCTGGCCGCCGCCAGCATGGCGTCCACGAAGCCGGCCGGTTCGCACACATACAGGTGCGTGCCCTCTTGGGGCGCTGGCAGCAAGAGCTGCACATCTGCCCGTTGCTGCGGCGGGCCGTCGTCGAAAGGGAAATGCACCCGCCCGTTAAACGCCGAGGAAGCGAGGCGCTCGCGAAACGCCGTCCGCTCGATTGACCGCGCGCAGTAGTGCAAGTCGAAGTCGCCGCTGGCCTGCAGTTCCTCGGCAATGCTGAGCAGCGGCGAGACGACGATACCGCCCGCCAGCAGCAGGCTGCGGCGCGCGCCGCTGGCCAGGGGAAGCAGGTTGCGGGGCGCTCCGATCGTGAGCAACTAGCCTTCGGCGACGACGTCATACATGGCTCGCAGCACGGCGATCTGGTAGCGGTGGCGTTCCCGCGCGGCATTGCACAGCGAATACTGGCGCATGAGGCGGCCAAGCAGGAACACGTCTATGTACGCTCCGGCGGTGACCGCCGGCAACGCCCTACCGTCAGGATGCGTGAGCTCAAAGGCCAGGATATCGGGTGTACGCCGATCTATTCGCGCGAGGCGGACACGCAGCGTGTCGCGTTGGCTGTCCGGCGGTGCGATGCTGATTGAGGGCATGCGACGGATCGTAGGCCGGCCTCGCGCCGCCGCTCAATATGCTTGGACATAGCGTCATAACCCTTCGGTCCGGCACGCATTACCGATCACCGGATCAACCGACCCATCGGTTCGCGGCATCTTTGAGCGCCTTCGAAAGCGCCAGCGCCGCCGGTTGGGGCGGCGCACCGCGCTTGGAAATCGCGAAGAGGTCGATGTGCACCGGCGGATCGGTTAAGAGACTCACTCTCAGGCCACGGCGTAGGCACTCCTCCAGCGCAAAGGACGGCACGATCGCGTAGCCCATGCCTGCCTGCACCAGAGCGATCAGGGTGCCGATCAGGTTCACGGTCGGCCGCTTGTCATGGGAGCGCCCGTTGCCGGGCAGGTGCTGGTCGATCACGGCCTGGATCGGGTTGTCCGCGGGCAGGCTCACAAGGGGCAGGCCGGCGAGGCTGCTCCACCGGCGCGTGGGACCCAAGCCCCGCGGCGCGGCGCCGGATGGCCCGATGCACATGAGCCGGAAGTTGCACAGCGGCTCACGCACGAGGCCCGTGGCAGGCTTGACGAAGAAGCCTAGCCCGATGTCGGCGTCGCCGTCGAGCACCATGCGCCGCACTGTGTTGACATCGACGTCGGCCATGTAGACCTGCACGTTCGGGTGCGCCGTGCCGAAGTTGTGGACGACATCGGGTAGCAGGCTATTGGACACCACTGGCGTCGCTGCTACGTTCAACCGCGAGCGCACCGCGGCGCTAGTGTCGCCGATCGCGACTCCCAGCACGCGCAACTCGTCGATGATACGTTCGGCGACGGGCTGCAGGCGCAGGCCGGCATCGGTTAGGTTGACCGAGCGGGTGTTGCGGTCGAACAGGCGCGCGCCGAATTGTTCCTCGAGTTCCTTGACCAGCATGCTCACCCCCGACGCCGACATCGGGATGCGCTCCGCCGCCTTGGCGAAGCTGCGCAAGCGGCTGATCTCCAGGAAAACCTGCAGTTGACGGCTGGTGACATTGATCAACTTGCTTGAGGCATTCATCAATAACTCCCGTTTGATCTGCGCTTGCGAAGCCGCTGTAATTTCGTGAGCGCGTTGGCCGCGACAACGCAGACCTGCTGCGCTGCTAACGCTACCCACTATGGAACAAGAAGGAAGGTCCGATTAGTGAACACGAAACAGAAAGACGCCGAAGTGGTCATCGTAGGAGGTGGTCCCGTTGGTATGGGACTGGCCATCGAGTTGGGCCAGCGCGGCATCCGCTGCATAGTGGTTGAGCGATACGAACAGCCGCAGCCAATCCCCAAGGGGCAAAATCTTACGCCGCGCACGATGGAGCACTTTCATTTCTGGGGTGCGGAGCGAGCACTGCGCGCCGCGCGCACAATCCCACCCTCGTATGGTATCGGCGGCATAACGGCCTACGGCACGCTGCTCGGTCCCTACGCCTACGACTGGCTGCAGCGCGACCTCGTCAAGCCGTTCTACTTCGCGGCGAACGAGCGCCTGCCGCAGTATGAGACCGAGCGCGTGCTGCGCCAGCGTGCCGCCGAACTGCCGTCGGTGCAGACGCTGTATGGCTGGGACGCTGAACTCGTGGAGCAGGATGATGAGGGCGTGTCTGTCATCATCGCGCAGCGCGGGGGCGATGGCCGGCGCCTGCTGCGCGCCGACTACGCGGTCGGCGCTGATGGCAGCCGCTCGCGGGTGCGCGATCAGCTTGGCATACAACAGACGCGTACCGACCA
>CALMPB010000133.1 GCA_937871985.1 uncultured Burkholderiaceae bacterium
TGGGCGGCATGTACGCCAACAGCATCCGCCTGATCGGCACCGAGGCCGGCGTGGGCGTGAACATCGGCGGCAATCTGGCTGCGTTGACGGGCGCGCTGTCGGTCGACGTGAACGGTGATGTCCGTATCCAGCCATCGGGACATATGCAGGCCGCCACCGACTTGGCGGTACGTAGCGCGGGCGATGTCGTCAACGCGGGCGCGGTTGCCGCGGCCGGCGCATTGGCCTTGGATGCCGCAGGCAGGATCGGCAACGACGGGGTCATGTCCTCGGGCGCCGGCAGCCGCCTCGTGGCTGGCCGTTTCGACAACGGGGGGGCGGTGACCGCCGGCCTGCAAGCGGATGGCTCGCTGCGGCCGGCCACGCTGGACGTGCAAGCCGCGCGCATCGGCAACACGGGCACCCTGCTGGCGGGCGGCGATGTCCTGTTGCGCGGCGACACCCTCGATCTGTCGAACGGTCAGTTGGCGGCCAGCGGCGTGTTGGCGTTGGACGCCACGGGCGCGCTCTTCAACCGAGGCGGCGCGCTATATGGCGCATCGGTCTCGCTGCATGCCGGCAGCCTGGACAACACGCTTGGCAAGCTCACCAGCGGTGGCGCGCTCAACGGCCACGTGGCAGGCGCCATCGATAACGGTGGCGGCACGATCGCTGGCGGGGATACGGTGGCGCTGGACGGCGACGTGGTCGTCAACGGGACTGGCGGCGTGGTGTCGGGCCGTGCCGTGGCGATCAGCGGCACCCGCCGAATCGACAACCAGGACGGCGTGATCCAGGCCCGCGACACCGCCCGTATCGATGGCGGCGGCGCGTTCCACAACCGGGGCGGCAAGCTGCTTGGCGGCGACATCGCGCTGCAAGCCGCCGATGTCGATAACCGCGATGGCGTCTTGCAGGCCCAAGGCTCGCTGGCGGTCGCCAGCGTGGGCGCGCTGCGCAACCAGGGCGGCCGCGTCTATGGCGGCGTGGTTGGCATCGATGCCGGCAGCCTGGTCAATGCCGCAGGCAAGCTCGCCAGCGCTGGCGCCTTGGACCTTGCCATCTCGGGGCGCCTCGACAACGCGGACGGCAGCCTGCTCGCCCAGGGGCGCGCCACGCTGGGCTCGGCGGACATGTTCAACGAACGTGGCCACGTCGCGGCCGACAGGTTGGCGTTGGACATCCTTGGCGACCTGCGCAACCAGGACGGCAGCGTCTGCGGCGGCGTGGCCGACATCCGCGCCGCGGGCGTGGACAACGCGCGAGGCAAGATTCTTGGCGCTGGCGGACTTACGCTGAATGCCGGCGGCAAGATCGACAACGCTGGCGGCACCTTCGCCGCCGAGGGCGTGGCCTTGCTGCGCGCGCAGGAGGTGGCGAACGCAAACGGCCTGATGGCAGCCAGCGACCTCACCCTGCGGACGCAAGGCGTGCTCGACAACCGTGCCGGCCGGATTCAGGGAGACGACACGCTGGTCCTGCGCGCGGGCCGCGTGGACAATCGCGACACGCTGGCCGGCGGTATCGCGATCGCTGGTGCCAGCGCCACGGACACTGACGCGGCCAATCCCGACGCCCTCTCCGTCCGCCTTGGGCTGGCGGGGGCGCGCATCGCGCTGGTGACGGATGCCCTCGACAACCAGTCCGGCCGCATCGGCGCCGGCCGCGAACTGGATCTGACCGCCGGCGCGCTCGACAACAGCGGCGGCAGACTCGCCTCCCAAGGCGATGCGCGGCTTCAGGTTGGCGACCTGCGCAATGCCGAGGGAGAGCTGGCCACGGCCGGGTCGCTGGCCCTGGCCACCGGCACGCTGCGCAATGACGGCAAGCTGCACGCGGGGCAAGACTTGCGGATCACCGCCGACGCGCTCACCAATGGCGCGACGGGGGAACTCATCGGCCTGCGCGGCATCGACCTCGCCATCAGCGGAGAGCTGGCCAATGCCGGCCTGATCGACGGAGGCGACAGCCACATCCGGGCGGGCAGCCTGCGCAACAGCGGGCGACTCTACGGCGACCGCATCGCCATCCAGGCGCCGGCGTTGTTGAACGATGCCGACGCCGTCATCGCCTCGCGTGGCGATATGGACCTGGGCGCGGGCACGCTGACCAACCGCGAGCATGCCCTGTTGTACGCGGCGGACGACCTGCGGATCGGGCGCAATCTGGATATCGCGGGTCTGGCGACGGGCCAGGCGGACACGGTATCGAACATATCCGCCACCATCGAGGCCGGTGGTGACGCCCGCATCGCCGCCGACCACATCGAAAACCTCAATCCGCACTTCACCAGCGAACAGGTCCAGGTCAGCCATGCCGACCGCAAGATCTACTACCGGCCGGAGAACGGCACCGAATTGCTGGACGGCGCCACCACGTGGCTGTGCGATTCGGTCACCACCTCGTGCGGCAAGGACCCGGCGTTCCTGAACGACGACCCCGACCGCAGCCTGTTGCTGCCGTCGGCCAAGTATCCGGAGTCGCGCTACGGTCCGCCGTTTGACTACGTGCCACGGGTCAAGGGCGAAGAGGGGGTGGACGCACCTATTCCCCCGGCCTATGCGTGGGTACGGTCAGGGGGCGTACTGTCGGCACGCGTTCCTGTCCCTCGCTACCACGCCGGCGATCGCGTCTGGCAAGTGTTCGGCGTGGAAGAACCGGTGCCTGTTCCTGCCCCACAGCAAGGCCAATGCAATACCGACGATTGCGCAAAGGCAGCCGCCGCAGCGCGCGAAGAGGCGCAGGCGATCAACAAGGCGCGCCACGACGAACTGCAAGCCAGAATCCGCGCCTTCAACGCCGACTTCAACAACCGCCTGGTCCGCAACTTCTTCTACTACATCGTGCGCGAGGACGTCAGCGAGACCCGCGTCACGTCGTCGGACCCGGCCAGCATCGTGGCCGGTGGCGATGCCGCCTTCAGCGGCGCGGTCATCAATGACAAGAGCCGTATCGTGGCGGGTGGCGCCTTGACCGTGAATGGCCCTGGCATCGACAACCGGGGCGCGCCCGGCGAAAGGCATATCGAGCGGGTCGGCTCGATCGTGCACACCGTTACGCGCCGGCGTCATCGCAACGAATCCTGGGGGCACTATGAAAGTGCCGCCGAACCCGAGCGCCTGGACGTGGCAGTCGGGTCGGCCATGGGCCACGCCGCCCTGCCCGACAGTACCCATGCGGCGCCGCCCGCCGCGCTTTTGTCGAATCCGCCGGCCAGCGCGGCGCCGTCCCGGCGGCCCGTCGCACGCATCATCGACATCGGCGCTCCGGGCAATCAGACGGTGCGCGTGGTCACCCTGCCGCCGGTATTGCCGACCAACAGGCTGTATCAGGTGGTCGCCTCGCCGGATGCGCCGGCCCTTGTTGTCACCGACCGCCAGTTCACCGGTTCGCGCAGTGCCGTCTCCAGCGACATGCTGCTGCGCCGCCTGAATCAGGACCCAGGCCTGACACTCAAGCGCCTGGGCGATGGCTTCTACGAACAGCGCCAGGTGGCCGAGCAGATCATGCTGGCCACCGGCAGCCGTTTTGTCGGCGACTATGCCGACAATGAATCGCAGTACAAGGCGCTGCTCGCGGCCGGCGCCGACTTTGCCGGCCGATTCGACCTGACGCTGGGCACCGCCCTTACCGAAGACCAGATGCGCCGCCTGACCGGCGACATCGTCTGGCTGGTCGAGACCACCGTCACGCTGCCCGACGGCTCGCGCCAGACAGTGCTTGCGCCCCAGGTCTACCTGGCCGTCAAGCCAGGCGACCTGCGCGGCGACGGCACCTTGATCGCCGGCCGCGATACCCGCATCGACGTGGCCGGCGACCTGACCAACAGCGGCACGCTGGGCGCGCGCCGCGCCCTGGTCGTCAACGCGGGCGACGTGCGCAACGCCGGCGGCGCCCTGCAGGCCGGCAGCATCGACCTGAGCGCCCGCAACGACATCCACGACCTGGCGGGGCTAATCAAGGGCGGCGCCATCGCGCTCAAGGCGGGCCGCGACATCACCCTGTCGGCCTCGACCCGGTCCAGCGCCAGCGGCGGCGTCTCCAGCACCCGCATCGATGGCGTGTCGCGCATCGACGCCGGCACGCTCGACATCCAGGCCGGGCGCGACCTCTCGGCCCAGGCCGCCGTCATCGACGCCACGGGCGATGCACGCATCCAGGCCGGCAACGACATCAACCTGACCAGCGCCGAGACCCGCTACGCCGAATCCTTCCGCTACGACAGCCGCAACCGCGCCGAGCTGCGCGCCGCGACCGATGTCGGCACGCGCATCGCCGCGGGCGGCGACCTGACGCTGCTCGCCGGCAACGATGTCAACGCCCGCGCCGCCGATGTCTCGGCGTCGGGCGCCCTGGGCGTGAACGCGCAGCGCGATATCAACGTGCTGGCGGGAGACTCGGCCGGCTACACGTACAACGAGACCTACTTCAAGGAAAAGGGATTCCTGTCCAGCAAGAAAACCCATCGCAAGAGCGAGACGGAATGGACGCAAGGCGTGAGCTCGACCTTCGGCGGCGGCACGGTCGCGATGCTGGCTGGGCGTGACATCACTGTCCTTGGCTCGAACGTCCTGGGCGACCGCGACGTCGGGATCGCCGTCGGCAGGGACTTGCAGGCTCTGGCCAAGGACGAAACCTACAAGGACTACCAGTACGAAAAGGTCAAGCGGTCGGGCTTCGGTGGCGGGGGCGGATTCAGCATCGGCTACAGCACGCAACAGCGCACCGATTGGATGCGCGGCGCCAGCGGGGGCTATTCGGCCAGCACGGTGGGCAGCGCCGGTGGCAACCTCGGCATCGATGCGGGACGCAATGTCGATGTCATGGCCAGCAACCTGCTAGCCCAGGATGGCAACATTTCCGTGGCCGGCAGCAACGTGGCGATCCTCGCCGGTGTCGGCGACGCGCGGCAACACGAATACCACGAGCTCAAGCAGTCCGGCCTGACCATCGGCGTGGCTGGCGGCATGCTGGGCGCGGCCCAGCAGGTCCAGGGAACCTTGCAGCAAGCCGGCGAGGCCAAGGATGGCCGCCTGGCCGCCGTCAAGGTCGGGCAGGCGGCCTATCAGGTCGTGCAGGCCAATCGCATGATGGACGCGGCGAAGGTCGACAACGCAACGCCGGCGCGGAAGGAAGCTGCCAGCGCCCAGATCCAGATCAGCCTGGGCGCCAGCAAATCCGTCAGCGAAACCCGGCGCACCCAGGACACCGCCTTTGCCTCGTCCGTCATGGCCGGGGGCGATCTTTCCCTCATGGCCGCGGGCGAAAAAGACGCCGCCGGCACGGGCAACGTGTCCCTCATCGGGAGCGATCTGGCCGGCAGGAACGTCCTGCTGGCGGCCACCAATGACTTGATGCTGCAAAGCCAGGCCGAGACCGCCACCGAAGTCTCCACCAGCAAGAACAGCGGCTGGAAGGTCGGCGTCGGCATCGGCGTGTCCGATAGCGGTAGCGGCGGCGGCATCAACATCTTTGCCAGCGGCTACGCGGGCAGTGGCAAGGCCCGCGGCAACGGCACGACCCATCGCGAGACGCAGGTCAGCGCGCGAGACAACCTCGCGCTGCTTTCCGGGCGCGACACCCTGCTGGAGGGCGCCCAGGCGCGCGCCGACCGCATCCGCGCCGATATCGGCCGCAACCTGACGCTGGCGAGCCAGCAGGATTCAGACCGCTACGACGCCAGGCAGAAGCAGGTCAATGCCGGAGGGAGCTTCAGTTTTGGTTCGATGACGGGCAATGCCTATCTGGGCGCGAGTATCGGCAAGACCAAGTCCAACTACGACAGCGTCGTCGAACAGACGGGGCTGTATGCGGGCGCGGGCGGTTACGACATCCACGTGGGCAGGCACACCCAATTGGATGGCGCGGTCATCGCCAGCGACGCCGATGCGGCGAAAAACGGATTGTCCACCGAGACGCTGGGATTCCGCGATATCCACAACACGGCGCAATACAAGTCGACCACGGTCGGCATCAACCTGGGCATGTCGGGTGCGTTCGACAAGCCGAACAAAGGCGCCGCGCTGGGCGCCGGGCCATCGGGGTTGAGCTTCGCCAGCACCAGCGGCAGCGAGACGGGCACGACCCGCGCGGCGGTGTCGGCGGGCACGCTGGCGGTGCGTTCGGACGCGGGAACGGGCCGGGATAGCACGGCCGGGCTGAGCCGGGATACGGCTGGGGCGAACGGCAGTATTGGGAAGATCTTCGATAAGGACAAGGTCCGCGAGCAACTGGAGTTCCAGCAGGCGTTTGGGCAGTTGGGGATGCAGATTGCGGGGGATGTTGCCGATAGGCTCACGGCGGACGATCAACAACTCTGGGGCGAGGGCAAGCCTGGGCGCATGGCGCTGCATGCGGCCATCGCCGGGATTGGCGCGGCGCTGGGTGGTGGCGATGTGGCCGGCGCCATCTCGGGCACGCTGGCCGGTGACGCGGCCTCTGACCTCTTGCGCGATCAGGTCAATCAGGCGGTTGCTGGTTTGCCGGCGGATGCGCGCGATCAGGTGTCCAAGGTCATTCTGAACGTCGTGGCGAGCGCGGCGGGGGGCGCGACCGGCGGTATGAGCGGCGCCTCGGGTGCGTCGTTGGCCGATATGTACAACCGGCAACTGCATCCTGACGAAGGTTCCTTGATCCGAAAAAGCGCAAAGCGCTACGCTGAAAAGAATGGGATATCCGTTTCCCAGGCCGAGGCAGAGCTCACCGCGCAGGCGTTGCGGCAGACCGATTCCTGGGCTGCTGAACACTATGACGAGAACCAGAAGGCCCGTGCATTCCTGGCGGAAATCGCATTGGGGACCCAGGGACCGGGTTTTGTCTATTTCGATGGCAACGGGGACGCCTCGTACGGGCATGCGCTGGTATTTGCCGGAGGTATCAAGGAAAACGCTGATCTGGCCGATCTCTACGATCGCGCAGGGGCCTGGCGGCAAGCAGGGAAGCGCTCGCCGCGCAATGTACTGACGGGCTCGAACCTCGCGTTGGTTGAAGCGGCGCAAGACGTCGACAGCTTTTCGACTCATCCAGATGACGTTGCCAAGCTGATCCGGACTTTGCAGGACGAGCGTGAGATCGCGCAACGCGCGGAAAAGTACCCATTGGTCGGGGTGTTTGATAGCACGCTGGCGACGATCGATCTCATCCAGCGTGGCGGTGAATATGACTTACGGTCACTGCCGATAGAGGATCGCATAGGGGTCGGCTTGGCATTGAGTGCCGGCCTGGATGGGACGCTCTCGATTGGCCAACTGCGCGGCATCGTGGCGAAGGGCAAGGCGTCGATAGCGTCAACGATCGGCCTCAAAGCGACGGGAAATCCGCTGGCCGATGCAGAAACGGCCGCACTCGATCGCATTGCACGGAACCCCAAAGGGCCTGATCACGAAAACAAGGCTCCCAATAGCGCTGTCAACGCACAAGCGCTTATTGATTTGAAAGCAGGAAAGCTCCCTGGTACACCCGGAAAGGACCTCGGTTCGCCAAGAAGTATGCCAGCCAGTGCCAACCCCAACGCTACCGCAGAGAATTTTGCGGAGCAGATATTTGACGGCGCCAGGATCGACAAGTTGTTATTGGACGACTGCCCTGGTTGCTGGGTGGCCAAGACCGCAGATGGCACATCGGTTACTTATCGTCCTGCGGGTCAGGCTAGCGCAAGAACAGCCTCAACCACTGCGACGGTAGAGGTCAATAACGACACCATTAATGCATTGAATGTAGACAAAAAAGGCAATCCTCATATTTTAAAGCTTAAGTTCCCCATAAAAAAGTGAGGTAACACCATGGGTAATATTAATCCCGATTACGCAGCACGTATCCAATATGATTTCTATCTATTGACCTTAGATGACTATCCACCCATTTGGTTCGCTGGCACTTCTCCTGGCGCATGGCAGTACGCCGTTGAGATTATATATAGATGCTTGAAAGTTGGTTATTGGAATCTTTGGAGTGAGGGGTGGATGAAAGCACGCCAATTGCGGAATTACGAAGATTTTTGCAGCAAACTGGCCCAATTAAATCCACATAAGCTCTCGAACGAAGGGATGATATATTGGCTATCGCCTCTAATTTACTCCTCCGATTTGGGCGAGCAATTGGTTAAAAAATATGATTTGGCTACGTTAGAAAGCTATGAGGCAGGGAAAGAATATTCTATCTGCAAACCATTTATCGATGAAATCGAGAAAACTTTTGCTGAAAACAATATTCCTTGGGGTAAGAAACTTTTTCCGGTGCAGGCGTAGGGATGCGGGCTGGAAGCACTTTTGCGGCGGGGGCACATAATATTAAGGAAAGACCCCCTGGAGAGTAGTTTTGATGCATTTAATGAAAACGGACTTCACTGCCTTTGGGGTGCTGGTAATTTCTGTGCTATCGCTGGGCCTCACGTGGTTTTTATTTGGACGAAAAGAAATAAAAGGATGGCTTGGGGGATTCATGGTATTGGTTCAAGTCTTCCCTGGTAAGTGGGTTGCTCGTGTTCATGTGGATGTGCATACGCTGGCCAGGGGTGAGCAAATGGCCGTTGGCATTATTGTCTCTTGGGCTTGCAGGATTTATTACCTTATGTAGATCGAATGCGATCCTTCTATTATTTTTTTGGTAGCGGGCGCAGTCGCTGTCAATTTTCAGTGGGGGATGGGGGTATGATTTTTCGATCTTTCATTCGCAAGGGGGATCTCAAACGCTGGCTACGAGGGTCGTTATTGTGCGTCGGCGCGATATTGGTCTGGCTTGGGTTGGGATTTGATATTTTTGTTTTCACGTTGATCGGAATGGTTGTCGAGTCGGTTGGAATGTACGCAGCGAAGGTGGCCATGACCAATGCTAAGCCGTCCCGGGAAAAGTGAGGTGGCACCATGAGTAATATTTCTCCCAAGTACGCAGCATGACTATCCACCTAGTTGGCTCTTTAGCACTTCTCCTGCCATGCCGGATGTTTCATCAGCATGGCAGTGCGCTGTTGAAATTATGTATAGATGCTTGAAATTTGGCTATTGGAATATTTGGAATGAGGGGTGGATGAAAGCGCGCTCCACGCTAAAGATAAGGCAGTAGCATGGCTAGCAGCATATATGTCCCGGTACACACGTTTCCTGTCAGTTTGGAGCAACTTAAGGAATGGTTGGAGAGTGCGGCAGTGCTTTTTGGCGGCAGTGAGGTTCGAATAAATGTATCTAATGAGAAAGGCAAAATTCCTTTTAATGAGAGTTCGTTGACTGTTGAGGGGTGGGCGTCAGGGCTTGAATGCTCGTTATCCTTTTTTTCTTGTTCTGAGGAGATCTCCGAACGTGAAGGATATTTTCATATGGCGGACATAAAAACTAGGGGGGATTGGTGGTTCGCCGGTGTGGTTGCATATGCAGTGCTTGTTAATTCCGGATATATTGTTTTCGATGATTCCGGGAGATTGGGCGTCAAGTCGGCTTACACGGAGGAGTCTCTGCGGCTTATCCTAAAAAAAGAAAATGCCGTCTAGCTAATCTAGTGAAAATCGAATTCGATCGGCTCAGGCAGGCTACGGCCGAGTAGACGACTTCCGCCCGTCCGCAGTTTGCTTCATTGAATACCACGAATATCATGCGTTCACTCAAGCTTGGACGAAGCACGCCGGCATGAGTATCACGAGTTCAAACAGTCCGGTCTGACCATGGCGTGGCAGGCGGCATGTTGGGCGCTGCCCAGCAGGTTCAGGGCTCGCTGCAGCAAGCTGGCAACGCCAAGAGCGGTAGGCTCACATATATTTACGGTCCCGGAGGATCAATTCGATAAGGGAATTGCAATGAATGTGATGATTGGTGGGTATTTGGTAATGCCAAGAAAGGGGCGTACGCAGCTTCAAGTTCTGCAGAATCGAGATCAGCGGCGTTGGACGAAAGGCTGCAGGAATATTCAAAGGGGCTGCCTGGCGTGCTTGTGGCGAGATTGGATCCATCGCCGAAATTTGGACCGCAAAAATTAAGGTTGTATGCTGAAGAATTTAATTATCTATTAATGCTTGGGGAATATTCTGACAATGGAGATTATGTGGTTCGAACACTTAGGACCTCATCGGCAGACACTTTCAAGGCTATTTTTGGGGAGCCCTATCCAGCTGCTGCCATAACGACTGATTTCTTACTTGTTTGTCAGATATTCAAAGAGTTTGTCGAGCGCCATGATGTTTCGAAGGAAATGATGTCGGAATGAAAAGAGGTGTTTTCCATCTGTTCCGATTATATCTTTGCCCGCAGTGACGCAATATGTGAGTGGTATCCCCTCTGCCGTTCAGAGGGAGGTAGCTAATTGGCCTGAATGCGCTGCAGGCTTGGCAAGGTTAATGAGCCCTGCGGACTATAACGATCGCGGCAACCAGAATGCGGATGTGATTGAATATCTGGCTAAAGCAAATGGCCGTTTCGGCGCGCTAGTGGGAACGCTCGGGAGAGTGCCAAGTCCGTACGCTCTTATAGTTAGATAAGGGGGGGCTTGTGTTCATAAAAAACGGGAATTTTCATCCGCTGTTTCAACTCTTCCTCGTAATTTCTGGCATGGGGTTGGGTTGGCTCGGTTCTTGGTTGTCTTCATATTGGATAACTCTTGTCGGGGTGATTGTTTGTGCAGTCGGGGGATATTCAGCTAGGGCAGGTTCTATTGGAGTGAAGCCATTCAAAGAGCGACGACAGCATGACAAAACCTGATGGATGTGAAAGGAGTCAATTTTGGATGAACGATAGGATTTTTGGAGTCCGTCGGACAGCACGGCCGGGCTGAGCCGGGATACGGCCGGAGCGAATGTCACGTAGCCAGTGATTCGATGGCATGTGGCTCCATTGTATTTAACGGTATTGGTGAATACCTAAAATCCAAATATGCAAATTAATCCATGAATAATTTTATGGAAATGATGCGTCGCGTCTTTATGCGTGATGACAATATTGCGCCCGTATTTAGATATTTATTTGCAATATGTGGTGGCGCGCTTTTTTTGCAGATATAAAACTCTGGAATACTGGCTGGATTTGGTATGTCGGCTTTGCTGTTGCCTTGGTGGGCGGGTATTCCGCTCGGGCGGCCCAATTGAAGATTCGCCCCCTCTCTTCTGCACCCTATCCGCGAGGATGGCTAAAGTCGAGGCGGAAGAAGCGGTCGGCGGATGAAGATTGATATATCTTCCGACATTTCCCAGATGATTATGTTCAACCGATTGGAGGGTTGTAATGAAGCCATCCGTCGATTCGGAAGCTGCGGTTGGAGAAAAGATGGTCGACGTGCCCTGGCTTGATGCGCTCAAGAAGGCACTTATTTCCACTGGTCTTGATTCTGAAGACCTTTACGCGTTGCTAGAGGCTTCTATAGTTACAGAGAAAACTAATTTCCCTGCATTTATCTACGGCGCCTCGTGCGGATTTTGGATAACAGGTAAAGGAAAGTGAGATGCAAATCTGTGATGCTCTGGTTATTGCTGAAAAATATATAGAAAATAATATGAGGCCATGCGACGGCGATCGCTATGTTGTTATAAAGGACGCAATAGTCTCTGCGAAAGATGGTTGGTATTTTCCATATCAATCGAAGAGATGTTTGGACACGGGTGATATGGATTTCTCACTTGTCGGTAATTGGCCCATATTCGTCGCGATAGACGGTAGTTGCAATGGAGGGAAGATTCCTGCCAAATGAAATGTAGCGTCAAATCGATTTTCCTCTTAGGAAGAATCATTACGACAATTTAGCGCCATTTGGCAGGTGGGTGGTGCATTGTGGAATGAAACCATCCGTCGATTCGGAACTGCGGTTGGAGAAAAGATGGTCGACGTGCCCTGGTTTGATGCGCTCAAGAAGGCACTTATTTCCACTGGTCTTGATTCTGAAGACCTTTACGCGTTGCTAGAGGCTTCTATAGTTACAGAGAAAATTAATTTTCCTGCGTTTATCTATGAGGCTTCGCGGGGATTTGGCTTCACTGTGAGCGAAGGTTTTTTCTATTCTCTTGATCAGAACTGGGACGATCCGAAGAGTTTCAACGAGGTCAGCTTTTTCTTGGGCGAAATGGAAACTTCCAGTATTTCCGTGCCTGACTACGTATCTCTTATGAAAATTGCTGCTGATATTTATTCAGTCTTCTTCCCTGATGAAGGGAATGGTGTTCTCAGATCTGCTGAAAGACTAAAAGAGCGGTATTCAAGGAGGCTCTAGACCGAGGTGAAGCAGTCCGAACGGAGCCTACGTGGTTGGTGGCGGAGTTGACCTAGCTGTGAAAGGGCTGGTGCAGTTGTTCCGGATG
This sequence comes from uncultured Burkholderiaceae bacterium, assembly GCA_937871985.1. The sequence goes on from CALMPB010000133.1 coordinate 12,248, forward strand.
GGGGCATTCTATTCAACGAGCTTGGTGAATATCTGAAGGCTAGATATGCAGATTAAAATGAATTCGATTGTTGATGTGGTTTATCGAATTTTAGTGAAAGAGGGTAATGTGGCCCCTGTTTGCCGCTACTCTTTGTTAATTATTGGTGTGGCCGTAATTTTTTTTGATATCAAGGTTTTTTATTTAGGCCTTGTATTTGCGTCGGTTGGTGGGTACTCGGCGCGGGCGGCTCAGTTGAATATCCGTCCCTTCGATCGTGCGCCATATCCACCAGGGTGGCTGAAGGCCAGAAAGAAAGAGCGAATGGATAGAGCTGTTCAAGATAATGAGAAGCGTTGAATCATTTGACGTCAAAAGTGCCGATTGCTAGGGTCGTTATTGTGCGTTGGCGCGATATTGGTCTGGCTTGGGTTGCCATTTAATATTTTTTTGTTTTTACGTTGATCGGAATGGTTGTCGAGTCGGTTGGAATGTGCACGGCGAAGGCGACCATGCCAATGCTAAGCCGTTCCGGGAAAAGTGAGTGGCACCATGAGTAATATTTCTCCCAAGTACGCAGCAATTATTCAAACGGAGTTCTATCAATTGACGTTTGATGACTATTCCCCCCGCGGACTCTTTGGCACCATTCCTTTTTTGACGAATTTTTCATCAGAATGGCAGTACGTTGTTGACATTATGTATAGGTGCTTAAAGGTTGGTTATTGGAATCTTTGGAATGAGGGGTGGATGAAAGCACGCCAATTGCGGAATTACGAAGATTTTTGCAACAAACTATCCCAATTCAATCCAGATAAGATTTCGGACGAAGGGGCGGTATATTGGCTACAACCTCTCGTTTATACCTCCGATTTGGGCGAGCAATTGGTTGAAAAGTATAACTTGGCTCCGTTAGAAGACTATGAGGAAGGGGGAGATGGTTTTGTTTGCAAACCAAATTTTGTTTGCAAACCATTTATCGATGAAATCGAGAATACTTTTGCTGAAAACAATATTCCTTGGGGTAAGAGACTTTTTCCGGTGCAGGCGTAGGGATGCGGGCAGGAAGCACTTTTGCGGCGGGCATGGTGGTCGTCTATCGTCGGCCAAAAACGCTGCAACCGACTTTTGCAGTCGATTGAAGGTGGCACCAGGGTTGCTCATCCCACATAGCCACCGGTCTGATTTGCCACGGATGTGGATCAGACCCCCTGCATAAACGCCAGCCTATATGGATCGCCCGACTGTGGTTTTATCCTTCGGGTTATCAACCTGGAATTCATCGCCCTTCCCCCGAGCCGCAGAGCCCATCCCATGTCAACCCGCGACCGCCTCAAAACCTGGGCCCGGCGCATCAAGCGCGATGGCCTGACCCTCTGGTTCGCCGGCAAGCATCCCCGCACGCCCTGGCACGCCAAGGCGCTGGGCGTGTTCGTGGTGGCCTACGCGCTGAGTCCGATCGACCTGATTCCCGACTTCATCCCGGTGCTGGGTTATCTGGATGACGTGCTGTTGCTGCCGGGCCTGATCTGGCTGGCCATCAAGCTGTTGCCGCCAGATGTGCTGCGGGAATGCCGCAACCAGGCGGACGCGTGGATCCAGGCCAAGCGCGAAAAGCCGCGCAGCCGGGTGGGCGCGGTGGTGATCGTGGTGCTGTGGATGGCGGTGGTGACGGCAGTCGGCTACTGGCTATGGCGCTGACGCGGCACGCGGTTCAATCTTCCAGAAATCCAAGCGTGCGCAACTCCGCGATCGCGCCCAGTTCCTCGTCACGCCGCTTCTTCGGCGCACACATTGATGCGGTCAGCAGCACGGCCGGCCGGTCGGATTCGTCGAAGGCGCAGTCGTGCAGGTGCAGGTCGTGGAAATGCGTGTCGCCCTTGTCCAGGGCCTTGCGGAATTCGTGGCCTTCGATCTTTTGCATGGAGCGTGCGTGTCAGTTGCGGCTGGCGGTGGCCAGGCGCAGCGCCAGCGCCAGGAACACCGATCCCAGTACGTACTGCGGCCAGCGCGACACGCGTTGGCGGCCGGCCCAGCGCCGGCTGAGCTGGTGCGCGGCCAGGATGACGGCGCCGTTGATGAACAGGCCGATGACGTTGAGGATGGTGGCCAGCACCAGGATCTGCAGGGCCACCGAGCCGTCCTGCGGGCGCACGAACTGCGGGAACAGCGCCAGCACGAACAGCGCCATCTTGGGGTTGAGCAGGTTGGTCAGCAGGCCTTGCAGGAAGACTTCGCGCACGGGCGAGCGGGCCCGGGCGGCATCGGGCATGTGCGACACGGGGCGCGAGCGGAACGCGCGCACGGCCAGGTACAGCAGGTAGAGCGCGCCGGCGAAGCGCACCGCGTCGTAGGCCATGGGCACCGCCACGAATAGCTGCGACAGGCCGAAGGCCGCCAGCAGCGCGTGGCAGTAGGTGCCGGCCTGGATGCCGGCCAGCGAGGCGAAGCCGGCGGCCCTGCCCTGCGCGGCGCTGCGCGAGGCGATCAGCAGCATGTCGGGGCCGGGCGTCATGGCCAGCGCGACGCAGGCGCCGCCAAAGAGGACGAGGGTGGCGGGGTCGAGCATGGAAGGTTCTTCGGCGGGCGGGGCGTGGACGGGGTCTTAGCGGGGCTGCTGGGGCAGGCTGCAACCGGTGTAGAACGTCTGGCAACTGGTGCCGCTGTCTTTTGCGCAGGTTTCCATGGCGCGCATGCGGGCCAGTTCTTCGCTGGCGGCGGTGGCGGAACGCACCATGACGCCGCTGCCCTTGGGCGACGGGCCGTAGGCGACCGCCACGCACTGGTCGCGGTAGCTGATGTTGATCTCGCAGCGGGCGCCGCCCTTGGCGGTGCATTGGGCCAGCGCGTCTTTTTCGGCCTTGGCCTTGCTGGCCCACTCGGCGGCGATGCCGATCACGCCCGAGGGCGCGTCATAGGCGACGGCGCCCCAGCGCTGGGCCTGGCGCGAGACCGGTGCGGACGGTCCGTCCGCGCGGATTTCGCCCGGGATCGGCACGCATTGCTGGCCGGGCGTGACGGCGCTGGGGGTGTAGCCGGCGGGGCAGCCGTGCTCGGCTTGCGCCGTGGCGGCGAATGACAGGTTCAGGGCGATGGCGAGGCAGGCAATGATCAGGGTACGCATGGGTCAACTCATTCGTTCGATAGACCGCCCAGCAGGGACAGGGCGGCGTCCAGCGACAGCACGGTCGTGCGTGACTCGAAAGCGGTCGCGAACAGGTGGTCGTGCACGACCGGGTCGGGGTCGTGGCAACAGTCCTTGACGGTCAGCAGGCGGTAGTCGGCGTCGCTGGCGTGGGCGATGGACGACAGCATGACGCCGGTGGAGGCGACGCCCACCATGATCAGGGTGTCGATGCCCTGGGCCGATAGCCGGGGTTGCAGGTCGGTGCCGAAGAACACGCTGGCGCGGTGGGCCAGGATGATGGGTTCGTCGTCGCGCCGGCCGAGTTCGGGCGAGACGCGGTCATGCACGAAGCGGCCCAGTTGTTTGATGCCCTGCCCGTTCTTGTTGCGCGGGCAGACTTCCGGGTAGCCAGGGCTGAAATGGATCTTGGCGAAGTAGACGCTTACACCGGCGCGGCGGGCGGCATCGCAAAGCTGCCGCGTATTGGCCAGCAGCGTGGGGGCGACCGCCGGGAACAGGTCCATGATGTCGGTCTGGTAATGCATGACCAGCAGGGCGCTGCGCGCCGGGGCGATGGCCAGGGGCTGGGCGGTCATGTGCCACTCCGCGAAGAGGTTCGTCATGACCTCTCAGTGTAGCGGCAGTCGCGCGGCGCCGGGGCGCGCATCGGGTGATCGACCCGCGCGCCTTCCGCGTTGTCGCTTATTTCTCGGTGTACTGCTTGCCGGCTGCGTCGTAGACGTAGGTGACCGCGTCGGCCGCGCCCAGTTGGCGGGTCTTGCCCGGGCCGGCGATCTCGGTGCCGCTGGGGGTGACGGTGAGTTTCGGCATGTCGCTGCCCGGCTGCGCGGCGAAGGTCAGCTTGCCGGTTTTGGCGACACAGGGCATCACGTCGCCGTCGGCGCAGGCGGCGCTGTTGTCGTCGCCGGTGAGGATGCTGCCGACGTAGGTCCAGACCTTGTCCTTGAGTTCGTCGCGCGGGCCGATGTTGAAGACGAACAGCGCGTAGCCCTCGAAGCTGGTGCCGTTGTCGAAGCCTTGCGTCGGCACGGCCAGCACCAGCTTGCCGGCGGGCGTGCGGTATTCGAGCGGCTTGCGCCGGGTGTCGACGGCCTCGGGCCGTTCATAGGCGCCGAACATGCCGATGGTGTGCTCCATGCCGCGGAATTTCCAGGGGCGTTCGGCGCTGGAGCCGGTCAGGGTGAAGGTGGCTTCGGCCAGGTTGACCTGGGTGTCGGGGCCGGCTTCGTCCTCGCCGGGTTGGCCGTAGCGCTCGCGGGTGTCCCAGGTGAAGCCGGTGAAGTACTGCGTGCCGTTCAGTTCGAAGGCGTGGCCGAACCAGTAGGTGGCGATGCTGCCGTTGGCCACCTCGTACGAATCGGCGCCTTTGCCGTCGATCTGGTAGATGGCGTACATCACCGTGGGCGCGTCGGGCGGGGTGACGGCGGCGGCCTGGGCGGTTTGCGCGGCCTGGGCCGCCGACAGTTTGCCAGCCGCGGCGGGCTCGGCGGCGCGG
>CALMPB010000134.1 GCA_937871985.1 uncultured Burkholderiaceae bacterium
GCGGTGTCATCAACCTAACGGTGTCCGCGTGTCCTGAGTTACAGGGGCAACTCCAATAGCGATGAACTCGTTGTTTATTTCAGCTCGGCATCTGCCAAGCGCCTTGAGGGCGTGGGGACGCTTAAGCGATTCAACGTGAACAAGCTTTTCATCCGCGATCCAGGGAAGAATTGGTACAACGGCCCGATCGCAGGAGTCTGCGAAGATGCTGATAGCTTGGCCGTGGCGCTGAATGAAGTGGTTTCTCTGTTCGACCGCGACAAGGTAACGTTCATCGGTAGTTCAATGGGAGGGTATGGCGCCTTGCTGCTGGGGACCCTGCTGAATGTCGGGAAAATCAGAGCAATTGCCCCCCAGATTGTCCTTAACCCGAAGATCCCGCACTCGCCTAAAGCGGACGTGAAGTACTCGGATCTCAGCCAGGTAATCAACAGAGGCTCAACGAAGTCCGACGTCAAAATCTGGTTTGGCTGCGGCGAATTGCTCGATGTATTTCAGGTAGTTAGGTGCGTCGGTATCGATGGATGTGAGGTGAACGCAGTTCCCAATTCATTGCATAACGTGATGGCCCACTTCAAGGGCATGTCGCTTTTGCCGAAATTCATTGACTCTCTTGTACTGGGGGCGCCCTTTGAGTTTGCCTATGGCGACCTAACCGGCATTCCCTATGAAGAGATAAAAGAGTCGGTTGAGATGCTGCATCTGGCATCCGATCCACTTGGCGCTGCTGAGGCTTTGGGAAAGATCAGCCATGGCCTGATTGATGGAGGGCGATTTGACCAGATGGGCCGTGCTTGGCTTTCAGCAGGTCGAGTCGGGTTGGCAAGAAAGCACCTGCAATTGGCGGTCGAGTTCAACCCCGCCAATTATGAGGCGTTGTACGCCCTCGGAACGGCCTGTATTCAACAGCGGGATTATCCCAATGCTGTTGCGAACTATGCAGCTGCAGTGCTGCACTTTCCAAGTCCAAACGTCGTCTATCAAGCGCAGCTGGCCGCAGCCCATAGGTTGAACAAAGACTACCACTCGGCTCTTGAAGCCATTCGCGCAACCCTTGAGATTTCCAATTTCTGGAAGGCTCACTACTACGCAGGGTTGACATACCAGGATATGGAGCGGTATGCGGACGCCGTTCGCAGCTTTCAAAAAGTGATTGCACTTGCGCCATCCTTCACTAAGGCCTCGGAACTTATGTTGAATTGCTTGGCATTGCAATTCACTAAAGAGGCTCACGACAATTTCGGCCTGAAAGTCAGTACGAAAGTCAGTCTGGCCGCGTAATGAAGATGAGCGCCGCCGGTACCGTGGCGTGGTCCCCTTATGCAACCTGTGTGGCGATTTCGGCAGTTTGGTCGTCTTTTGGTCGTGTTTCAGAAAACAGGGCTTGTTGGCTAGGTTAACTGCCTTGGCCTTGACGGTGACCGTGCCCCAGTCGCTCACGACGCCTCACGCTTCGGTACTGTTTCAGTGCCTGTATCGTGCCCGGGCGAGTACCGGCCCAACGGTCCTTGATACTTGGCCATGCGCTGGCTGAGCGTTGCATATCAATCACTTGCGCTGCCGAGGCGGCCTACCAAATTTCCGTAAAGTGCCGTCAGGCAGGGTAAAAAAGAAAGCCGCTAAGGCGATGGCTTGGCGGCTCGAAGAGATGCCGATGACAACGGTGTAGCCGAGGCCGGCTACTTCCTGCGGTAAACAGCTGGAAGTATGTTGAAATAAAGCGCGCAGAATGGAAATATGGCGGTTCACTATGCGTGGCGAAATCCATTCAGCCACATTCCGTTGATGAGTCTGCCTGCCACAGAACAGTAAATGGCCGGGCCGATGATTGCCAAAGGAAGTTGATTTGGACCAGGGGACGGTGTGAGCAAAGAATTGCCACGGCAGGACAGGCGCGGACGGCAGGGGCGGCGGTCCATTGTGCGTCGCGTGACGCTTGGGTTCGTGGTGGCGTGGCTTGCGTCGGTGGTGCTTCTTGCCCGTTGGATGTCTCAGGAGATCGAGGCATCGCGACTCGACAGCCTGACCGCCAGCGCTGAATATGAGTCCAGGATTACCGCGCGGGTCATGGACCGGCTGTTCACGGAAATGGTAAGCGTAGCCAATATGGTGGCACGCCAAGGCCAGGTGATCGAACTTGCCATCCGGTACCGCAATGATCCCCCCGGCGCGGCCGAACTGACACGAGAGCAGCGGGCAGCCCTGTTTACGCGCGATCCCTTGGTGCGCAGGGTGGGCGACTTCATGAATGCGCTGGCTGGCGATCTGCAATACGCGCGTATTTACATGAACAATATGTCGGACGATACGGTGACCGCGAGCAATTGGGCGGAACCGGACAGCATCGTCGGCATGATTTATTCGGGCAGGGCTTATCTTGCCGACGCGCTACGTAATGGCAATGGCAGCTACTTCGGTATTGCCCGGCTGAACAAGAGCCCGTCCTATTTCGTCGCGAGCCGCATCGAAGATTCAAATGACGTACCGCAAGGCTCGGTGACCGTAAAGTTCGATGCGCCGGACGTCGCGCTTTATTTGGCTGGCCGGCATATCGCCCTGATAGTGAACCGCCAGGGGAGGGTAACCACGGCCTCCTCCGCGCCCTTTATGCTGCGCAACGTCGCGGCGCTATTACCCCCTGGTCTGGTATTGCCTTCCGACGGCGATGAAGATCCGGGCGAGCCCATGGAGATACAAGCTATTGCCGACTCTCGCCATATGGATCAATGGCTTGTTGACGGCAAGCCGTACCTGGCCCGGATTCAGCCGCTGGCGAATACGCAATATCAATTGATTACTCTGGCTTCACTCGATTATCTGGCGCCCATGCGCAAGCGGCACATTGGGGTAGCAGTACTGGTGACGATGGTCGGCTTGATCCTGATCTTGCTGTCCAGCTGGGCGGTCGAGCAAATGGTGAGACGACGCCGGGATGAGCGGCATGCCGCCAACCATGACGCGCTTACCGGCTTGCCGAACCGGCGGGCAGTCATGGCCGAACTGGAACGGTACTTTTCCCTGGCGAAACGGACGCAGCGCTCGGTGCTGGTGGCGTTTATCGACCTGGACGGGTTCAAGGCGATCAACGACACCTATGGCCACGACATAGGCGACAAATTCCTGATCGAGGTCGGGCGGCGCCTGTCGACGGGGCTGGCTACGGGGGACACGTTGGGCCGCTGGGGAGGCGATGAGTTCGTCGTAGTCGGGCTGGGCGCGAGGCCAGGATCCGATACCGGCAATGTTGTCGAATCGATGCGGGCGCGGCTTGCCCCGCTGCTCAGCGGCACCTATGCCTTCGAGGACTGCAGTTTCCACTACACAGGCGCGAGCTTTGGCATCGTGAGCGCAGATCCAGCGGTCAGCGTTCTGCCTGCCGTGCTCAAGGAAGCGGACCAGCTGATGTACGCGGACAAACAGGCGCGGCGGGAGATGCAGATGGCCAGCGCCTTATCGGATTGATTCAAAGCCCGCTCTTGGGCGCATTAAGAATAAGCCGCAAGCCCAGCGCTGAAATAACCCCGGCCGCAGCCCGGTCTATCCATTTCTTCGCCCGCAGATAAACCTCGCGCGGACCTTTGGTGGAGAAGCAGAGGGCCACGATCGCATACCAGCCGAACTCGACCAGGAATACCAGCGGCGGCAGCGCGAAATAGGTCCAGGCCGGCGGGTGCTGGGGCAGCAGCGCGGCGAAGATACTGCCGTACCAGATGGCCGTCTTGGGATTGCTGAGCTGAGTCGTGAGGCCGATCCAGAAGGAACGGCGTCCATCGCGCGAGGCGGGCGCGCCGTTGCCGGGCATGGAGAAAGGCTGCCTGGCGTTGCGCCAGATGCCGCTGGCCACATAAAGCAGATAGGCGCCGCCAGCGACTTTGAGGGCGACGTACAGCCATTCCACGCTTTGCAGCAGCGAATACAGACCCGCCAGCGCCAGGCCGGCGAACAGCATGCCGCCCGCGCCCATGCCGAAGGCCGAGGCCAGCCCGTCCCAGCGGGACTGGCCGATGGCCTTGCGCGCGACGATGATGAAGCTTGGCCCCGGCAGCATGGCTCCGAGCCACAGCGCGCCGAGGATTGCGAGTATGGAGGCAAAGGGAGTCATGGTCGTCGGGGGCAGGAGCCGTAGGAGGTTTTGATTCTTCCATGAAAGCCGGGCCCTGCAAAGGACGGCGAAGCGCCTGCCGGCGGCGGGCGTTTCGCGCGTTTCCCGGATCAGCCGCCCGCCAGCGCCAGCGGCGCGGGGCGCCCTTGGGGCGCCAGGCGCGGCGCGGCCTGCGCGTCCGGCTGCTGTTCTTCCTGCAGGCGGAATACGCCCACGGCTTGCAGCAGCTCGGCCGCCTGCGATTGCAAGGCGGCTGAGGCGCCGGCGGCCTGGGCTACCCGGGCCGCGTTCTGCCGGGTCAGTTCGTCCATCTGGGTCACCGCCTGGTTGACCTCGTCGATGTCCGTGCTCTGGGCCCGGCCCGCGTCGCCGATCTGGCCGACGATGGCGGCAACGCGCTCGATGCTGGCCACGACTTCGCGGATCACGCCGGCGGCATGGTCGGCCTGGCGGAAACCGCTGCTGGTCTTTTCCAGCGAGCCGTCGATCAGGGTGCGGATCTCGCGCGCGGCGCTGGCGCTGCGTTGGGCCAGCGCGCGCACCTCGGTGGCGACGACCGCGAAGCCGCGGCCGCTCTCGCCAGCGCGGGCGGCTTCCACTGCCGCGTTCAAGGCGAGGATGTTGGTCTGGAACGCGATGCTGTCGATCAAGCCGGTGATCTCGGAGATCTTGTTGGCTTCCTGCTGGATTTCTCCCATCACGGCCGCGACGCCGGCGACCGCGGCGCTGCCCGTGTCGACGATGCGCCGCGCTTCGTCGCTCAACTGCTGGGCCTGCAGGGCATTGCTGGCGTTGTCGTGGACGTTGGCGGCCAGATCGCGCATCGATGTCACGGTCCGCTCCAGGGAGTCGGCCTGGGTCCGGGTGCGTTCCTCGAGCTGCAGGTTGTCCTGCATGATGTCGCGCGAGGCGGCCGAAAGCGCGGTGGCGGTGGTCTTGACTCCGCTCAGGGTCCGGTGCACGGCGTCCATCGTGGCCTTGAAGCTGCGGCCGACGCTGCTGTCCATGTCCAGGCCGCCGAACCGCAGGTCGAACACGCCGGCCTCGCGGCCGATATGCGCGCTGAGCCGGGCCAGTTCCTCGGCCGCGACCGCCGCCCGTTCCATCTTCCAGGCCAGCCAGCCCAGCGCGGCGGCCTGCACCACCACGTAGGCCGCATGCAGCAGCACCATGGGCAGGCTGGGCTGCGTGAAGCAAAGCGTTCCGTAGCCCCATTGCTGGAGGAAGTTGAAAGACAGGTGGTGCAGGGCGATGACCACGGCCGCGCACAGGATGGTGCGCCAGTCCCGGTAGGCCAGCAGCAGCGAGAGCAGCACAAAGATGCCGAAATGGATTTCGGCCATGCCGGACATCAGGTGGATATGGAGTGCGGCCAGCACCATCAGGCCACAGGCGACGGCCAAGCGCGTGCTCAGCCTGCCGGGCCGCCAAAGTATCAGCAGAGTGGGAAGGCCCGCGCCCAGCAGGCCGACTTCGATGGCGGCGTTCCAGCGTCCGTATTGCGGCGCCAGGCCCAGGCCGACGGCGAACAGCAGCCAGAGCAGGGGCAGCATCGCCCGGTCGGTCCGGCGGTACGAGTCTTCCAGCAAATCGCTTGCGTTGCGCATGGCGTTGTCCTTGCGACGGGAAGCGCGGAGCCTCCGCGCAAGCTAGATTCTTATTCAATAATTCCAGTTTGTGAATATATATTCCAAACTATTTTTCAGTGTTTCATCGCGGATGCGCCAGTTGAATGGCGCTTGCCGGAGCGCGTCCGGCGAGGGGCGCCGCCCTGCGTTTGTCGCGACCGGAATCCCTGGGATATCCTGCTGCCCATCATGATGAGAGTACTGTGGCTCTGCCTGGGTTGCCTGATGCTGGCATTGGGCGTGATCGGCGCGTTTCTGCCTGTCATGCCCACGACCATATTCCTGATCCTGGC
>CALMPB010000135.1 GCA_937871985.1 uncultured Burkholderiaceae bacterium
GGGCATCACGTTGCGGGTGCGTCACTCGGGCAGGTGTCGAACAAACCTAGACGGTTGCGGTCCTTAGCTTCGATGAACTGGGCACTCGAAAGCGGTCATTCAACGTCCAAGTTCGGTGGCGTCGCGGACAACTACTGGCGTTCGGTGACCCGTACGCCCCCGGCTCCCGAAGTCGGGAGTGGCCCTCTCCCAACCGCTGAATCCCCTTGCTAAACTGGCCATCAAGTAGCCTCAAAAAATGCGATCTATGGCCCGAGCCATCACTCCGACGAATACCCGTAGAGAATTTGCCACTGAAGCCGACTTCGTCGAGCGCTTCGTTGGCAAGCTATCAAAAGGCCGCACCTCGTTCGGGAAGGTGCAGATCACGAAGGAGTGGGATCACACGGCAGGCTTCGTGGATGTCCTTGCGCGGCATCGCCGGAAGACGCTGATGGCCTTTGAAGCCAAGCTGGACAATTGGAAACGAGCGTTTCATCAGGCATATCGCAGCACTGCATACGCCAATAGATCGTACGTCATTGTCCCTGCGCAAGTGGCCGCGCGAGCCCTAAGGGACCGAGAAGAATTCGAGTTAAGGGGAGTGGGACTATGTTCGTTCGACGGGAAGTCCGTGCAGGTGCTGATAGAAGCATCAGAGCAGGATGCGCTTTTGGCCTGGCTACGTGCACAAGCGCACGAACATTTCGACGCGCTCGAAAATGAACGGAAGGTTCAACCTGGATGCGGCAGCTGCGGACCTTTGCAACCAGCGCGGATTTGAGTTCCGCGGCCCTCTTGGACAGGGCGCCTTCAAGAGTGCCTACCTGGCTGCATTCAACTCACAGCAATTCGCGCTGAAGCTCGCAGTCGTAGCTGGCGCTGCAGAGCGACTCGTTCGTGAAACTCGAGCGCTGCAAGAGTGCTCACATGGTTCGATTGCTCGGCTTCTCCAGGCCCATCCCCACGTCATTCCGGGCGGGATAGAGTTGTGGGTTGTTTGCGAAGAGTACCTCGCTGGAGGCACCCTGGAGTCCAGGCTCGCCCGAGGTGTTCTGTCGCCGGCGGAGACTCGATCCATCGGCGTTTCACTTGCAGAGGTTTTGGGCCATCTCCACGAGAAGCGCCTCGTCCACCGCGACATTAAGCCGGCGAACATAATGTTCCGTGACGGCAGCAACTCGTACCCGGTGCTGACCGACTTTGGCATCGTCCGGATGCTCGATCAACCCACCCTGACCCAAGCGTTCGCGCAAATGGGGCCAGGCACTCCCGCGTATGCGGCCCCAGAACAGCTAAATAACGAAAAAGCACTGATCGACTGGCGCACCGATCAGTTTGGCTTGGCAATAGTGCTGGCGGAGTGCCTGCTTGGGCATCACCCGTTCCTCATACCAGGGAAGACCATCCCTGAGGCGATCATGGTTGTGGCGGCTCGCCAGGAAATGCCGGTCGAGAACGCCACGCGCCTAACGGCTCTGGGGTTCAGAACACTGGAGAGGGCGCTGAAGCCCTGGCCCATCGCTCGCTTCAGGTGGCCCGCTGATTTTCTCGAATCGTTGAAGACGGCCTCCTGAGGATACATATGGCTTCTTATCTACAACTCGGGCACGACTCTTGGAATCTCTTGGACGAACCGGACATCGGTGACTACGCGGGGCTCGTACTTAGTCCAGTGAACGATACGCCTAGCGACGTCGAGAATCGCTTGGCTCGCCTCGGTGAACATCGCGATGAGCTAGAGGTGATCCTAGACCCGCAGATGTACAACCCTGCGTTCGAGAAAGGGAGGATGGACGAGTGGTCGTACTTCTCGTCTGACTACGAATCCGCAGACCAGGGAGACGTCAACTGGTGGACACAACGCGCCCACGAGATCGTCGAGCAAGGGGTGCAACTGGGAGTAGATGCGGTTTGCTCGCCGGCATTTGTGCCGCGACTGTTTACCGATGCCTACTACGCCTTCATGGTTGAGGTTGCGGATGCGATGAAACATCATGCCGATGGTCGTGGGCGGGAGACGCTGCTCACCGCTATCGTCAGCCTAAGGGACTTGAGCAACCCGTCACGCGCTCTGAGCATCGCGTCCATCTTGTCCCGCAGCACGTGCGACCGCATCTACTTAATGTTTCTGAACGAGGACGTTCCGGCACGGCAGCCCATGAAGGACGAGGCGGGCCTACCCACGGCCGTGCACCTAGTCAGGCTGTTGTCCGAGGCGATGCGCGTCCATGTCGCCTTCACCAGCCACGATCTTGTGCTGTGGAAGTTTGCCGGCGCCACTGACATCTCCACGGGTAAATACATGAACCTGCGTCGCTTCTCTCCAGGTCGCTGGAAGGACGAGGAATCAGGGGGGCGTCAGGTGGCGTACTGGAACGAGGGCCCACTCCTCGCGCGTTTGCGGGAAGCTGATGTCGCAAAGCTCAACCGCCAGGGCTGGTTCGATGATCGGACCTTCGAATCAAACCCTTCAGGGGCTCGAATCCTCGAAATCATCCAAAGCGGAAAGAAGCAAGCGTGGCTAAAACTGTCCTGGATGCAGTACCTCCGATGGGCAAGCAACATCGAGTCGAAGTGGCACGGTGACGCCGCGGCGGTCGAGGCTGGCCTGCTCGCGGCAGACCACAATTGGGGGCTGCTGTCGGACGTACTGTTTCAGGATCGGTTCAACGACGGCTCCCATGTTCGGGACTGGATCAATGCCATCAGAGAAGGTGGTCGTCGCTAGACCTCTACTACAACGACACCGAGTCCGTAGAAATTCGCAAGCTCCCTTGTGCAGCACTAGTTAGGGTATTGGTTATTCGATTCCACCTAGTCCGCCACTGGCGACGGCTTGCTCCAAGTCTTGTGCTGACCTCAGGCCCCCGACATCGGATTCACAGCGCTCCCTGTCGTTCGTGCGGAAGAAGAAGCTGCCACAAGGTAGTCGTTCTAAGATGCCTTCGGTGGACGAAATGGGCTTGCTCACCAGGGAGGAGATGGATGAATGACACACCCCGTCAGTGGTAAGTCGCCGCCGTTGCATATTCTTGCGGCATCAGTAACGGCGCACTCGGCTCCCGTTCCTATTGACGACACGACGCTGTTCGACGCCCTGTTTTCTGCGGCAGCTTTGGAAGCGGTGTTTAAGGAGGAATTCGCGAGTACTACGGGCAAGGGAGTTGATCGCTTGAACGGATTTCAGTTTGCAAAGTATGCAAAGGGCCAGCTGGCGACTGCATCGGCAAAGTGCCTCAGTGGAGCGTATAGGTTCTCACCGTTCCTAGAGGTGCTGAAGACAAAAGGGAGAGACAAGAATCCACGATTGATTGGCATCCCCACGGTGCGTGACCGTGTGGTGCTACATCAACTAAACAAGTTTCTCGCCAACCTATACCCGGAGCGTGTCCCAAAGAACGTCGCGAGCACTTACGTGCGCGTGATATCGACCGAACTAAAGGAAAAATCTCCAACAGCAACTTGGATCTGCAGCACGGATATCAAGACCTTCTATGATTCGATTCAGCGCGTGCGGCTACTCAAAGTGTTGTCGAAAAGGGTCAAGTCAAAGAGTGCATTGAAGCTAGTCGGCCATGCGCTGGCAACCCCGACGGTTCCAAGGAACACAAGAAGAGCCAAGCACTCGGACTACCGAACGGATGTCGGCGTACCGCAGGGGCTTGCCATCTCAAACATCTTGGCGTCGATCTACATGCAAGAGGTCGACGAAGTGATGCCGACAATGGGAATTGCCTACTACAGATACGTCGACGATGTCCTGATGTACGGCGATCACGACGCGGTGCATAAGGCCTTCGAGTCACTTCGCGCAAGACTCAAGCGGCGCGGGCTAAGCTTGCATCCCCTCGGATCGGGTAAGTCACATCTCCATCAACTCACAAAGCCGTTCGGCTATTTGGGTTACACGTTCGATTGGCCGATGATCTCAGTCAGGGATTCCACGACCGAGCGCTTCCTCCAGTCGATAGCAGCGAAGTTCAGCGATTACACGCACAACAAGACCCGCCGCTTGGAAAGGTTCAAGTACCTTACGCCGGAAAGACTGAAGGAGATCTTCGTTCTGGAACTCAATGAGCGAATCACCGGGGCAATATCACAAAGCAAGCGTTATGGGTGGATCGCCTACTTCAACCAGATCAGTGACTTGAAATTGCTCCACCGCTTGGACAAGGCGATCGAAGGCATGTTCAAGCGCCTGCCTGACTTCGACGGTAAAGCGCCTTTCGAGTTGAAGAAGCTGCGACGCGCCTACTTCGAAATGAAGTTCAACCCAGAGGGTGGCTACATTCGGAACTACGACCAGATCACGACCCGGGCAGAGATGTTGGCTTTTCTCACCGAACGAGGCCGCGTCGGACCTGAAGAGGCTCTGACCGACGAACAAATTAAGGATCGGTACGAGAAGTACTTGCAGCACGTCCTTGCCGCCATGCATAAGGACGAAGGGGTGCTGTACGGCTAACGTCGGTAGAATGCTTCTGCGGTTGGCACCTATCGCGCAAGCGATACCTCGCAGGGCCTTGGTCCGGCGGGTGGAAGTGCTCTCTACCCTGCGCAAGCATGGGACGTCGCATTTAGTGACGAGACCTTCTCAAGGGGATGCTCTGCATCACTGCTCGGGAAGTGGATATGACCTGATTTTTGAGGTGTCACCCGCCCCTATACTTTGGCACGCTGTCACTAATGAAGCAATTCATCTCGGACCTCCGTACGCGCGCCTGGCGGACCTCAGGAGCGCGCTACAACGCGGCAAGGCGTTTACGGCAGCGGGAGACGTTCTCGACCATCAGCCTCGCGATGCTTTCGGCGTTGAGTATTGCAGCAGCTGTAGCACAGCGCGTCTACTCGCCTCAACCAGGTACGCCGCTGGACAACTACCTGACCGCGGTTTCGGTCGCACTTGGCGTGTTTCTCTTGACTATCAGCCTTCTCGAGTGGGGTGCCGCGTACGGCGCGAAGGCGGATGCACTACATCGCAACGCCGAGGATTTGACTGCCTACCACCTAAAGCTGGCACACGTACTCGCCAGAATGGATGCCGGCAAAATAGTTGAAGACTCAGAGGTTGATGCGCTAAGGACCGAGTACGAGACTATTAAAGATCGGTGCCCTTACAACCACGCGCCGTCCGATCACGAGCTATTTAGAGCTCAGCAGCGCATGGCGCCTGAGTTGGGGGCAGTCGATGGAAAGCCGGTGATAGCTGACTGGCACGCCCTGCTAATCAAGGCACGTTGGGAGTGGTCGACGATCTGGTTCTTTCTCTTGATATGGATAGCGTTCGGCGCACTTGGTGCCTACGCCTCGTGCATCCCAAGATCGTAGAGTCACACCACAAAGCGGACTCTGGTGAGCTCCAGCCTCCAGTCTGATGCGGACTTGACTCTCGACCATGCTCAGAACGTGACAGTGCAACGTTAGCAGGTCGGTCCCTTGAACCTTGACTTGGAGACGACACATTGGCGGTACGATTGCAAACTTGTGCCACTAGGGGCGGGCGTCAAAGTGATCGATCTGCCAGATGTGAAGGTGTCACATGCCGCGCGATAGGGCTTTCCTCCCGCTTCCTACGGCAACAACTTATAACCCTATCGTTTGAACGCGTGGACGACTTCACTAGCGGCGAATTTTCTGAGAACCTGGCGAGAGTCGACTCATTGATCGCCGCAGCGCAAAGGCTTCAAGCCGATGGTGCTGGTGGCGAAGAACTGCATCGCGATGTTCTTCGCGCTGCAACCGTCTTCCTTCACAGCACGATCGAAGAGATCGTCCGCAACCTGTTCCTCACTCGCCTTCCATACTCGACTCCTGATCGCCTCAACAAGATTCCTCTGGCGTCGCATGAATCGACACATCGCCCCAAGCCGATTCAGCTTGGTGACCTCGCTGCCTTCAGGGGGAGGTTTGTTGAGAACGTAATTATTGAGTCAATCAACCGATTCGTTGACACATTGAATATCAACAACTCCGATCAACTAGTGCAATGCCTAGAACTCGCCGACCTAAAGATCGATCCAGTTCGCCCCTTCTTGGCAAATGTAGA
>CALMPB010000136.1 GCA_937871985.1 uncultured Burkholderiaceae bacterium
ACCAGCTTGAACTCGATGATGGTGACGAAGATCTGCACCGCGAGGATGAAGAAGGCGAGGACGACGATCGCCCAGGCGAGCAGCAGGACGAGGATCTGCGCCAGGTTGACGAATACGCCGATCGGGCCGGCGAGGAGAAAGACCGCATCGGCGAGCGGTTTGCCGGCGGCAAGCCCGGTCGCGGCGATCGCGCCGGGTTTCATGAAGTCGCCGATCGCGAGTTCGCCGCCGCTTGCCTTGAGTCCGAGCCCGGCGAAGCTCTGGAACAGGATTGTCGCGAGGTTCGAGAAATTGCCGATGATGAAGGCGAAGACGCCGATATAGAGCGTCTTCTTCACCAGCCGCTGGAGCACGTCCTCATCGGTGCCCCAGGCCCAGAACAGCCCGGCGAGGGTGACGTCGATCGTGATCAGCGTCGAGGAAAGGAACCCGACCTCGCCTCCCAGCAGGCCAAAGCCTGAGTCGATGTAATTGCCATAGACTTCGAGAAAGCCGTCGATCGCGCTGGTGTCGGTCATTGCGTCTCATCCCTGAAGAACCGCCGACGTGCTGCCTCCCAGGCGGCGACACATTGGACATCGGGCGCGGTTAAGGTGCGACAGCGCGCCAGCCGATCGGTTGCGATCGCCGGCATCGGCCGGCCCTGCGCAACGGCCTCCTTTGGCGAGGGCAGCTTCCGGAGTGTCATGCCGACGATCGCGGTGACCATCAGGCCAACCAGGGCGATGATCGCGGCAATTTTCACCGACATGCTCATTTGCCGAAGAAGCGCCGCAGCCGCTCGCGCGCTTCGGCTTCCTCGGCGGCGCTGCGCGCGGCATCGAGCGCCTGTGCCCGGCCTTGCGCGGCGATGGCGGCGGTGAGATCGGCGAGCTGCTGCGATTGCAGCGCGAGGAGCTGGTTTCCTGCCTGGGTCGCCTGGAGCGCGCCGGTCGCTGATTGGCTCGCCGTGACCAGCGTATCGATCGATCCGCGCGCGCCATCGATATTGGCGACGACGCCGGCCTGGACCTGCAGCGCGTCCTGATAGGCACCCACGCTGTCCTGCCAACGCGCATTGGCATTGGCGACCATCTGGCCGTCGGTGGCGGTGAGGTTCGCGCCATTGTAGCGTTGGGCGAACGCCTGCTGGATGTCGCGGACGCGATAGGCGATGCGCTGTGCCTCGGCGAGGAGCTGGCGGGTCTGGTTGACCTGGGCCGTGAGCGTCGACAGCGTCGAGACCGGCAGGCTGGCGAGGTTCCTTGCCTGGTTGATCAGCGACTGCGCCTGGTTCTGGATCTGGCGGATCTGGTTGTTGATCTGCTGCAGCGAGCGCGCCGCGGTCATGACGTTCTGCGCGTAATTGGTGGGATCGTAGACGATCGATGGAAGCCCGAACTGGGCATCGACTGCTGTGGGCAATGTGACAGCGAGGGCCGCAACGGAAAGGGCACTCACCAGCGATCGGCAACGGCGAAACGTAAACATGGATCAATCCTTCGGCTCGAGGAGAAGAGGGAGGGAAAGAAGGCTCTCGGCCACGTCGCGGGCGGGCGGCGCGATCATCTCGGCCGCCCAGTCGAGGCCGCGATGGCGTAGCCAGGCCGCGGCGAAGCCGGCGCGGCCATGTTGGCTCAGCAGCTCGGCGATATGGCGCTGATCGGTCTTCGAGGAGGCGGCGGCAAAGGCGAGCGCGACCTCGCCGAGCCCCAGATCGAACAGCCGGTTGCCGGCCCGCGACTGGCAATAATAATCGCGCTTGGGGGTTGCGCGCGCGAGAATCTCGATCTGTCGCGCATTGAGCCCGAATGCGGCATAGATGCGCGCGATCTGCGGCTCGCCGGCGCGCTCGTTCGGCAGGAAGATGCGGGTCGGGCAGCTTTCGATGATCGCGGGCGCGATGCTTGATGTCTCGATATCGGCGAGGCTCTGGGTCGCGAAGATGACGCTCGCATTCTTCTTGCGCAGCGTCTTGAGCCATTCGCGCAACTGCGCGGCGAACGCCGGGCTGTCGAGCACCAGCCAGCCCTCGTCGATGATGATGAGGGTGGGGCGCCCGTCGAGTCGGGCTTCGATACGGTGGAAGAGATAGGCGATTACCGCTGGCGCCGCGGCCGAGCCGATAAGGCCTTCGGTCTCGAACGCCTGCACCGACGCGCGGCTCCAGTGTTCATATTCGCCGTCGAGCAGACGCCCCCAGGGACCGCCGACGCAATAAGGTGCGAGCGCCTGTTTAAGGCGCTGATCCTGGAGCAGCACCGCGAGCCCGGTGAGCGTGCGCTCGGCGACAGGTGCGGAGGCGAGCGAGGTGAGTGCCGCCCAGAGCTGCTCCTTGTTCGCCGGATCGAGCGCGATGCCTTCGCCGACCATGATCGCGGCAATCCATTCTGCCGCCCAGGCACGCTCGCCGGTTTCGTCGATCCGGGCGAGCGGCTGGAACGCCGCTCCGAGCTCGAATTCGTCATCATGGGCCGTCTCGCCGAGACTTTCCCACTCGCCGCCCATGCCGAGCGTCGCGGCGCGGATCGAGCCGCCGAAGTCGAACGCGAAGATCTGATTGTCGGGATAGCGCCGGAACTGCAGTGCCATGAGGCCAAGCAGCACCGATTTGCCCGCGCCGGTCGGGCCGACGACGAGCGAATGCCCGACGTCGCCGACATGAAGGGAAAAGCGGAACGGGGTCGAGCCTTCGGTCCTTGCATGGAACAAGGCGGGGGCGCCGAAATGCTCGTCCCGTTCCGCCCCCGCCCACACGGCGGAAAGCGGGATCATGTGGGCGAGATTAAGGGTGGAAACGGGCGGCTGGCGGACATTGGCATAGACCTGACCCGGAAGGCTGCCGAGCCAGGCTTCGACCGCGTTGAGGCCTTCGGCCATGCAGGTGAAATCGCGGCCCTGGATGACCTTTTCGACCTGGCGTAATTTCTCGGCGGCAAGCGCGGAATCCTGGTCCCAGACCGTCACGGTCGCGGTGACATAGGCGATGCCGGCGGTGTCAGCGCCGAGCTCCTGCAATGCGAGGTCGGCGTCGGCCGCCTTGTTGGCGGCGTCGCTGTCGGTCAGCACCGACGCCTCGTTGGTCATCACCTCCTTCAGGATCGCGGCGACCGACTTGCGTTTGGCGAACCATTGCCGGCGGATCTTCGACAGCAGCTTCGTCGCGTCGGTCTTGTCGAGCATGATCGCGCGGGTCGACCAGCGATAGGGAAAGGCGAGGGCATTGAGCTCGTCGAGCAACCCGGGAAAGGTGATGCTGGGGAGGCCGGTGATGGTGAGCGTCCGCAGATGATTGTCGCCGAGCCGAGGTTCGAGCCCGCCGGTCAATGGCTCATCGGCAATGAACGCATCGAGATAGGCCGGGACCTCGGGCACGCGAACGCGCTGCCGCCGGGTCGAGACGGTGCCGTGGAGGTAGGTCAGCGTCTCGCCGTCATCGAGCCAGGCGCTCTCGGGCATGAAGCCTTCGACGAGGTGCAACAGCCGGTCGGTGTGATCGACGAACCTGCGCAGCAATCCTTGCGCATCGATGCCGGCCTGCGCGCGGCCCTCGTAGAGCCAGCCTTCGGCGCGCGCCGCATCCTCGGCCGGCGGCATCCACAGCAGGGTCAGATAATAATGGCTCTCGAAATGCGCGCCCTCCTCTCGGAACTGCGCGCGTCGCTCGAGATCGACGAGCCGCGAGACATCGTCGGGGAAGCTCGACTCGGGATAATCGAGCGCGGGCGAGCGCTGGGCTTCGACGAACACGGCCCAGCCTGAGCCCAGCCGGCGCAGGGCATTGTTGAGCCGCGCGGTCACCGCCACCAGTTCGGCGGGCGTTGCACTATCGAGGTCCGGCCCCCGGAACCGCGCGGTGCGCTGGAACGAGCCGTCCTTGTTGAACACGACGCCCGGTGCGACCAAAGCGGCCCAGGGCAGGAAATCCGCCAGACGCGCCGCATGGCTGCGATATTCGCGCAGCGACATCATGGCCGTGCCCAGCTCGGATATTTAAGGTGCCGGCGGGCGACGTCGACGAATAACGGATCGCGCCGCGCCGCCCAGACGCCGAGCGTATGGCCGATTGCCCAGATTGCGAGGCCGACCAACCACAGCCGCAAGCCCAACCCGACCGCGCCGGCCAGCGTGCCGGTCAGGATCGCGAGCGCGCGCGGCGCGCCGCCCAAAAGGATCGGCTCGCTCAGCGCGCGGTGGACCGGCGCGAAATAGCCGGCGGGCAGGGCGTCGGGCCCGGTCATCAGACGAGCGCCCCGCCCGCGAAGCTGAAGAAGGAAAGGAAGAAGGACGAGGCGGCGAAGGCGATCGACAGGCCGAACACGATCTGGATCAGCCGGCGGAACCCGCCCGAGGTCTCGCCGAACGCGAGGCTGAGGCCGGTGACAATGATGATGATCACCGCAACGATCTTGGCGACCGGCCCTTCGATCGACTGAAGGATCGAATTCAATGGGCTTTCCCAGGGCATCGAGGAACCCGACGCCCAGGCGGGACCGGTGAGCACCGGCAGAGCCATCAAAATGGCGACGCTGCCTTGGAACAGGCGGCGCGCACCGCGCCGCAGCTTGTCGTTCATGAGATTTCTCCGTGATGGGGACTGGCGATGAAGGTCAGGCGATAATCGCCGGTCACAGGATCGAGCCCGTCGACCCGCGCCAGTTCGGCGAGCCGCCGGCCGACGCCGTTGCGGACCAGCACGGCGATAAGGTTGATGGTTTCGGCGATGAGTGCGCGCGGTACGGTGACCACGGCTTCCTGGATGAGCTGCTCCATCCGCCGGAGCGCGCCGATCGCACTGCCGGCGTGAATGGTGCCGACCCCGCCGGGATGTCCCGTGCCCCAGGCCTTGAGGAGGTCGAGCGCTTCGGCGCCGCGTACCTCGCCGATCGGGATGCGGTCGGGACGCAGGCGGAGCGAAGAGCGGACGAGATCGGACAGCGAGGCGACACCATCCTTGGTGCGCATCGCAACGAGATTGGGCGCGGCGCATTGCAGCTCGCGCGTATCCTCGATCAGCACCACGCGATCGTCGGTTAAAGCTATCTCGGCCAGCAACGCATTGGTCAGCGTGGTCTTGCCGGTGCCGGTCCCTCCGGCGACGAGAATATTGGCGCGGCCCGCGGCGCCATCGCGCAAGGCAGCGGCCTCAACCCGCGACATGATGCCCGCTGCGACATAGTCATCGAGCGTGAAAACCGCGACTGCGGGCTTGCGGATCGCGAAGGCCGGTGCGGTGACGACCGGCGGGAGCAATCCTTCGAACCGCTCGCCGGTCTCGGGGAGCTCGGCCGAGACCCGCGGATGGCGGCTGTGGACCTCGCTCCCGACATGATGCGCGACGAGGCGGATGATCCGCTCGCCATCGGCCGGGGAGAGCGTCATCCCGGTGTCGGATATGCCCTCGCCAAGCCGGTCGACCCACAATCGGCCGTCGGGATTGAGCATCACCTCGATCACCGCAGGGTCGGCGAGCCATGCCGCGATCGATGCACCCATCGCGGTGCGCAGCATCTTCGCGCTGCGGATCAGGGCTTCGGATCGGACGGGCTCGGCGGCCATGATTTCCCCGTTTCCAGCGCCGGAGCTTCAATGGCCGGCGCGACGGGGATGATTAAGAGACGCAGGAAATCGTCAGCGGCAACAGCTATTTGAGTATGTCGTGCCCGAGCGAAGAAATACAAAAGCCGGCGTAGCAGTTGCGCGTAGCGAGCGCGATGAAGGCGGCGCCGGCAATGATCATTTCACCGGGCGTGACGCGTTTCATCCCAGCTTTATCTCAACAACGTTCGAAAAGGCGGCGAATGCCGCCAGACGGGCTGTCTATGGGACCCACCTTTTTCGGCGAGATCAAGTCTGACGAGCTGATTTGCGTATTTCGCCGCCGCGGCGGGCGCCCAGGCGGCAGTCATCCCGACATCGCTCGCGATCTGCGCCGCCGTCTTCCATTCCGAAGTCAGAATTGTCAAAATGCGCTGCTGGGGCTGCGTCAATCGGGACACATTGGCCGCGGTGAAGGCTGGCTGAAGACCTCGTCGCATTGGTCCTGAACCTCAACAGCTATGTTCACCAGCCATGTTGAACGTCTCGTGCGGACAATCAACTCAATTCTCGTTTCTGTACCGAAATGGATCCATTTCTCGCGCGATCGTGAAACCGCAGGCAATCGTGCGCTGCCGGATCGGCATCGAGGCGGGAGCGGCCCGACATCGGGTAGCGATCGTGCCGATGATCGCGGCAATCGTCCTCCGATAGCGACAAGCACTTTTGTCCAGTGAGATCCGCAGATGAGGAAAACTCCCGGGTTTCGGCAAATGACATTCTGAAGCCGTTGCGGCTCGATGCTGTCGGCGGACGCCTTCTCAATCCGTTGTCCGGGATTCGCGACGATCTCGCCGGACGATGACGGTGGCCTTACCAACCAGCAATGTTGGAAATGCAGGTCCGTCGCTGACGCTTAAATGCATGCGGTTGGCGGGCTTCGGGCTCAGTCGGCAGAATTTGTATATAGATTAGAGGGTTGGACGAAGCGGATGCGACATCTTTAGCCCGAGAAGTGCGCCGCGTCCGCACGATCTTCGATGTCCGTGCGTTTCCGGTACTTATGGACCATCTTTAATTTCAGCTCCATAACGGCCGCCTATGCTGATCCTGGGTGTAAACCATCGAGTAGCAACAGAACTTGAATGATCAGGGTCTTTGTAAAGAATGTCACGCGTATCTCGTTGAATCTACAAGAGTCGAAAGTTTGGAGCATGTCCGGGATATTTATTACGGTGCTTGGCTGTATTTTGTGACGAAATCTTAAATTGCTCTGTGTTATGTCCTCGAAATAGCTTTGAGAAGATCGAGCAAGTGCCGGAGAGGGGGTATGGGTAAGCAACCGGTCGGATCTGCGAAACGCCGCAAGCGCATAGGCCCCGAAGTTCGCGAAAAAGCGCTCGCGATTGCGCGCAGGCTGCTCCTTCAGCGTGGGCCGAGCGCTGTGACGCTGGCCAATGTGGGTGACGAGCTGCGCATGACGCATGCGAACGTCCTCTACCATTTTGGATCCGCAGCGGGCCTGCAGTCCGCGCTGATGGAGGCAATGGTCAATGATCTGACCATAGCGCTCCACCATATAGTCGCTGTGCTCGGAGATGAGGCGATCGGTCCGATCGTCGTGGTCGATCGTATATTCGATGCCTTCGATGCGGGGGGTGCCGGACCCGTCTGTGCGTGGATCATCTTGTCCGGAAAGGTCGAATATCTCGCGCCTTTGCGTGACGCGCTGATTGTGCTGGTCAAGGCAATCGCGGATCTTGAAGGGGGTAGCAGGGTGGATGACCGCGTGCGTGCGGCGCTGCTGATGATGACCGTTGCAGCATTTGGCGACGCGGTCTTTGGCCCCCATGTCCGCGCCATGCTTGGTGAAATGGACGATGCTATGCGTGTCCTGGTGACACGCAGCTTGTCGCTTGTCTCCATCCGATAAGGTCGGCGCAACTATAGTGTGTGCGAAATGGGAAAGCGGCCGCGCGACCTTGTTGGTCATGCGGGCACTACAGGCAAACGCCCGAAATTCCCGCTCGCCGCTGGAGACGTACCGTCCTCGGATGGGCTGGAAACAGCGCCCGATGGCTGGATGCGCGCGATGAATTATTGTGGGTGCGTGGAGGGAGTGCTGACGGGCTGCGGGAGGGGTGGAAAATCCCATTCGCCGGACTCGTTTTTCCGGCGCTTTTGAATGGGAACGGCCCGGACTATGCTCGACCAGTGATCGGGCTTCGCAGGGAGGCCGGATCGAGGGGCAGGGTAGATGATCCTTCTCGTACTTGCGGCCGCCGCGGCGCAAATCGGTACGCTCCAGTCCTACAAGGACTGGATCGTCGGATGCGACAATGTCCGGGTTTGCCAGGCGAATGCATTGCAGCCGGCCGACAGCGGCGACGATGCGCTGATGCTGACGATCAATCGCGGTGCGCTGCCGAACGATATCGCGACGCTCAATGTACCGTTGCCGGAAAAAACCGTGCTGGGCGCGCATTTCACGCTACGGGTGGATGGTGCCAGCGCTGCGGCATTTACGGCGCGCACGACCGAGAGCGCTTCTCTTCCGTTGAACGGAGCATTGCTGAGCGCGCTGGGCAATGGACAGCGCGCAATGCTCTTCGATGCCACGGGAAACAAGCAGGCCGAAGCATCGTTGGCCGGGCTGGCGGCGGCGCTCCGCTATATGGATGACCAGCAAAAGCGCGCCGGAACGGTGGGCGCACTCAAGGCGACCGGGTCCAAGCCGAACGCGGATGTTCCTGCGCCGCCTGTGGCACCGCTGATCGTCGTCCCTGTTCCGTCGTCGAAGCCTCCGCGCACGATTGGCGTCAAGCAAGCGACGGAGCTGATCGGTGCCGACAATGCGGCTTGCGATTATGCCACCGGCAAGGTTGAGCCGCGCGCGTTTCGTCTCGATGCGACCCATAGTCTCGTGCTGATCGAGCATCCATGCGGCAACGGCGCCTACAATTTCTTCACCAGCGTTTACGTGCTGGACGAGGCGGGCCCGCCCCGGCCCGCGCAGTTCGATTTCCCGCCCGGGATGGGGGAGGCCCCTGCAGATGGGAGCGGCGAGCTCACCAATGGTGATTGGGACCCCAAGGGCAACCGGCTGAGCAGCTATGAGAAGGGGCGCGGGCTCGGCGATTGCGGCACGAGCGAGAGCTTTGCCTGGGACGGCGCGCGCTTCCGGTTGGTCGAGCAAAGCGCGATGGGCGAGTGTCGCGGTTCGGTTGACTACATCCGCTTATGGACGGCGCGAACGAGCCGCTAGTGGGGGCGGAGCATCACAATATCGCAGCGGTCGATCAGTCCGACAATCACGATGCCGAGCCACAGCCTTACGCTGCGCTTCGATCGCCCGCTCGCCAATCTGCCTGCTCTACGGCAACATGCGCATTCTGGCTCGAATATGAGTTGCGCTGGCGAGGACGCTCGGATTTCATGGCCTTCAGATTTGGGGGAGGGCCATGACTATCGCCCGGTGGGAATATTGGACGGTCGCCAGCATGCTCATCTCCACACATGGCGATGCAGCCGAGGAAAAAGCACAGCTGCGCATTGCCCAGGCGCGTGAAAACCACGAGACGGCGGAGGTGATCGTCTGGACCGAGATTCTGGCGAAGATCGAGGAAATTCGGTTTGGCCGAGAAGGTTAGGGGGAAGGGAGTCACAAGCTTCCGGATCACGGCGCAGGCGCTGTCTACGCTGCTGACGCCGTCGATCAGCGGCGCGGCCACAGCCGATCTGGCCAAAGCTACCCCACGGTTGTCGACGATTCGGGCTGTTGATGTCGTCCGTGCGCTCCTCATGTTCGCGGCGCGGTTTGTGCGTCGCACCCGCCCGATAGCGCGAGCGTACAGCGCTGCGACGGTTCATGGAGCTTCAGTGAAACGGTCGCGATGCCTGTTCCTGGTATGGCGGCCTGAGCGGCTGGCTTTGAACGTCAGTGCGGGTTAATCATTAACTGGGTCTGATATAGCGAGTACACCGGCCCATCTAGGGGAGTTGAGAATATGAAGCGTATCCTGCTTGCCGTTTCAGGGCTCCTGATGGCGCCCCTCGCCCTTGCAGCCGCTCCCGCTCATGCGCAGGCGGCGCGCAACTATGATTGCACCAAACCGGGCAACGCCAACAAGACTGCCTGCAAATCCGCGGCCGCGGCTGCCGCGAAGCCGGCGCCAAAGCCGCGCAACTACGATTGTTCGAAAGCTGGCAACGCCAACAAGGCGGCCTGCAAGACCGCGGCAGCTTCGGCGGCGGCACCAGCCGCAGCGAAGCCGGCGCGCAATTACGACTGTTCGAAGGCCGGTAACGCCAACAAAGCGGTTTGCAAGGGCGTCGCGGCAGCTGCGCCGGCACCGCGCGCAACCCAGCCTGCTCCGGCGTCCCGCCCAGCGCCGGCTGCGCCGACCAAGGCGGCACCGGCATCCGCTTCACGCGCACCCGTCACGGGGCAAAACACCAATCCGGGCGGGCCCAATGGCGCGACGGCCAAATGCCGTGACGGCACGTACAGCTTCTCCGCGCATCGCTCGGGCACTTGCTCGCGCCATGGTGGGGTAGCCGAATTCTATTGATCGATGACTACATTGCGACCGTCACCTTCGGCGGCGCAATTTCAGCAAGTCGCTTTCCTCGCGTACCGAAAGGTGCACGGGGAAGCGGCCCCGGAAATGGCGAGTCCTGGTCAAACCGGCCGTTCGCGTGGAACCGACCGGACGTGCAGCAACGCGCCTAATCCCGGTCATTCCCGAGCTCAAATGCTTTTCCCGAGAACCGCCGGTCCGGTTCGGGCCAGCGGGCCACTGCCGGAAGCTTCTGAACGCCTTCGGTTGGCACGAACCGGTCATTCCATAGCAAAGCCTCGAACGACCGGTTTCGTCAGTAGCAGCCGTTCCAGAAAAACCATGCGTTTCGCAGAAGGCCATTTGAGCGGCGCGCGCCGTGCCAGTGTCGCACATCGCGATGTGAACGGGTTCACCGCGACTGACGAAGAGCGCGGGCGCCATAGGGTTGATCCTGGGCCAGCTCTGACGAGTGTCCGATCAGGCCCGGCAGCCGCTTTTCCGACCGACCGAGACAAGACGTTGCAACAGTTGGTTTTGCCGCGCATTGCTGCGACACTACTGTCCGGTTCGGCGGGATGTCGGATCGGACGAAGCAGGGGGGACGCGCAGTTGCGGGTCATCAGGGTACAATGGCCCGTAGGACAGGGTTGTTTCGCGACTGGCATGATCGAGGCGGCGGGCGGAGCGATCCATTATGTCTATGACTGCGGCGCGAGGAGCGTCTCCAATCTCGAGCCAATCGTGGCGGCCTATGCGCGGCGAGTGCCGCGGATTGACGCGCTGTTCGTCTCGCACCTCGATGGTGATCATGTCGACGGGCTCGACACGTTGCTAGCGCGCCTCGACGCTACCACGGTGTATCTGCCCTATCTGTCGGCAAGCCAGCGCCTGCTCGCGCTGGCCAAGGCCGAGGCTGAGGATCGCCGGCTCACTGCCTCGTTCGTCCAGGCCCAGTTCGATCCCGCCGGCTGGTTCGGCAGCCGCGGCGTCGAGCGGGTGGTGTTCGTCGGCAACGGTGATGACTCCGATCTGCTCGATCGCGACGGAGAGCCTAGTCCAAAGGCGGGCCCGCGGAAGGGGCTGCGCGAGGGCAGCGGTCTTACGCTTAACGAGCAGAGCCGGATTCTACCGATCGCCGATGGGCAGCCGGGACGCGCCGCGCTGCTCGAAATGCAGATCGACAGTCATATCGCCGTGACCAGCGGATGGGCTGCGGTCGACTGGATCCTGCGGCCCTATGTCCCCCGCGTCAGCGACGCGCGCGCGGAACAGTTCGAGAAGAAGGTCCTGGTCGCGCTCGGACGCGGTCCAGGCGACGCGATCGATGCCGCCGCGCTACAGGCCCTGCTCAAGACGCCCGAGGGCCGGCGCAAGCTGCGCCAATGCTATGATGCGATCCTAACCGATGGCGGTGGCGAGAAGCACAATGCGGTGTCGATGTCGCTTTACTCGGGTCCGGCCAGCGACTCCAATTCCTGGGAGGTCGAAACGCGCTCCGAGGGTGGTGTGACCAGCTTCTACGGCAATTGGACAACGGCGGGCTGGATCGGCACCGGCGACGCTAAGCTCAAGTCGCGTAACCCGCGCCAGAAATGGCGGTCTTATTATCGCGCCGAACTCGCGCGCACGATGACGCTGCTCCTTCCTCATCACGGCTCGAAGGCAAACTTCCATGCCGATTTGCTGCGGTATCCGCTGCACATCTACATCGCCTCCGCAGACGAGCGCGATGAGGGGTATCGGCACCCTTCCGCGGAGGTGGTCGAAGCGATTGACGACGCCGGCTATCTTCTGGCGCATGTGACCAAGCGTCTGGACTCGCGGTTCCGCGAGACGGTGAAACTGATTGGCCCAAAGACCGGCGCCGGCCAGCAACCTTGAAGTGTCGCGTCGCCAGGGTTCGCGCACCACCCTGTCTTTGGGTTGCCGCCCGACCGCTTAATGGAAAGGGAATGCCAGCTTCCGGCAGGAGCGGTCAGTTAAAGGCACGCCGAGGAACGGCTTGACTTGGTCGCAAGCGATCGACGAATTTGCGATTTTTCAGTGACCTTAGCAACACCTCGCCCTGAGCATAGTTTCGGCCTATTTTGGCGAGTTTAATCTCGTGCTGGACAACCTGTCGAAGAACAATAATGCTGTAGTACGAAGCAACACATTCGGGGGAGTGGAACTGCGTGGCGCTGGCACCGACTGCCAACCAGATTACCGTGCGCGAGGTGCTTGCAAAGTTTGAAGCCGAGTTCGCGACTGTTGCGGAGGCGGTCGAGAATGGAGAGTTCGCCTTGTGGGTGGGGTCCGGCATTTCGCATCTTGCGCCCAGCCTCGGGAATCTCATCGAAAAGGCGTTCGACTATCTGCGCGAGCGTGCCGCAGACCCGCTGACCACCGCCGCGTATATGCCGGCGCTCGAAGAGGCCTTGGGATTGGTCCAGATCGACCCCGGGACCGTTCTGGCGCAGATCGGCCAGCCCCTGGCAACGTGGCCGGAGCATGATACCATCATCAACGGACTCTGGAACCAGTACTCGCGCGTGCTGGATATTCCGATCGCGGGTATGCCGTCGGATTTTATTTTGTGGGACGCGATCGACGTTCGAGAAGCGTTCGCCAATCCCGCGCCTCCGGCGGCAGAGCATCTGTGCATTGCAATCCTCATCCTCGAAGGTGCGGTCCAGGAGATCGCCTCGGCAAACTGGGACGGCTTCATCGAGGTGGCCGTAGAGCGACTTAGCGGCGGCGTGCCCGGTATACTGCAGGTCGTCGTGGATCCGAACCAGCTAAGAGGGCCCGCTGGCCGCGCACGGCTGCTGAAATTCCACGGATGCATCATCCACGCGACACGGGAACCTGCCGTCTTTCGGCGGTTCCTGACGGGCAGCTACACCCAGATCATGGGCTGGCCCCAGTCGCACGATTTTGCAGCGATGTGCCAAGCGGTGGTGGGGCTGGCGACCTCGCACAAGACGATGGTGCTCGGCCTCTCCATCCAGGACAACAACCTGCAGACGCTGTTCTCGCGCGCTGAGGCCATCCACGCCTGGCCGTGGCCCAGCGCACCGGCGGCGCCGGCGCACATTTTCTGCGAGGATACCATTCGCCCAGGACAGCGCGACGTCCTTAGGCTGTCCTACGGGGCTGCTTATAACCATAATCCCGCCGCGATGCATGATGCCACACTGCTTCGAGCCTGGGGGGAGAAGGTCCTAATCGCGCTCGTTCTCAAGCTCCTGACCGATAAGCTCGCTCATCTGGTCGATCTTACCCTTGCCCCGTTGGGCAAGGGTGCCATTGCCGCCGGGCTCAATCCCTTGCTGGGCGAGCTGAGAGACGACATCGCGGATCTGGCGGTTCCACCGCCAGGCGGCCGTAGCCGGACTCCGTTCGTGAACACTGCGATCGCTATCTGGTCGCGCTTGCTGGCGATGTTCCGGACCGGCGCTCTGCCGGCGAACAGCGACGCCTACGAAGCGCTTTGCGCCTCGACCCCTAATCTGATGGCCGCCGATCAGAACGCGATCGGCATGGGCCTCGGGCGGCTCGGGCTGGCGCTCGGCCTGCTGCAGGGTGGCCGAACGGCTGGTCTTTGGGAGCTGCGCGCGCCGGTATCA
The DNA here is from genome assembly GCA_937871985.1 of uncultured Burkholderiaceae bacterium. The sequence continues at coordinate 13,688 of CALMPB010000136.1, forward strand.
GCTGCGCTCGACGCCGGGGCAATGACCGCGCGCGCCGCGCGCGCCGATGGGGTCGATCGGCCGCTCTTCCTCGTCAAATCCGCGACCGAGGCGATCTCGCTCAAGAGCCACGGCGCATTCGCGAATGACAATGCGATCGTGGTCCATGCCGACGATGTCTGGCAGCAGCTCGCCGGAGGCGCGAGCAGCGCTCGTCGGGTTCGCGCTGCTCCGGGACGGACCGGCCATGTCGGCGAAACCCATGTGAGTTTGGGCGCACTGCTTGATCGCTGCGGGGACGCCGCCACCCTCCAGCGAGAGTTCGTCGCCGAGATGATGCTGTGAGCGCGCCGTTGGTTCAGGCCATTCAGGCCCGGCTTCGCGCCGCCCGCTATGTTGATCTGTCTACGCCTTTCAGGGTGGCTGGCGTCGAATTTGCGTTCACCGGTGCCATGCGCGGCATCGAGGGGCGGGCGCTGGATCTGATCCTCTTGGTCGATACCACGACGGGAGATTTTGGCGACCGCGACGGCGTTCGTGTCCGGCAACGGGTCGAGGCGCTGAGCCGCGCGCTCGACGTCACGGCGTCGCGGTTCGTCGTGACTGTTATCCTTGCAGGCGCCGCTCTTGCCGAGGGTATCGAAGCGCTATCGGAGACATGCCGTGTGCTGCAGGTCGAGGGCGTCCCGCTCGACGATCAGGGAATGCCGGCCGACGCAAGTGCTGTATTGCAGCTCGACGACCGAATCCGAGTGCTTCTCCCGCTCACCTTGCCCGCCACAGCCAGCGAGACAACCGACGGGGCCGGTCCGGCGATGGCGCAGCTCATAAGGGCGCTGCCTGCCGGCACGAACAAGGAGCTTCTGGAAGCCGCGATGTCGGCCTCGAGCGACGGCGAGCAAGCGGTGACCGATGCGGTGGCGTCCGTCATCATGCGAACGCTGCAGCAAGATACAGGCGAGACCCAGCCATGAATGATATCCTGCTCAAGAGCCTGGACGTCACAAACTTCCGCAGCATTCGTGGTCACATCCACGCTCCGCTCGACGCCAAGGTGGTACTCGTCCACGGCGAGAATGGCGCTGGAAAGACGAGCCTGCTCTCATCGATCGAGCTCGCGCTTACCGGCCGTGTCCAGTCTCTCGAACGCGCCGATCAGGGCTATGCGCGGCAATTGCTGCACCGCTCGTCGGTCGAGGGCAATGTGCTGCTGCGGACGGCGCTCGGCGCGACAGAGCGCGACTACGAATCGCTCCTGACCGACGTTGGCGCGAACTCCGTCGCGGCGCTCGACGCGGAGCAGGCGAAGTTTTTCCGGGAGCGCTCCTTCTTGCCGCAATCACTGCTCGGTCAGCTCCTGCAGATCTATCAGGATGCCGGAAGCGAAGCGAGTTCCCCGCTTTCGCAATTCGTAGGCAAGCTCCTCGGACTCGATCGCCTCGACGCACTCGAGGCTGGGCTCAAGCCGCTTGCCGATGTCCGAAACGTCCGCAAGACGGTCGATGGATGGCTGGCGGCCGAGAATGAAAAGTCTCGCCTCGACCGGCTGCTCTCGGACCAGCGCACGGCCCGCAATGGCGTTGTTCAGCAGATTGCCACCGCCTTGAATGAGCTTCGCACGCTGTGCACCGAACTCGGGCTGACAATCGAGGTCTCTGAGGAAACGTTGGACGCGGTCGAGGCGGCGCTCAACGAAGAGTCCGATACCAAGAGCTTCGACACCCTCACGGATCAGCAGCGCCGGCTGGGTGCTATCCAGCGCGAGATCAGCGCGGCCGGCAGCACCAACGATGGGAGCGGCGAGAACGCCGCAGCCAACGAGGCAAGCGAGGCATATGCGCGCTGGGAGGCCGAGCATGGAGGGAAGGCCAGCGGCATACGTGCCCGTGTCGAGGCGCTGCTTGTTGATGTATCGCTGCCGAGCGACCCGGAGCAGCTTCTCGATGCAGCGTTAGCGCGTCTTCGCACCGAACATAAGCAAGCGTCCGATCGCGCGGATCATGCCCGGATCGACTTCGAGCGCGAGGTCGCGGCGCAGAGCGAGCGGGACGTTGCGCAATTCCAGCGCGATACGATCGACCAAGAGGTCGGGCGTCTCTCGAGCACGGCGGGAAGCCTGGGTTCGGTGCTCGCCGAGCTCACGTCTTTTATCACCGGCGAGACCTGCCCGGTCTGCGATCGCGATTTCAGCGAAGTCGGCAAGGTGCCGCTAATCGAGCACGTCCACCACAAGGTTCGGACACTGTCCGCGTCGGCTGAGCGATTGCTTGTGCTCGGCCGGACGCGGGGCGAGGTGCAGGTCACCATCGAGCGACTGGATCGCGAGATCGAAGCCATCGCGGCACGTAAGCCAGACGCGGAGGCACTTGCTGCGCTCGACCGCAGGGCCGCGCGTCTCGAGGCGCTCATCAGCGAGGTCGACGACCTCGGCGAGGTTTTCCGCGAAGGTGGCCGACTAAGGGCGGCTGACGTTGCGGCACGACGCTTGGTAAGTGCCGCACAATCGCGCAACGTTGCGCTCTCGGCGGCACGAGAGACTCTCAGCGACTTCGCGCGCTCAATTGGCGCCGAGGGGCTCGCAGAGGGCGAAACCTCCTCGGCGGCGATGGCCCGACTGGAGGCGCTGCTCTCAACACAGTCGACCGTGCTGGAGAACCGGCTCTCGCTACGGCGCCGGGGCGGCGACCATATTGAGAGCATCAGGTCCGCAGCCGCGCGACGCAAGGTCAGCGACGATCGGATCACGGAAGATTTTGCGTCCTTTCAGCGGGCGGAGGAAGCGTTGGAGCGTGCGCAGAAGCTGCGCGACCAGGGCAACGCGATACGCGGTGCCGTCGACACGGTTCGATCGGCGATCATACGGCGGGAGTTCAATGACCGTCTCAACCGCGTCTGGCGGGACCTGTTCGTGCGGTTGGCGCCTGGCGAGCCCTTCGTCCCGGCATTTCGAATCCCGGGCGCATCGACCCAGAAGCTGCAGCCGAAGCTGATCACCGAGCATCGTGACGGTGGCAGTGCGGGCGGGACGCCGGGTGCGATGCTCAGCTCAGGCAATCTCAACACCGCTGCGTTGACACTGTTCATCGCGCTTCATCTCGCTGTCCCCAAGGATCTGCCATGGCTGATCCTCGACGATCCGGTGCAGTCGATGGACGATGTCCATATCGCCCATTTCGCAGCGCTCCTCAGGACCCTATCGAAGGAGCATGGCCGGCAGGTGATGATCGCGGTCCATGACCGGCAGCTTTTCGAATATCTGAAGCTTGAGCTTAGCCCGGCCTTTCCGGACGATAGTCTGCTTACGCTGGAGCTTTCGCGAGGACCGCGGCGCGACAGCATCTGCGTCCCGCGCCGTTTCGTCTTCAAGGAGGAGACGGCGCTGCTCGCCGCGGCCTAGTCCGGTCCAGATGGGCGGACTTGGCCAAGACCCCGGTTTGTCCAATCGTAAGATGAAGGTAACCCAATGAACCGTCCGCTGGTCGTGCTGCATGGCATCCATCTCAACGACTACGATGGCAGCCTGGAAGGCTTCTACGCGGGCGGCTTCAAATGGGCGGCGGAGCATGGATGGGGCGGGGAGGTCTTGAATTTCAGGCCGACTGCCGGGCGCTGCTATGGCCATGTCGAAGTGCTTGAGAACTCGATCCACATTGAGAAGCTCGGCACTACCCCTACGAGCGAGTCCGTCGACAACGTACTTGTCGTCTGGACCGCGCCGGATCCGTCGCCCCGTCGAGGGAGGATCGTCGTCGGGTGGTACGATAGCGCAACGGTCTATCGCGATCGCCAGCAGCCCAAGGGCGCGCTGAAGCGCGCGAGAACCTACCGCGATCCGTACTCCCGCGAGCCGCATACACTGTCGTTCCAGGTCGAGGCGGACGAGAAGGATTGCCGGCTGCTCGCGCCAGAGGAGCGGGTGCTCTGGATCCCCCCACGCAAAAAGGGCGACAAGGGTATCCCGGGCCAGAGCCCGGTCTATTTTCCCGAACGGCAGGCGGAGGTCGGGCCCGAGATCGCGCGCCGCATCCGTCATTTCATCGAGACCGGGAAAGCATTGCCGCTCGCAGAGGCGGTCTCGCCGAAGCCCGGAAGCAAGGGCAATCGCTTCCAACTCGATCCGGAGCGGCGCAAGGAAATCGAAGATACCGCGATGCGGATCGTGACCGAGCACTTCGAGGCACTTGGCTATGACGTTGACAACGTCTCGGCGACGAAGCTGGGGTATGACCTCGTTGCCGTTCAAGGAGACGCGACGCTTTGCATCGAAGTGAAGGGCCGATCCGGCAGCGAGGTTGTAGCGGACTTCACCTTCAACGAGTTTGCCAAGATACGCCTCGAGGAGCGCGGGAAGTTTCTCGAGGGAAGCTATCGCATCTGCATCGTCACCGACGCATTAGGCGAGCGCGCAAGCCCGAAGCTGCACCATTTCTGGTGTGTCACGCCGCCCGACGCACTGAAAGCCGCGTCCCGACAATGCGCCTGGCAAAACATCGATGGCGAAGGCACGCTCGAGCTCACGCCGCTCGAAGCCGCCCAGGGCCGGATGTGCTGAGCGATAAGGTAAAGTACGGCGAGGTCTCCTTGTCCGCCTCGATCGTTGCAACCTTTTCGCAGAAGATTCGTACGCCTTCGGTGAAGACCGCCTTGGCAAGGACAGAGGGTTGTTGCTGAAGCACCGGTGTTAGGAGCGGTGTTTGCACCGGTCCAAGGGACGGTGCTTATGAGTCAGGTGACGATCATTTCGGGGGCGGAGCGGCGCAGGTCATGGACGGCGGAGCAGAAGCTGGCGTTGGTCCAGGAGGCGTTTTCGCCGGGAGCCTGCGTGGCCGACGTTGCGCGGCGCGCGGATATCCGGACCAACCAGCTCTACCGCTGGCGCGAGCGGTTGATGGCGGAGGCGCGGGAGTGCGAGGGCTTTATGCCGGTTGTGCTGGCCGAGAGCACTGACGGACCGCCGCGCGACCGCTTCGTCATGGTTGTTGAAGTTGGCTCAGCGGTGGTCCGGATTACCTCGGCAGCCTCGGCGTCGCTGGTCACCGCAGTTCTGCGGACATTGCCGCGATGATCCCGCCGGGGGCGAAGGTCTGGGTGGCGATGGGCCATACGGACATGAGGAAGGGGATGCAGGGTCTCGCCCTGTTGGTTCAGCAACACCTGCATCGCAACCCGCATGGCGGCGATCTGTTCGTGTTCCGCGGCCGCGCAGGTTCATTGGTCAAGGTCCTGTGGCATGACGGGGTCGGGATGGCGCTCTTCGCCAAGCGGATCGAGAAGGGACGCTTCATCTGGCCCTCTGCCAGGGAGGGCGTGGTGTCGCTGACGAGCCCGCAACTGGCCTGCCTGCTCGACGGGATAGACTGGCGCAACCCGCAATATTCCTGGCGTCCGACCAGCGCGGGATAACGACTGCACTTTCTTGGCCGGGCGTGCATTTTCCGCTTCATTCGGGCCGGATTGTGTGATTCCATCCGGGTCATGGAAGCCCCCGGCGCCAACCCCCAGGACGACCTTGCCGCCCTCAAGGCGGAGCTTGCGGTCGCCCGGGCCGAGGCCGCACGGGTCCGCGCGATCAACGCCGATCTCGAAGCCCGCAACGCCCTGCTCGAGCTTCAGAACGAGAAGATGCGCCGCGCCCTCTATGGCCAGCGGTCGGAGCGCTCGCGGCAACTCGTCGACCAGATGGAGCTGACGTTCGAGGAGTTGGAGGCGACTGCCACCGAGGACGAGGCACTGGCGTTGCTGGCCGCGGCCAAGACCAGTGTCACTCCGTTTGAGCGCAAGCGGCCGGCCCGCAAGCCGCTGCCCGACCACCTGCCTCGGGAACGCGTCGTCATCCCTGCGCCGTGTTCATGTCCGGCCTGCGGCGGCAGCCGCCTGTCGAAGCTCGGCGAGGACGTGACCGAGACGCTGGAAGTGATCCCGCGCCAGTGGAAGGTGATCCAGACCGTGCGGGAGAAGTTCTCGTGCCGGGACTGCGAGAAGATCACGCAGCCGCCCGCGCCGTTCCACGTTACTCCGCGCGGGATGTTCGGGCCGAGCTTCCTCGCGATGGTCCTGTTCGAGAAGTTCGGCGCGCACCAGCCTCTCAACCGCCAGCGTGACCGCTATGCCCGCGAAGGCGTCGAGCTCAGCCTCACCACGCTCGCCGACCAGGTCGGGGCCTGCAGCGCGGCGCTGATGCCGCTTTACCGGCTGATCGAGGCCCATGTCCTTGCCGCAAAGCGATTGCACGGCGACGATACCACCGTCCTGGTGCTCGCTCGGGACAAGACCGATGTCGGCCGATTGTGGACCTATGTGCGCGATGACCGGCCATTCGGAGGCAGAGCTCCGCCGGCCGCGATCTACCATTATTCGCGCGATCGGCGCGGCGAGCATCCCGTCGAACATCTGCGCGCCTGGACGAGCGGCGTGCTGCAAGCCGATGCCTATGCCGGCTACAACGACCTGTTCCGCGCGAACCGGCAGCCGGTGCCGCTCCGCCGCGCGCTGTGCTGGGCCCACGCCCGCAGGAAGTTCTTCGAGTTCGCCGATGCCGCCGCGCAGCTGAAGAAGCGGCGCAAGACCACGCCCGTCATCGCTCCGCTCGCGGTCGAGGCGGTCCGCCGCATCGATGCGATCTTCGCCTTCGAGCGGACCATCCACGGCCACGAGGTGCAGCAGCGGCGTACTGCCCGCCAGGAGCACGTCGCTCCGCTTGTCGGCGATCTGCATGCATGGATGGTCCAGCATCGCTCGACCCTCTCGCGCACCTCGGATGTTGCCAAGGCGATGGACTACATGCTTGGCGATTGGGCCGCGTTCACCGCGTTCCTTGACGACGGCCGCATCTGCCTGACCAACAATTGCGCCGAACGGGCTTTGCGCGGGATTGCGCTGGGCAGGAAGGCGTGGCTCTTCGCGGGATCCGACCGCGGGGGGCAACGTGCCGCGTTCATGTTCAGCCTCATCACCACCGCACGCCTCAACGATGTCGATCCGCAGGCCTGGCTGGCCGACGTCCTCGCTCGCATCGCCGATATCCCGCAGCATCGTCTCCACGAGTTGCTGCCCTGGCACTGGCAAGCCTTGCGCACTGAACTGCCCGCCGCCGCATGAGTTCGATCGCTCGCCTCAAGGTGGTGCTCGATGGGGTCGAGCCCAAGGTGGTGCGCCGCTTCGAGGTCCCCGTGACCACGCGCCTCAGCCGCCTGCACACCGTCTTGCAGATCATGATGGGCTGGACCGACACCCACCTTTACGAGTTCACCTTCCGCGGCTCCGGCTATGGTATTCCCGATCCCGACTGGGAATCCGATTGCGCCGACGCCCGCTCCACCAGCCTGTCCCGGGCGATCAACGAGAACGAGACTCTCTCGTTCAAGTACCTCTACGACTTCGGCGACGCCTGGTCGCACTCCGTCAAGGTCGAGAAAATCGAGCCTGCTATCCCGGGGCTCTCCTACCCGTTTCTGCTTCATGCCTCCGGGCGCTGTCCGCCAGAGGATGTCGGCGGCCCCGATGGCTATGCCGAGTTCCTCCGGATCATCGCTGACGACCGCCACGAAGAGTTCCACGAGACCGTCGTCTGGGCAGGCGGCACCTTCGATCCCAACTTCGTCGATCTCGACCGGATCGAAGCTCGCCTTGCAGCCCTCGCCAAGCGAAGCAAAACGGCCAACCGGCGCTAGCGCAGGTTCAAGCCGCAAGCATGTCGGGCGCGGCCTTCACCGAATGCGTACGAAGATTCTAATTAATCGCAGGGAGCTATCGGTGATGCTCGCGGAGCGGCCCATCACTTAAATGGCGGGTTTTGTCAGATCCAGACATCCTCGGCGTTTCTGCTGAACGACCAACTTTGGGCCGTGAAAAGACCGGCAGGTGTTGGGCGATGGGCAGAGCATAGCCGCCATTCCCGGCAACAGCCGGGAGGGAGCGGCTGTCGACCAGCATACGCCGCTCCGATACGGCGCTGGGAATGTCAGCTCGCGCTGATACCTGCCGTTTGCCCCACTCGAATCTTTCAGTCGAGACCCGCCCATGCCGATCGAGGAGACGGCATTCTCGAACAATGAGGCCATGTGATTGTCCCAGCCTACAATAAGTGGAGATGCTGGTTCGGAATCGAAGCCAAATCATTCGCCATGTCTCAACGGCGAGTGAATTGCAGAGCTTGTTGATATGTTGGAGGTTTTTCCCAGCTGATCCAGAGACGACGCCTAACTTCGCCATCTATAATATCGATGGCCCCAGGGCGATGCACCATGCTGTTGATGTTGATCGGAAAATTCAGAGGATGGAACGAAACAAAGGTCAAAATAAACTGAACTCCTAACATCTCGGCGTAAAGGCCATAAATCTCATCGTTTTGGTTGGTTAGAGGCGCTAGATGAAAGTAGTTGTGAGTTGAATTATCCTCTCCATCATTGTTTATGCGCACCAACCCGGAATCATTCGGCCAGATATCAACATCTTCTAGAAAAAGAAGCGGATCTACTGACGGATGAAATTTATCGATGCGAGTGTGGCCGTCGAAGTGAAGATTTCCGGAGACGGCCATCGCCTTCAGGCATTTTAATAACCACCTTTCGAGATCGTGCCCGGAAATGATCGATTCATCCGTACCGGGTTCGCCGGCCATTCTAGAGCGAAGCCAATCGAAAAAGTGGATTGCAGCATCGTCTAATTTGCCGAGGGTGCTGTTGTGGTGAGTGCAAAAACAACGCGCGGTAAGGCTCCGACCACCTTGAATTCGTCGGGCTTGAGCCAAGGAACTCCGCCAACCCGAAATTCTCCACTATCCGCAATCAATCTCAATATTCCTTCCGACACCAAATGCTCGGCAGAGGGCGGGCCATTGTATGCACGGAATTTCGACATATAGCATGTTGCTAGCGCGTTTCGGGGTCTGAGGTTCGCGCAGGTTGATGGTCGATGGGGGTCTATGCCAGACTTCCCCGACAAAGCAGCAATCACCGGCCATTTTGTCACGGCCGCATATGCATGGTGCAGCCTTGATAGCTTCTCGTTGGTCCTCATCGTGCACCATCTATTATCAAATCCTGGCCGGAGAATTTCAAACCTGATGACGTCGGGTTCACCCGACTCACCTTTGACTCTGAGACTTGGCTTTCCAGAACCCACGACCAATTTGCCATATACTGATCTGTTGGCTTGAGATTTGAGCGTCAGGCGGACCATTCAACGATAGATGCGAAAGCGGCAGCCTCGCTGCCGATAGGCTCGGCGATGGTGGTTTGGACCTGCACGCAATTCCCCTGGATGACTCTCGCTCAGAATGCCACTAATCGAAGAAGTTTGCACGGGGCGAACGCTCCGAACGAGTCACAAAGGCGAGCAGTCGATGGCGTTACCGGATGCGATTAAGGAGGACTACGAGAAGCTATCGGCAAAGGATGCCGCCCTCAGCGAGTTGTTCACGCCAGAATTCTTGGAGCGTTTCGAAGTCCATAGCTATAGAAACGCAAGCCGCATCCTAGCGGCGGCTAATCCGGACGAGCTGAAAGAGCTTGTTGCGAGCCTGATGGAATTCAAGATCTCGACTCAGCAAATCATCACTCCTGGCGGCAACAAAAGTAGCATTGCCACGAGCATGGATACCTTGCTTCAGCCCAGGGGCTGGTATGAATCTCGTATTTTGGGCGATCTAATTGTCAAAAAGCGGACGGTGATGCCCAATCCGGGGTATACGTCAAAAAAGGGATCAAAAAAGACGATAACCGATGAAAAGCTTTATAAAGTAGACAATTACATCGACGGACATAAGATTGATTTCGTGAAAAATCGCGTAGCGTTCGACATGGAGTGGAACAGCAAGGATCAGACATTCGATCGCGACCTTTATGCGGTCAGGACTTTCTACGAATGCGGGATCGTCGATGCAGGCGTTTTGCTGACCCGTTCGAAAGCTCTTGGTACTGTGTTTGCCGACATTGGCAGCCGAGTAGACATCAAGGATTTCAAGACGAAATACGGTGCGAGCACGACTTGGATGGGCAAGCTGCTCTATCGACTAGACGCTGGACGGGGAGGCGGTTGCCCCGTCCTCGCGATCGGCATCAAGCCTGCGGTGATCGAGGATTTCGAAGATTGGAAAGCAGCTCATCCGATCATCAAATCAGGATTTGATGCGGATGAGCTGACTGATGGTGACGATGAGGCCGAGGAGGCATCCTCGGCCTGACTTACTCGGCAGCGATCTCTGCTCGGCGCTGTGCGGCCGAGTTGTGCGCGTAGGTCTCCCAAGTCGGTTCGTATGACTCGTCGGCTTGGTTGCCCCAAACCGTCCACCCCTTTCGGGCACCGCGCGAGAACATTTCCAAGCGCGGCCCGGCGCTGCATGCCTCGATCAGAGGGTATTGCTCGTCAGGCTTACGGCTGTGCTCGCGCTTGCGCGTACCCATGTAATTGACCTGCGTCCGACCCGGATCAAGCGTTCGGGCGTTCTTACCGCGAACACCAAACAATAGTATTTCAGTGACATTACGAAAGTAGAATCCCACGCCTCGTCCGTCAGAGCCGCCGTCTTTTCTGATCTTATGCCAAATAATGTTGCTTTTATAATTGAAGCCCCATGCATTTAGCACTTGCAAGCCCTCCGGCAAAAGCGCGTTCGGCACCCATAAATAAAGATGCGCCGTAGCTGCGAGCGCGTCCTCAACAGGTAGAGCACAAATTTCGTCTAGGGTCATCGTCCCATAGCGATTGAGCCGCCTGTGTTCAGGCGCGACCTTTCCGGTACGGTTCATGAACTGCCACGGCGGATCAGCAAGGACCGTCGAGAACTTCTTATTGGCGACCGTCTTCCGGAAATCGGCAATCGCGTCAGAGATAGGTTCGTCGGACGCTGACGGTTGGGACTTTTTCATGCGTTGTGCTTCTCCCCCGTCCCGGAATTTGGGCCGGTACGTTCATAATGTTCCCACACTTCCACAAAAAGTGCGTTCGGTTCGATGCCGCGCAAGGCAGCCAATGACTTGAACGCTCTCTTCACTCCCGTGGGGATTCGAACCTGAAGAGGTTCCTTCTCGCTCCCACCCAAGTTTGGAGGAGACCGCGCAAGTGTTTCAGAGCCATGCTTGGATGCTGACATAGCTGCATGCATGCATGCGCGCATGCAGCCTGTCAATAAAAATGTTCTCTCTATGTTCGATTACTGGAGATAGGCGGCGCGTCCAGGCACGACGGAGCTTAAGCGGATTCACGAACGTCCGGTGTCGGCGTGACCGGACGATCCCGGTCGCCGCGCCGCCCGGCAGGAATGTCCCAGGCCCCAGCGGTCCGTTGTGGCGGCAGCCGACCAACTCAAGACGTTCCGGCGCGCGCGTGAATGGCCGCTCGTGCCGAAACTCGCCATTCCTGTCCCATTGAGCGGTCCGACAGCAGCGCGCCTCATTCGGGTCGTTCAGCGCCCGATCCGCCAATCCCGAAAGCGGACGCCCTCCGAGCACCCTTAAAGGCGATGAGCGCCCTTCCCGGTAGTGCCCCATGGCGTGGTGTAGGAACGCCGATCCTCGGTCAGGGCCGAGGAT
>CALMPB010000137.1 GCA_937871985.1 uncultured Burkholderiaceae bacterium
GACCAGATTCATGATTCGTTCCCCGCCACCTGCACCAAAAGTGCGGGAGAACCCAAAAGTGGGCTTTGAAAATTCCCTGATTGTTGGACCTGGTTGCCAATGCGCCGGGGTTAACCCCGGTGCATTGGCAACGCCAAAATCGGCGCGAGAAGACCTCCTCGTGGGAGGCGCCGCCGATGATCCGACTTGGAGAAGCCATGATGATACTGGAGTTGCATCGACAGGGGCTGCGCTCCAGATCCGCCTCTCATCCTGATCGTCGCGCCATACCTATCGCGCCAAAACGAAGGGAAAGGTCGAGCGGCCGTTCCGCTACATCCGCGAGGACTTCTTCCTGGGGCGATCCTTCCGCAACATGGAGGATCTCAACGCCCAGCTCATCGACTGGCTCGACACGGTCGCCAATGTCCGGGTGCATGGCACGACCCAACGCGTGGTGATCGAGGCCTTCGCCGAGGAGCGGGAGGAGTTGCAGCGCTTGCCCGAGCACCGGTTCAACGCCGACGAACTGCTGGGCAAAGAGTTGTCGCTGCGTGAAAACCGGCGGATCAAGGCGGCCCTGCGCATGGCCCGGCTCCCCGTCGTAAAGACACTCGCCGGCTACGACTTCTCGTTCGTACCCATCCGGCGGAGCCCGCCTTGCCGCTGAGCTGAGGGGCCGGTCTTTAGCGTGCTCGTAAGAGTGCGCTTTGGAGCGGTCGATGGGGCAGATCACGGTGTTTTCCGGGCCGGAGCGGCGTCGCCGCTGGAGCGACGAGGAGCGGCTGGAGATTCTCAACCAGGCGTTTGCGCCGGGTGCCTGCGTCGCCGAGGTCTGCCGGCGGTACGATATCTCGTCGGCGCTGATCTACACGTGGCGGCGGAAGCTGCGTGAAGCTCATGCCGAGCCGGTATCTGATGATTTGCCAACGCCCGGTTTCGCCGCGGCAGTGATGATCGAGGACGTGGAAGCAGCACGCCCTGATCTGCAGCCCGCGATCGTCATCGACCTGGCGCGCGGCAAGCGGATCAGCATCTTTGCCTCAGCTTCGCCGGCGCTGGTGGCTTCGGCGTTGAAGGCATTGCGATGATCCCATCGGGTGCGCGGGTATGGATCGCGATGGGGCACACGGATACCGTCGCGGCTATCGAGGGGGCCATTCCCCAACTCGATGGCGCGCGTGACATCACCGATGCTTTCCATGTGATGCCGCGCAAGAATGCGGTCTGGCAAGTGATAGCTTGTCGAAGATTGAGCGAGGAGACGGCCATGGATACGTACGTCTCGGCATCCCCTCTATCAATTCAAAGGCCTGGTCAGTCGAGAGTCTTACAGCGAGTTCACCAAGAGCTCAGTCTGATGCCATAAGCGTGATCGAAGCTTCTCAAGCGGCGGCAGCCCAAGTCCGCTGACGAGGAGAATCTGTCATGAACACGATCTTAACTCGGGGCACAAGGCCGTGTGGTTGCAACGGCCACTTCCGACGGCGGAATCTCTATCGAGGCGGTGCTGGCATCGTTCTGGCGAGTTTGCTGTTGGCTGGTGTTAATGCGGTGCACGCCGCCGACACGACGCAGCCCGATCGCTTCGCGTCGCTGACCGTATACGGAAACGATCCATGTCCGCCGGGAACCGACAGTGATATCGCCGTTTGCGGGCGTGAACCCCAATTCGAGCGCTATCGAATTCCAAAGAACCTGCGCGAAACCAAATATCACGCGCCCGCGCAGAGTTGGGCTAGCCGGGTGCGTATCCTCGACGATGCGTCTCGTATGGGACGACCGAACAGTTGCTCGGTAGTTGGGGCTGGCGGACAGACCGGCTGCTATGCTCATGCCCTCGAGCAGTGGTTCGCCGAGCGTCGCTAAGCTAGCTAATTCCGCCGGCCGGCCTCAATCGAGGCCCATAATGAGGCTCACGCTTCGCGAGTGCGGCGGTCGAAAGGCCATAACCTTGCCGTCGTCGCTTGATCGGGAAGAGTCACGTTCTTTCCATGAAGGCCAAGCCCGCAGGGTCGAGATGAAGTCCGAACGCTAGATGCGCCGCAGCTACGGCGCGAAGCCGGACGGGCGAGTCCTTTGATAGGTCGCGCCACGCGACGGATCTCTGAGCGCCGTTCACATCGCTCCGGATACGTTCGGCAAGCGCTTCGACTTCGTCCGATGTCGGCACGCGCCCAGCTCCCATACAGGCAATTAGACATGGGTGAAATATCCGGTCAAGGTCGGATGAAGCATCGTTCTTATGCCTTAGCTGGCTCTCGCTCGAACCGAGAGCTCGGGCAAACGGAGGGCGCATCAATTTTGTGCCTCAATCGGCGGAGAGCGATGTTTGTATCTCGAATTCCCAGCGCCGCGATGATCCGTGAATTGTAAAATCGCGCCATTGGCAGATGAGAAGTTCGGTTCGCGGACGGACCGCGCACCTGCGGATCGCGGCATTATCTCCTCCTCAGGCAACAGGCGAAACGCTTTCAATGTCTTGCTACGGACCAGCGCTATCGTAAATGGTTGACCCCGACCGCCCCGGGGTAAGGCGGCCGGGGTCTTTGCCGGCATCATCGTTGAATACAAGAACGCACTCGATGCCGGACAGACGGGCCAAGGGGCTGGCCCCGTCACTCGAATTCGGCTGATCTCCCTTTCCTGGCTGTTATCGAACTTGTGGTTGAAACGTCGTCGGCTGAGCAATGTCGCCCGCGGTCCAGCGGCGCTTTCGCTTGAATAATCAAGTCCGAAGGAGCGGCCGATCACCGGCAACATTGACGCGCCTCTTCTGTATCGTCACCTTTCTCCCTTCAGTCATATGGTGCTCCGCTTGTCTGAGCTGTCGAATACATTATTGTCACTTCGGGCCGGCTTCTTGCCCGGGTTGGTCGCATCATACCGTCCAATCCATCTGCGTACGGTCTCAGTGTTCAAGGCGTGAAATTGCAGCGGTCGCGATTGTGTCATCGGATGCGGAGCGCGGCGCCGCTGGGGCGTCGTGAGCATCACCCCCCGGGCCTTTGTCGTTGGTACTTTCATGCACGCGTCGTGCACGATGCGAGAAGTGAGCCCAGCCCGGCAGCCGATGGAGTTCAAGAACACCCAGGATCAATAGCGCCGTGATAGCGGCAAGGTGGTAAATCCCGTAGGCCGCGCTCAGCCCCACCGCGGCGGAAGCCCAAAGCGTTGCCGCCGTCGTCAACCCGGTCACACGACCAGTGTCTCGCAGAATTATACCTGCACCGATGAACCCGATCCCGGTGACGATGCCGGCGGAAATTCGACCCTGGTCACCGATCGCTCCCGAAATAAGACCGAAAGCGCACGCGCCCAGCGCGGTTGCCATATATGTTCGAATACCCGCTTCCCGACCACGGCGTTCGCGTTCCCATCCGATCAGTGCTCCCAGTAGAGCCGCCAGGAGAATGCGACCCACATCGATGAACCAAGGCACGTCGGCCGCGACTGCGGTCATCAAGAGACTCGGAGATCCCGCCATGCCCGCGCTCAAAACGCGAGGTGGCGCAGGCCGCCGTGCATGAACGATCCGCCAAGCCACCCCTGGATTGAGATCGCGACCGTCAGCCCTGCCAGGAGCAACCAGTAAACGGCGCGGTCCTTACGCTGCCGCCGCCGACGCGCGAAGGCCAGATACACGAGCAGGCTTGCAAACGCGGCGATCGAAGTTCCAAGCCAACGATGCGTCATCAAGACCGGATTGCGGTCCGCAAGATAGAAGCCGCCGGCGAACCAGCCGAGCGACGCGGCAACGATCGCGCCAAGGGTGCCGACGACCAGCATGATACGCGCGACGTGCTGATAGCGCGCATTCCGCCTCCACAAACCGAAGAGCTCGATCCCGAAAGCGCCGATAATCATGGCGATCGGAAAATGAATGACCATGACATGGAGACGGCCGAGCCAGTTGAAGAGCCGTTGCGAGAAGGTTTTCCCAACCAGCGAGCCATCATGCATGTGGCCCATTGACGCCTCGTCGCCCGGGTGAGCGTCAGTCGCCGGGTTTCGATCCATTTGCATACCAGCATTTTTGCCGTCTCGTTGTGGCGCCGAGACGTTGGCCGGCCCTGGTCCAGCCCCTAGCTCGTTGGGATCGTGGGCGGCTGCCGGAGCGCCCGCAAAGACGGTCATAGCTACGAATAGGGCAAGGGCCCGTTTGCTGGATATCATCGATAATGCCCTGCTCATTGACTGGAAATTGTCAGCCCCAAGGCGACCACCGCGAGCATCGAGACGATTAACCCGATCTCGCTCAAGACGATCTTATGAGCCATTGCCATCGATCTGACCTAGTGCTTTGGAATGTCTCTGACGGCTCCATTACAAGGGTTTCATTGACGGTGCGTTGACTCGCCGGTGCCCGGTGCCCGGTGCTGCTCGTCGCTCGGGTCGAAGCTTATCTGATTACATGGTTGTAATGTCTGCCACAGGCAGATGGAACGTACGCGCGCGCTACTGAACGCGTAGGGCCAGACCTCGAAACTCCATCCTCCTCAGGGCGCAGGCGATGTCGAGAACAGGCGACTGGCTCGGCTCGCGGTGTTAAAGTGGATGGCGACGTGGAGCTCAGACTTGCTCGTTAATGCAAATTGAGGTGACCGCATGAAGCTGCTTTTGATCGAAGATGACAGCGCGACGGCGGACTATGTCAGGCAGGGGCTGATCGAGCTGGGCCATGCGTGCGATCACAGTGCGACCGGGATCGATGGTCTGACGTCTGCACTCACCAATAGCTACGACGCCATCATCCTGGACCGGAGCCTGCCGCAACTCGATGGGCTCTCGGTGCTGCAAGCCTTGCGGGCCGAAGGCAAGACCGTTCCCGTACTCATCCTGAGCGCGCTTGGTCAAGTCGATGATCGTATCCGCGGTCTCGACAGTGGCGCAGACGATTATCTGCCGAAGCCATTTTCCTTCCAGGAGTTGATCTCGCGGCTGGCCGCCATCATTCGCCGCGGTGAGGGCGCCGCATCCACCACGGTCGTGCGGCGGGTGGCGGATCTTGAACTGGATCTCTTGTCGCGCTCCGCGCGACGCGGCGAGCGGGCAATCGAGCTGTTCGCCAAGGAATTCCAGATCCTAGACTACCTCGTCCGACATGCTGGCCAGGTGGTGACCAGAACTATGATGCTCGAGGCCGTATGGGACTATGGTTTCGATACCGGAACGAATGTCATCGATGTCCACATCAGCCGGTTACGCGCGAAAATCGATCATCCCGGGGAGCGACCGTTGCTTCAAACTGTGCGCGGAGCGGGCTATCGTCTCGATGCACGATAGGCGAAAGCAGACCCATGCCGCCGCATTCAGGGGCGCGCTATGGGTTACACTTGCCGCCCTGGTTGCAACAGTCACGGCGCTGACCTTGCAATACGTCCGCACCATCAGCCTCCTTGATACCGAGGCACGGCATATGGTGGGCGCCGAAATTACAGGATTGGTCGATCGCTACAATGCAGGAGGTTTGACCGAGCTGACGCGTTTCGTCGACGCCCGTGCGCGACGTGACGAAGCGAGGGATTTTGTCTACGTGGTTGCGGACGACAGATTCGAGGTCATTGCCGGTGATCTTTCCGTCTGGCCGCGCGACATGCGTCAATACGGCTGGAGCCGCTCAGCGGTGCCGCTCAAGAGCGGGCAGGGCACCGTCAAGCATGATATCGAGGCGCAAGTCGTTCCTTTGGGTAGCAAAAGTCGCCTCCTCGTCGGGCATCTCGCGAGCGGGCGGGCCCGGCTGCGCGAGCGCTTCATCGAAACCCTGATCTGGTCGATTGGACTCACCTCGCTGATCGGATTGGGACTGGGATGGTTGATCAGTCGTCGCGCGCTCCGTTTTGTCGAACGGGTAAGTGACACCGGTGAGAGGTTCCTCGCCGGCCGCCTGGATGAGCGCCTGCCGACAACTGGGAACGGCGACGAATATGATCGACTGGCAGAAACGGTAAACGCCTGCTTTTCCGAAGTCGAACGGATGGTCGCCAGCTTGCGCGCTGCGACCGACGGGCTCGCGCACGACTTGAAGACGCCGATCACCAGAATCAAGGCTCGAATCGAGCTGGCGATCCTGCGGAAAACGACGAGCGATCCGGGTCTGCTGCTCGACACCACGCATGACCTCGATGCTCTTCTCAAGCTCATCAACGACCTGCTGGGACTTGCGCGCACCGAGGCACTGACGTCCGAAGCGTTCGAGCGGGTCGACCTGGCAGCGATCGCAAGGGAGGCCGTCAATCTCTATGAGCCGGCCGCCGACAGCGAAGGGCGGCGGCTCGTCGGCCATGCGCAACCAGCGGTCGTGGAAGGCGTTCGCCCGCTGTTGATGCAGGCGGTGGTCAACCTGATTGACAATGCTCTCAAATATGGCGGTGCCGCCGCCAATGTGGAGGTGCGCACAGAAACCCGCGACGGCCGTGTCATTCTTTCCGTAGCGGACGATGGCCCTGGTATCGGCCATAACGATCGTGAGCGGGCGGTCGCGCGTCTCACCCGTTTGGATGCTAGCAGGACAACGCCCGGCAGTGGGCTGGGTCTGTCGATTGTCTCCGCTGTCGTGCGGGCACACGGCGGCACGTTGTCGCTGCACGACAACCAGCCTGGTCTCAAGGTTGTGATGAGCCTGCCAGCCTACGGGGGCGCGCGTCCGGCGCGCAAGGACGGTCCGTCGGCAATCTAACGCAGACTGTCCGGGCCTGAACGAGAGATTCCATGCCCTCCGCTGTCCAATCCCCCCGAGGAGCTTCCGTGTCGATCGGTAAATCGGTTTTAACCGGTGCGACAAGCTGGTGCGAACTTCGCAGCCCAAGGTATTGCGTATCATTAGCAATGCTGCCGGCGTCGGTGAGCAGGTACAAAAGGTCTCAGACGCCGCCTGATTAACTGAGCAGCATTGGCAAAATCAATCGATGTGCCGCTCAACGCGGCGTATCGCCTGACAAGGGATGAAACGTGAAATCGCTTTGGAGACTGGCTGCTGCTCTTTTCACGGCTCTTGTCGCATACCCTGTGGCCGCGCAATCGCATAGCGCAGCGGCTCATCCGGCAGACATTGCCGCTGGCCATTCCACATCCTCGGAGATCGGGCAAAATCACAATCCGATGGCCGTAACGTCATTTACAGCGGTGGGCACGTCGCGGCGCGAAATACTGGCAGCTGGAATGCGCGCAGTGCGGCTTTCCCTATGCGTGGTTCAGGGCACGGTGGGCACGGTTATGCCAATTGCCGCCATGACCACCAACCCTATGCGACGCTCGGCAGGTGGCATTGCGGAACTGGCAACCAGGACAGCGAACGACACACTCGACGACCAACAGCGGGAGTAGCCGAAAGATGCGCAGACGATGGACGCTTCTAGTGATTGCTCTCCCCGCCGCCGTGCTGGGTGGATGCATCGGTCGGCAGGAAATGCTGTTCCGGCATGAGACGACCTGCAGCGCTTATGGTTTCGTGCCGGGGAGCCAAGGCTTCGCCAATTGCCTCCTTCAACTGGAGATGGCCGATCATGGTTATAGTCATCACGGGCGACCGGGCAGTTTTTGGCCAGGAATGGCGCCTCCGCCTCTGCCTGGTCCGCGCTGATGATTGAATTCGACGGCAACAAACGATGCCCGGCCAGGTTCCGTGGGTACCACTCTTTTAAGGCGCCGGCGAAGATGTGAGCAGAATTGACGAGGCCCGCCCTCGGCCGCGCCAACTTGGTCAAAATCGGCAGGAGGTTGAGATGATGAAGAACATTCTCGCGATCGCAGCAGCGGGCGTAATGATCGCTTCGTTCCCTAGCGCTGCATGGGCGCGGGGCGGACACGGCCATGGCCACTATGCAGGACACGGTCACCATCGCGTTTATGCGCCTGTTCGTATTCGTGGCGCATCCGACCCATACGGCTACGGCTACAATTACAGACCTTTCTATGGATACCCGCCCTACGAAGGGGCCCCGGTGTTCGTCTCAATCGGCGGACATGGCCACCATCATTACTTCCATGCGGATCATGGCTACGGCGCTTGGCATGGATATTATGGCGGACACGGCTATGGCGGACACGGCTATGGCGGACACGGCTATGATGGTCACGGCTATGGCGGTCATGGATCTGGAGACGGACACGGCGGCGAGCACGAATAGCGCGTGAGAAAAAGCCAACCAGCCCTCCAGGTTCCGGTCGGCTGATCTGAGGGGTCCTATTGCGGGAGCGGACAGGCGACAAATGAAGTTGCCCCAGACCGTGTCGTGGAAGGGCGGTCGTGAGGTGCCGCGATAGAACACAGCATCGTAGCAGCGCGTCAAAGCTGCCCGGCCAAAGGCGAGAGCGAGATCCTCCGCCGCCCGCAAAATGCGATCTGCCGACCTCGGTTATGTCCTTTCGCTAAGCGATTTTGCACTCGACATGAGGGGTTGCGCGTGCGGATGCGTAATCCCTCATGATGGGCGTCCGGCGATTGCTGGCCCTGACGCAAGGTCAGACCCCATCGCGACCCGCATTGGAGGATCGACATGGCCGGACACGCGCATCTTCCCGAGGCAACGCCAGGATCAGGCAGTTGCTGCTCTGCGAACCGCGCTAATTCGGGTTCAGATGGCTCGATTATTGAGGCCATTGATCCGGTTTGCGGGATGACGGTCGATCCGACGACAACGCCGCATCAAGTCGAGCAGGACGGCGTGCGAAATTTCTTTTGCAGCGACCGGTGCCGAATACGCTTCGCCGCCGATCCGCAGGCCTATTTGGGTGCGGACCCGCGAGCGGCGGCGGTCGTGCCGCAGGGGGCGGTTTGGACCTGCCCCATGCACCCCGAGATTCGCCGCAATGGACCAGGAACTTGCCTGATCTGCGGCATGACGCTCGAGCCCGAAGATCCCAGCATCGATGCCGGACCCAATCCCGAGCTCGTCGACTTCACCCGGCGCACCTCGATCTCAGCTGCGCTTGTCGTCCCGCTGCTCGCGGTGTCGATGGGCACCGAGCTGACCGGCATCCATTTGGTCCCGCCATCCCTTTCGCCCTGGGTCCAGTTAGTGCTCGCCGCGCCGATCGTCCTCTGGTGCGGTTGGCCGTTCTTTGAACGGGGCTGGACCTCGTTGGTCACCCGCCATCTGAACATGTTCACGCTGATCGCGATCGGGGTGGGCGCGGCATTTGCGTACAGCGTCGTCGCGACGGTCGGACCAGGGCTGTTTCCGCCAACCTTCCGCATGCGCGGGATGGTGCCTGTTTATTATGAGGCGGCGGGCGTCGTCGTAACGCTCGTCCTGCTCGGCCAGGTGCTCGAACTGCGTGCGCGGGCAGCGACCGGCCGGGCCATTCGCGCGCTACTCGATCTCGCGCCAAAGACCGCTCGGCGCATCGCCGACGATGGCAGCGAAACCGAAATCGCTCTCGCGGGGGTGAAGGTAGGGGACTATTTGCAGGTGAGGCCTGGCGAGGCAATTCCCGTTGATGGCGACGTCGTCAGCGGCCGCTCCTCGGTCGACGAGTCCATGCTCACGGGAGAGCCGGCTCCGGTCCTTAAGAAAGCCGGCGCGACTGTGACCGGAGGGACGGTCAACGGCACCGGGTCGATTGTCATTCTGGCGCGCGCCGTCGGCTCCGATACGGTGCTGGCGCGGATCGTCAAGATGGTCGCCGAGGCCCAGCGGAGCCGCGCGCCGATCCAGGCGGTAGCGGACCGTGTGTCGGGTTGGTTCGTGCCGCTGGTCGTGGCAATTGCCGCAGCCACATTCCTGGTCTGGAATCTGGTCGGGCCCGAGCCGCGGTTCGCGCATGCGCTGCTCAACGCTATCGCTGTTCTGATCATCGCCTGCCCATGTGCATTGGGGCTCGCCACGCCAATGTCGATCATGGTCGGCACCGGCCGCGGGGCTCACGCCGGCGTGCTCATCAAGAATGCCGAGGCGCTACAGGCGATGGAAGCGGTCGATACGCTGGTAATCGATAAGACGGGCACGCTCACCGCCGGACGACCCCAGGTGACGGCGGTCGAGGTCGCCAACGGTTTCACACGGGAGGAGGTTCTAGGCGCAGCGGCGGCGGTCGAAGCGCGCTCCGAACACCCGCTCGCCCGTGCCGTGTTGAGTAGCGCCGAGGTGAAGGGTGTCAGGGTTCCGGAGGTGGAAGCCTTTGAGTCGCAGACCGGGGCGGGGGTTACCGGCGTGGTAGAGGGACGACGCATTGCGGTCGGGAATGCGGCTCAGTTGCAAAGCGTTGGCGCTGATCCGGCGGCGCTCGGCGCAGCAGCCGAGCGGCATCGCGGGATGGGCGCGGGTGTGATGTTCGTTGCGATTGAAGGGCGGTTTGCAGGGCTCATCGCGGTTGCCGATCCACTTCGCCCCTCCGCCCGTGATGCGATCGCGGCGCTGCGGTCGGAAGGCCTCAGGATCGTGATGCTTACCGGCGACGCCGAGGGAACGGCGCAAGCTGTAGCCGAGGCGATCGGCGGGATCGACGAGATTCATGCTGGCCTAAGGCCCGAGGATAAGGCCCGCATCGTCGTCGAACTCAAGGCGCGAGGGGCCCGCGTGGCAATGGCCGGCGACGGAATCAACGACGCACCCGCGCTCGCTGCAGCGGACGTGGGCGTCGCGATGGGTACTGGTACCGATGTGGCGATCGAAAGCGCGGGAATGACGCTCACCAAGGGCGACTTGGCGGCGATGGTGCGCGCGCGTCGGCTCGCGCACGCGACGATGCGGAACGTTCGTCAGAACCTGTTCTTTTCATTCCTGTTCAACGGCATTGGCGTGCCGATAGCCGCCGGTGTGCTCTATCCAGTCGCGGGCATTCTTCTGTCCCCCATGCTCGCGGGCGCGGCGATGGCGTTGTCGAGCTTTACCGTCGTCAGCAATGCACTGCGACTTAATTCGGTAAAGCTGTGATCCTCGTTCAGATGCTGGGCAGAACAATCGCCCTGGCACATGCAATTCAGTTTGAAATCAACAGACTATTTTCAAAATTGTCTCCAATCCGCGATATGCCGATGCGCCCCGCGCAATCGCCGTTCCATGTGCCGCCTTTGGGGTCAATCGGCGTCGGGCTGAGCTATGACTCAATATGTGGAACGGCCCGGTTAGCAAGGTGTTCGCTGCGCAGGACGGTCCAAAGGTGTGGCCGTCCGCGCTTCGCCGTGACTCATATCGTTGGGGTCGATGACCACGCGTGGCGGCGTAAAAACCATCGCTACGGCACCATCATCTGCGATCTCGAGCGGCGGCGACCAATCCGGCTGCTTCCTGATCGTGAGCCTGTTCCCGGCTACGCCTGGCGCGTGCGGCAACCCCAGATCGCCCCCGTTGTGCGTGATCGTAGCGGCGCTTGCGCGCTGGCGGCCGCCAGGGCTTTATCGTACGTCACCCAGGTCGCGGATCGCTGGCATCTGAACGAGGATGCCAGTCGCGCCGCCCTCGATACAGTATGCGCGTCGATGCGTCCTATCCGGGCGGCGATCGATGCGACCATCGTCGAACCCGTTATCCTGAGCGCTGTGGAACGACTCCAGTACGAGGGCTATTTACGGCGTGAGGAAACCAGCACAGCCATCCTCAAACGGGCCAAGAGCGGGCTTGCGATCAGGGAGATCGAACGTCGAACTGGCCATGGCAGAGGTGATGTCCGCGCCATGATCCGCGGCCAGCGTTTCGAGGCGTCCCGCACGCGAGATAGCTCGCTCGAGCCTTGGCTGGGGCGGGCAGGATCAAGCCCCCTCGCTTTCTTCGCTCACGGTGTACGGAAGGACCTCGCCGCCATTCGCGCCGTTATCGTATCGTCCTGGTCGAACGGGCAAACCGGTGGGCAGATCACAACGCTCCAGCTGCGATCGCGCAAAACTCGATCTGCTCGAAGCCAGACAGATTGGAGCGACATCCCAAGCAACCCCAAATATGCGTCAGAGCCCATTTTTGTAAACCGATCCACAACCGTGAATTTGGCGGGAAGGTCGCGAGTGCCGGAAACGCGAACGGGCACGACGCTATTGGACGCGCGAGCGTCGGGAGCGCGAATACCGCGGACACCACGATGATGACAATTGGTTGCCGTCGATGGCGTTTCGGCGAGGTGGATGGCGCGGTGAAACGCTCCCGGGATGGTGACCGACGACGCCGAAGCGGCGCTCCTGCGATGGCCGCAAAGGAAATGAGTTGGATGACGCCTGCGCGCGCGCTGATTGGATGCCCCGATGACTAGCGCGGGTACGGACATATCCACGGCGCGCGGTCGATCGGCGCGATCGGGCGCATTTGCTGTCTTCGTACTGCTGCTCCTCGTCGCCATTTTGATTCGCGCGCGCGATTTTGGTAATCCGGCCATCCATGTCGATGAGGAATATTATTTGCTCGTCGGCGACAGGATGCTGCACGGCGTGCTGCCCTATATCGGCATATGGGACCGCAAGCCGGTCGGGCTTTTTCTGATCTTCGCCGCGATCCGGTTGATACCGGGGGACGGGATCCTCACCTATCAACTCGTCGCGACCCTATTTGCCGCAGCTACCGCCTGGATGATCGCGCGCGCCGGCCGGAAGCTGGGTGCAAGCGGGGGCGGGGCGATCGCGGCCGCGATCGGGTATATTCTCTGGCTCTCCCTGCTGAGCGGGCGAGGCGGTCAGTCGCCGGTTTTCTACAATTTGTTCATCGCTGCCGGAGGATTGTTGACGCTGCGGTTGCCGCTGCTGGCAGCGCAAGGTGGCCGGCGCGCGATTGTGCTCAATGGTGCGGGCGCCTGTCTGCTTGCCGGATTGGCGATCCAGACCAAATACACGCCGGTTGTCGAGGGCGCCTTTTTTGGCCTCGCGCACCTTTGCTATCTGCGGCGCGCGAGAGCGTCGTGGCTCGCGATGGGCGGTGCTGCGACCTTGTGGGCGGGGTTGGGTTTGGCGCCGACCGGGCTGGCCGTTGCTTATTACTATTGGCGCGGTCCTGTTGAGTTCCAGGCATTCTGGTTTTCCAATTTCGTGTCGATCGGTCTACGTAGGGGATACCCCGCCGCGAAGATTGCAGCGCGCCTGGCGGGGACTATGACGCAGCTTGCGCCGTTCGCGGTATGTGCAGTTCTTTGCTGGCGCGAACGTCCACGCAATGCCCCAACACTCCTTGTCTTTGGCTGGCTGGCGGCTGCGCTGGTCGCCTTCGTGATGATCGGCGCATTCTTCGATCATTATGCTCTGCCGCTGATGGTGCCGCTGACGATAATCGCGGCGCCCGTTGTAGGGCGGTACCGTGCTGCGCTCCTCGCGACGATGGGATGGGGGGCGGCGCTGTTGGTGTTCCATCTCACCAGTGAACCCGATGACGGGGCCTCGGCCCGCGCGATCGCGCAGCTGATCAAGGCCAATAGCAGGGGCGAATGTCCCTATGTCTTCGCCGGAGATTCGATCCTTTATTACCTTGCCGAGGCGTGCCTCCCGACTGCTTATGCCTTTCCCTCCACGCTCGCCTATGACGCGGAACGCGGGGCGACGGGGATCGACGAAACGGCCGAAGTGCGCCGGATCATGGCCAGGCGGCCGCCGGTGGTGGTGACGATGGATCACCCGCTCGCGCCATGGAACCTCGCCACACACGCCGTCGTGGCGCTCACGCTGGAACGAGACTATCGCCTGATTATGGCGGCGCCACGCGGACCCGATCGTCTGCTCGTTTATCTGCGGCGCGGTTTCCGCCGGGCGCGATAAGCCTGGAAAGCTTATTTGCAAATGAGTTGCAATACCGTATGGGCGCCACCGTACATTAACCGGGGGTGATCGTTCCAATGCGCGTTGTGGTCCGTATCGATCGATATCGTCCTTCGGATTCGATCCTGTTGGGCGCCGCCCTCGCGGTGCTGTCCACCGTTCCCGCGCAGGCGCAGAGCCGGAATGCGCACGGCGGTGATGAGGATATCGTCGTGACCGCGGATCGTCAGGGCAGCTTCGGTGCCGACTTCGTTCAGGCCGGCACGTTCCGCGACGCGCGACTGCTCGATACGCCGCTGACTGTCGCGGTCATGACAAAGGAATTGCTCGAGGCGCAGCAGGCACGATCGATCATCGACGCGGTGCGCAATACGCCAGGGGTAACCCAGGCGCAGATCAACACGAGCATCTACAGCAACCTCGCCATCCGCGGCATCACACTCAACAATTTCGCCAACGTGCGGTGGAACGGCGTCCTGCCGGTGATCAATCTCGTCGAGCAGCCGATCGAAAGCAAGGACCGGATCGAGGTGCTGAAGGGCGCGGCAGGGCTCTATTACGGCTTCGCCACCCCATCCGGCATCGTCAACCTGGTGACCGAAAGGCCGGCGGCCGTACCGGTCACGCGGTTCGGCATGACCGGCGACAGCAACGGGTCGATCGGCGCGGATATCGATATCAGCCGCGGGTTCGGCAAGGCTGGCGTGCGGGTCAATGCGGGTAGTTCGCTGGTCGATACCGGCGTCAGATTGACCAGCGGCGAACGGCATTTCGTGACTGGCGCATTCGACTGGCGGCCGCTCGCCGGCCTCGAGTTGCTGCTCGACGCCGAATATATCTACAAGACGATCACCGAGCCGACCGAATTCAGCCTGAGCGCGGCCAATGGCGTCATCACCCTTCCACCATTGCAACCGCCGTCGACCAATCTCGGCGGCAAATGGATGCAGGCACGGGGATGGGAAACGAACCTCCTTGCACGCGTCAATTATGCCTTCGCGCCGGGCTGGCGATTGTCGACGGCGATAGGCCAGTCCTTCCTCAGCCGCGATCGGGCCTATTCCTCGTTCGGCGGCTATAATCTTGCCACGGGCAACGGCATTGTCTCGGTCGCGCAAACGCGGGGCAATGATTATAAGAACATCATCTATCGTGCGGATGTGTCCGGCACCTTCCGCACCGGCCCAGTCGAGCATAGCCTTCTCGTTGGCGCCGCCTATCTGACCCGCGACAGCAATGTACCGACATCCGTGCGTCGCAGCTTCGCGCAGAACCTCTACAATCCCGTGCCGATCCCCCAGCAGATGCCCGCGCCGCGCATCATCCCCAATCCGGCGCGCACCGAGGATCTGGGCATCTATATCTTCGATCGCGCTTCGCTCGGCGACTGGCTGCAGGCGACGGTAGGCTATCGCAAGACCGACTATCGCGATGTCAGCCGCACCAGCCGGTACAACATCAAGCCCGATACCTTCTCCTACGGCCTGATGGTGAAGCCGTCGGCATGGGCGAGCCTCTACGCCAATTATATCGAAGGGTTGGAACCGGGGCCGATCGCCCAGCAGATCGCCAACAATGCCGGTGAAATCCTGCCCGCCGCGATCAGCAAGCAATATGAAGCGGGGGTCAAGATCGAGCCATTGCGGGGCCTGTTGCTGACCGGCGCCTATTTCCACATCAAGCGTCCTTCCGCCTATCTCAACAGCGCCAATTTCTTCGTGCAGGACGGCGAGGCGGCTTATCAGGGCGCGGAGTTCAGCGCGGTCGGCGAATTGATACCCAACCTGTCGATCTCGGGCAGCGCGATGGTGCTCGACGCCAAGCAGCAATCGGGTGCGGCGAACGTCATCGGCAAACAGATCGAGAATGTCGCGAAATTTTCCGGTTCGCTATTCATCGAATATCGGGTTCCGCAGATCTCAGGGCTGCGTGTGTCCGCCGGCGTGTTCCATGTCGGCCGCCGCGCCGTCAATGCGCTGAACCAGGGTTTCGTGCCGGGCTATGAAACGTTCGACGCGGGCGCCAGCTACGGCTTCGATCTGCTCGGCAAACAGGCGATGGTGCGGGTCTATGGCCAGAACATCGCCGGCAAGCGCTACTGGGCGTCCACCGGATCCAGCCTGCTCGCGCAAGGGTTGCCGATGTCGGTCAAGTTCGCCTTCTCGATCCAGTTGTAATGATGAGCGCGCGGCGGGTTCCGACGGGGCGGCTGATGTGGGTGGTGGATCACCTGCATCGCTGGATTGGCGGCGTGATCGGGATTCTGCTGGCGCTGCTGGGCGTGTCGGGCGCGCTGCTGGTCAATGCCGACAGTTTGTTCGCACCGGCTGGCCGCGCCGCCGGCCGTGCGGTTTCGCTGCCAGGCATTGTGGTCGAAGCGGCGCAAAATACGACCGCCCGCCTGGACTATATCATCTTCGCGTCGCCGGATTTTCCCTTTCATCGCGTCGTCTATCACGACGGGTCGGGCCGCTATCTCGATGCCGCCGGCATCACCGTCGGCCGGTGGCAGAACCAATGGGGGCGCCCGGAAATCTGGCTGTTCGATTTCCATCGCCATCTGTTCATCGGCAAGACCGGCGAAGCCATCGTCGGGATCGCCGCGCTGCTGGGGATCGGTTTTGTCGTCACGGGGACGATCCTCTGGTGGCGTCGTCGGCGAATGTTCACCCCGAAATTATGGCCGTCGCGGATGAGTCGCCCGGCCATCGTCTGGCATCATCGTGACCTTGGCATCATTGTCGCCCCGCTGCTGCTGTTGTCATTCGTAACCGGTGCGGCGATGGCGCTGAAGCCGGTAGGCCTGATGCTGGTCAGCCCCTGGTCGACCGCGAGCGAGATTGCGGCCGCGACGGCGCAGCCTGCCGTCCGGTTCGCCGATCCCCGCGAGCAACCGGACTGGCCGGCAATATTCGCTGCCGCGCGGCATCGGTTCCCCGCAACCGAGATACGGCTGCTTGGTTTTCCTGCTCAAGCGGGCGATCCGATCCTGTTGCGTATGCGCCAATCCGAAGAATGGTTGCCTAATGGTCATACCTTTCTCTGGTTCGCGCCGGGTGGCGCACATTTGATCGAGGCTAGGGATGCTCACACCCTTCCGAAAGGGGTGGCGATCCTCGATCTGGCCTATCCGCTTCACGCAGCCAAAGCGGGAGGAGTTTTCCACCGACTGATCATGACAATCGGGGGGATCGCGCTTGCGCTGCTCGGCTCGTTCTCGGTCTGGAGCTTCTGGCTCATGCCCGGTGCCAAATCTGACCGATAAGCTTTACATATTCGTGATGACCGACCGTTGGAAGCCGCGTCTATCAGTTCTTCGAGCATTACTTTACGGTTGAGAAGGGCTTCTCGCAGGCCTCGATTCGAAGCTAACGTGACGGCATCCGGTTGTTTCTTCTCTTCCTCGCCCGTGAACCCGCATCATATTGGTATTCATCAATTTGAGTCGGTGAATTTCTTGCGCATCGGGTTCAAAAACGACCTGTGAGGGCAGGGTCGATAGATGGCGTGCCAGATTTTCATCCCGAAACTGAACGTTGGTGTAAGTCCAGAGTCGGGGGCCGGGATCCTGCCAGAACTATGATCCTTTGACAAAGCGTGCGGCCGTGCGCTCGACGCCGGTGAGAACGACCCTGCGCCTCCCTGGCTGGCAAGTCGAGCATGACCCCTGATTGAAATGGCGGGCCGTGCCGCGTACGACCCGCCTGGTGTGAACCAATTCGGTTTCGGTTACATCCGGTAGGAAAGCCGGAGATAGCCGAACTGACCCGGGACGTCATAGGTCGTCGGGTCGTAATTGTTGAGGCTGCAGCTGAAGCAGCCCGGCGGGTTGACGTTGAACAGATTGTTGACACCGAGCGTGAGCGCGAAGCGGCTGTCCATGAACGTCGGGCGGAATTGCAGCTGCAGGTCCGTATAGAAGCGGCTGCCCAGCCGTGTGCCGTTCTGAATCTCGGTCACCGCACCGATATAGCGCCCGGTGACCGATGCCGAGACCGGACCGAGCGACCAGTCGAACACCCCGGTTCCCTTGAAGTGCGGATAGGCCTGATCGGGGCTGCCGCGCTCGGTGCCGAGATAGTTGGTCGTCGTGGTTCCCATGGTGGCGGGGACGCTTTCCGCATATTTCAACAGCACATTGCCGTAGAGGCTGAGGCCGAAGGTGCCCGCGCCCGTCTCGGCGCTGCGCAAGGTGAGCGTCGCATCAATGCCACGGGTGCGGATCGTGCCGGTATTGAGCAGCACGCCGTTGATCGCGGAGATGAAGCCGTTTGGCGTACGCTGGACAGCGGCGCAGCTCAGCGCGTCGCCCAATTGCGCGCAGCGGTTGAGCAGCACATTGGCGTCGATCGAGGCGATCGCGCCCTTGAGCTGGATATCGTAATAATTGACCTCGAGGCTCACCGCACGCATCGCGCCGTGCCGCGCCCAGTCGGGGCTATAAACCCCGCCGAACAGGATCGTGCGCGCGGTTTCGGGCTTCAGACTGGCGTTGCCACCGGTCAGCACCGGCAGTTGCCCGCCCTGCGGCTCGGCATAGCTGCCATTGGCGGGAACGCCGTTGGCGGTGCAATTGGTGCGCACCGTCGCCGACGTCTGGTAGAGCGAACCCGCGACATTGGTGCACGGATCCGACAATGGCACGTCGAAACGTGAGCGCGCGCCATAGAGCTCGCCGATGCTCGGCGCCCGGAGGCTTTGGGCGTAGGAACCGCGCAGCAGCAGGTCGGCGACCGGCTTCCACTGCGCGCCGCCGGTTAGCGTGGTATTGCCGCCGAACGAGGAATAGTTCGAATAGCGCGCCGCGCCGTTGAGCTCGAGCAGCTGGAAGCCTGGTACATCCTTGAGCAAGGGTGCGCGGAGCTCGCCATAGACTTCGTCGACGGTGAACCGGCCGCTCGCCGCCTGTGCGGGAATGTCGGCGCCAAGCCCGGCCTGAATGATCGGATCGGGGGTGAAGCTGCCATATTGGGCACGATGCTCGTAGCCGAGCGCGACCCCCAGCGGGCCGCCGGGCAGGTCGAACAATGCGCCTGAAAGGTTGACTTCATAATCATTGAGCCGCTGGCGGCTGCGATCGCGCTCGTCAAACCCGACGAAGGCGAGCATCGCCGGGGTCACCGAGCCGATCCCGCCAAAGATATTGAACGGCACGCATGGTCCGGTGCACTGGGAGACAGGCCCCAATGCCTGCGCCAGCTTAGCAGCGTTGATATTGCCGGTGAATAATTGATGCGCGTCGTTGAGCCCGAGGACCGCGTTGGCATCCCAATACCAGGTATGCCCGAACAGCCTGAACTTGCCGTCGAGCGTGCCGGTGACGCTGAACGTATCGACATCCTGCGTATAGGTGCGCTGCCCCGCCTCGACCAGCCGGCGGGCGATGAAGCTATAGGTCGCGGGCTGACCGTTGGTGCCCGAATTGAGCATGCCGAACGGGTTATAGGGGTTGGTCGCGTCGATCGAGATCGTGTCGAGCAGATTGCCGTTGCCCGCATCAGGCCCGACGAACAGCGGCAGGAACGCCGCTTGGTTCTGTGAACGACGGTGATTGTAGACCAGCTTCACCCTCAGGTTTAGCGCGTCGCTGAACTCGGCGCGCGCATTGAGGAAACCGCCATAGCGCTCGCTCGGCGTCTCAAAATAATTGTACGGCGCGAAGTTGAAGCGATCTGCCGAGGTGAAGTTCTTATAATCGCCCCCGACCAGGGTCGGATCGTACACCGGTTTGCGGCCCACCACCGGACCGCGCAGCGTCAGATCCTTCCCGTCGACGTCGAACCGGCCGAGCGGGGTCGCGCCGCTGCATCCGCCGATCGGGTCCGAGCAGCTCGTCTGCCCGGGATTGGGATATTGCGAAATCGAGCGATTGCGCGCGCTTACCGAGCCTTGCTTGATGTAATTGACGCCGGCGACGATGCTGACCCCGTCTTTTCCGGTGCCGTAGCTCATCTGGTAATTCTGGGTCTTGCCGTCGCCCTGGCGGAACGAGCCGATCTGCGCTGATGCCTTGAACCCGTCCTGCCGGGACTTGGTGATGATATTGACCACGCCCGCGATCGCATCCGAGCCGTAGAGTGGCGAGGCGCCCGACTGCAGCACCTCGATCCGCTCGATCATCCCGTCCGGGATCGAATTGAGGTCGACCGAATTGGGAATGCCGCTCGCCGCCGCGCCGCTGACATAGCGCAGACCGTCGACCAGCACGAGTGTACGTTTGGCGCCGAGGTAGCGCAGATCGATCGTCGACGACCCCGCGCCGACGCCGCCGCCATCGGGCGGGTTGCCGAGATTGCCGCTGTTGTTGAACCGGGTGTTGAGGCCGCCCGACGAACTCGGCAGGCGCTGTAGCACGTCGGCGATCGAGGAAAGCCCGGTCTTCGCAATCGCCTCGCTATCGACGCTGACGACGGGCGACGCCTGATCGAGCGGATCGCGGCGGATGCGCGAGCCGGTGACGACGACTTCGGCGCTTGGCGTGACAGTATCGGGCGCAGAGGCTCCCGTCGACTGCGCCGCGGCGGGCGTCGAGGTTGCAGCAATCGAAACCGCCACAACTGCGACCCCGGCAAGCCAGTTGGATCTGGATTCCCTCATGAATGTTCCCCTTTTTGTACAAACCGGGCGGTGCATTGCCGCAACGGTCTTCGTTATTTGACCTAGTCTATCCCACGCAGGTCATCGGGCAAGCGGGGTCGATTCGAATTGTCTATGACTATGGCAAAATTGCTGCACTTGGGATCTGAATGTCGTTTGCGGCTCGTTTCTACTTGGTTAGTGCTGGATTGGCCGGAGATCGCACGGTTGCTCGGGGAGATGCTGCGCGATCGACGGTCACAGGCGGTGCTGACGAAACCAGTGTTCTTAAGCAGCGTCGGCAGCCGCTGGCGAGCTTTGGCCTGTACAAGCCAGTCCAACACGACCGCGACGATATTCATTCCGGCATCTAGCGACGCCCCGTCTCGCCACTTGTTCGGAGGTATATGGCAGCGGCCATCTCCTTGCGTCGGGTGTTAACGTGAACGTCATCTGGGAATGGTTGGACCATATTTGTCTCGAGACCACGAACCGGGACGCCAAGATCAACATCAGGATGAAGCAGGAAGCGCTCGAAGCCTACAGGGAGCCTTTCCCCGGTGAAATCGACCGCGGTCTCGTCGTCCGGCAACGGCCGGCGAATGATGCGGGAAACAGGCTGCGTCGGGATAGTGGCGATCGGACGCTGGCCTGGTGAACCCGGCGAGCGGCAATCGTGCCGCGCGCTTCGGCAAGACAGAGTTTCACGCTTGTGATGTCGGCACCGACCCCGGGCGCCATCTCCGCCGGATCGATATTGTCGAAGGCGTACGGGTCGAACAGGACGCGCGGAAGCGTGGGAAGCGCCCACATCTTTTCCACGCGAACGCGGTCATAGAAGAACATGACCATGTCCCACACCGCAGGGAGCGGGCGATGGCCTGGACGCGACGGCGCTGAACCGCTTGCCGCATATTTCAGAAACCAGGCCGCGCAACCGTTCGGTGCAGGCAATCGCTCACGCCAGTTCTTCCGACGTGATGCGATAGCGGTGGCCATAGCGCACCTCGACATACGCACGGCGGATGCAACCGAATACGCCACACTCGAACGGGGTTCCACGCGACCGTGCCGGCATAAGCCGCGCGCCGAGTCCCTCGGCTACCTCGCGCAACTGATCCAACGCCTGGGTGCGCAGGCCGCGGAGCGTGAGCGACCATGACACACATCGATAGAGATGCCCGCACGTATGATCGAGCATCAGCGCTGCCATGGCGGCGTTGCCCCGTGCGCGGCGGTTGCGGCCGGACCGGGATCCGCCGTCGCGGCGCTGTCCTTTGCGCATTCCACCGGCAGTCTATCAGGAAACAATTGTGAAACAAAGGTGTTACCGGCCCAGCAGCAAACGACCCGGGCCGGCATCACGCCGAAAGGAAACCGGTGGCGGGCGCAATCACCGGGCAGTTCGGGAGGACGCTCGTGCTTGTTCGTGCAATAGTCGGCCTCTGGTCACGCGCGACTTGCCGTCAGATGTGATAGGAAATTGCGGGAAGGAGTTCGCATATGCTTCCACCGGAGATCGACACCGACCGGATCGATGAAGCGGTGCTGGCCCTGATGTTCCTGACGCTGCACAAGGAGCGCGCGTCTGATCCGCTCTGGAGAGCGTGGAAAGCCTTTGACTGGGACACGATGGGGCGCCTGTACGACAAGGATTGCATCTTCAACCCCGTCGGAAAGGCAAAATCTGTTACGCTGACCGCGGAAGGGGAGCGTCGTTGTAGGCAGGCCTATTACCGCCTGTTCACGAAGGAGGACAATCAGACCGTGCCGGGAAGTTGAGCCCGTCGGTTCTGTGCTTTTGCCTCCCACCAATCGAGCCGAGCCACCATCTCGTATTCCGAAAGTGGCGGAAACGGTTCGCCGAGCTGTTCAAGCGCCTGTTCGACATGAGCCGCAGCGACACCTTCACCATTTTGATCCAGTAGCGCGACCGCCATTCGAAGGAGGTCTTTTGCTACCCGATTTCCATGCGGGTTGCTTAAACCCTGGGTTTCGCCCAGTATCGCAAGTGCCTGCCGGAAGTAGGGTTGGGCGCGATAGTCCCTGGCTTTGGTGAGCAACTCAATGCTCCGCTTAGCGAGGCGGATGGTATTCGATATAAGCTGTTCGGGATTTTCCACGCGCTTTACCTTCCCGGAATTGGTCGCTATGCAATCGTCTTTGTGGTCAACATTTGGTGCCAACGTCGGCGGTGAGTGGTTGGCCGGGTAAACTGCCGATCCCTTGGTTAAGCCAATTTCGCTGACCTAAATGTGATATTCTCAAACTGAGTTAGCTGATGCAATGACATAGTGAATCTGGGTGCGTGAGTTCCATTTTTCAACATTATTGAAGCATTATTCGATACGATCGTCAGCGTATATATGAAGAAGTCAATGCGATATTGAACTTCCTGGTAATATATGGCGTGTGTTGGTCCTTGAATTTGCTTCATGGCGATCGGCGAAATGTCTTCAGAAAAGAGTGTTCGGATGAGCGACTCGGCCTGACGTCCTCCCTCTTTGTCATGAATTTATCCTGTTTGGTTGATTTTTAGTAAAAGTTGCCTGATCACGAAACCCGGTCACATAGGCGCGCCCCTATGGATTTGGAGATCGATTCGCAAGTCGTTCTCTTCGCCGCATGTTATGACCTCGGTAGCTTTTGGGAGCGTTGGACCTCGTGCATCGCATTCTGGTCGAGCTCCTTCCATCACTCATTGCGGTTGCGAAGCTATCGGCTACCCGTTAGCCGATACACGCCCAACGGCTGGATTCATCACAGCTGCGCTGGCTGTGTTTCGGCCTGCAAAATCGGCTCTGACTCATATTTGATGCAATGGACGGATAGGGTTCGGCTGCCAGCTGAGCCTTCCTTGATGCGGGTTCGCTTCTCGATGCGCGAAATCTGTAGGGCGATCGGCATGACCACCGTTAATCCGGACCTGCTCACAGCTGCCGAGCGGTTGCATTATGAGGGTTATCTTTGTCGGCAGGAAGACAACGGGACTATTCTAAAACAGGCGCAATCGGGCGCCACCATCAAGGAGATCGTTCGCCGGACCGGGCGCAGTTGAGGTTATGTGCGGGCGGTACTGCGCGGCCAGCGGGCCGATGTATTCCGTACACGGGAGAACTCACTTGACGGCTGGTTATCCTGGCTTGACGCCCGATGGGCCGGTGGCCAGCGCAACAGCGCCGAGCTTTGGCGGCAAATGCGGCAGTAGGGGTTCGGCGTTTCGCTTCGGGCGGTCACGGAATGGGCAACGCGGAAGCGGCGGGCGGAAAAAGCGGAGGGATTGTATCAGGTTCCTTCCGCCCGAACCATCGCGCGACCGATGACGGCAGAGTGCGACGCTCTATCGCGCGCCAAAACGATCACCGTCGCGGCTATCGAGGAGTTCATTCCCCAGCTCGTCGAGGCGCGCGACATCGCGCCTTCCATGTCATGCTACGCAAGAAGGCGGTCTTCTCGCTGGACGCCTGGCTCGAAAAAGTTCGTCAGAGTCTGGTGAACGCCTTCGCCTGCGGCATGATCAGGGACATTGACGCCGTTCGCGCCCCGATCGCACCGAACCGGTCCGAAGGCAAGATCACCAAACTCAAACTCGTCAAGCGCCAGATGTACGCCCGTGCCAAGCTCGATCTTCTCGAGGCAAGGCTCATCGCGGCCGCAACGTGAACTCCGTCATCAAAATCGCGTCAGCCCATGTTCGACGCCGATCGGGGGTAAGATCGCACGCCGGTTGACACCATAAACGATGACACTGAGTCGCAGCGGGGACATCGGCACCCAAAATCCTCATACCGGTTGCATACATATTCGAGCCGGCCGAGCGTCAGATATAGTTTGAAGCTAAGAGTGGATTAGATACTTATTATTTGAAACGATGATCGCGTGCGCCTTTGATGGCCTCTCCAAATCGAGAGGACCGGCCAATGCCCCACTCGCTCGTCAGCCCTGCCCAGATCGAGGTCTTTCAGCGGGACGGGGTCGTACTCATTCGCGGGCTGTTCGCCGATTATGTCGAGAGCTTGCGCGCCGGCGTCGCGCGCAACATGGCCGAACCGGGCGAATATGCCTCCGAAAACCTCAAGCCCGGCGAGTCCGGCCGCTTTTTCGACGATTATTGCAACTGGAAACGCATCGCCGAGTTCGAGACGGTCATCCGCCAGTCCCCCGCAGCCGAGGTCGCAGCGGACCTGATGAGATCGAACACGGCGCAGCTTTTCCACGATCATGTGCTAGTCAAGGAGCCGGGGACGTCGAAGCCGACGCCCTGGCATCAGGACGGACCCTATTATTTCGTCGAGGGCGCTCAGACGGTCAGCTTCTGGTCGCCGCTCGACCCGGTGCGCGAAGCATCGCTGCGTTGCGTCGCTGGGTCGCACCGCTGGCCCAAGCCGGTGGTGCCGACGCGCTGGCTCTCCGAGGAGAATTTCTACGCCGATGCGGACGCCTATATACAGGTGCCTGATCCCGATGCGGAGGGCATGGACATTCGCGAATGGG
Organism: uncultured Burkholderiaceae bacterium; assembly: GCA_937871985.1. The sequence continues at coordinate 24,719 of CALMPB010000137.1, forward strand.
AGATGGCGCCGGGCGATGCGGTTGCTTTCAACTACATGACGCTCCACGGCGCGCGCGGCAATGATACTACGATGCGACGACGAGCATTCTCGCTGCGCTTCGTCGGGGACGATGCGCGCTATGTCGAGCGGCCGGGCCGCACCTCGCCTCCTTATCCCGGACACGGCATTTCGGCAGGCGAGAAGCTGCGCGAAGACTGGTTCCCGACGATTTTTCGTCGCGGGCAGTCGTGACCAAAGGCCGATTGTCGACAAGCGGAAGTGAGCTGGGTTCGGGGGAAATAATCTAAGAATATAATTGTGCAACTAAATTTATTCAACGAGTCGGCGGCGCCAAAAACTATTAAGTATCTACATTCTCGGCAAGCGTTTGATCGTAAAATATTATCGAGATATTTCAATCTGGCGATCGGTTCGGTTTGTGCAATTTGCGCGCCGAGGCGATCCGCTGCGGCCATGCTGCATCATCGTCCTGTTGCCTAACAATAACGCAATTTCCTGGGAGGGAGCGCAATGACACGTTTCGAACGCCGCGTTCTGATTTCGCTTTTTGCGTCGGTCGCGTTTGCCGGTCCGGTCTTTGCGCAGACCGCGCCAGCCGAGGGCGGTGCCCCGGCGCGCGCACCCGTCAGCGACGCGATGAGCGACATCATCGTCACCGCGCAGAAGCGCGACGAGAATATCCAG